>CAZKYN010000001.1:0-38350 GCA_964556675.1 uncultured Syntrophaceae bacterium
CACATATTTTTCCAGTTCCTCTAAAACCTGGGGGGTGATTATGGCGGGATCATTGAATCTGCGTCCGCCGTGGACCACCCGGTGGCCGACAGCAGTGATATTGTCGGCGCCTCCGAGCACTTCCCTTCCCCAGGCAAACAGCGCCTGGACCGCGCCTTCATGTCCGAGCGGCCCGGACCACTCCCTTTCCCCGGCCACTCTCCCGGAGGCGTCTTTCGCCTTGAAGTGCGGCTCGGTGAGGATCCTCTCGATCTGCCCGTCGTAAAGAGCCTGTAGACCCTGGAGAGCCGGGAGCGCCGCGGGCTTTATTTTCTGAACGGCGTAGATTGTGAATTTGAGGCTGGAAGAACCGGAATTTAAAACGATGATGAGATCTGCCATTTAACTTACCCTCCTATTTTTACGCCTCGGAATTTAGAGGAGCAAAGAGGAAAAGCCCTCAGATTAAACCTTTGAATTTCAGACCCGCCCTTGTCATTTCGATTATCGAGCTGTCGCCGATGAATGCGGTATTTATCACCAGGTCATAATTGACGGGGTCTGCTATATCCACATTGAAGTACCTGAGGATGTAATCTCTGCGATCCGTCTCGACCTGGGCTACTTTTCTTTCGGCGTCCCGCCGCGATACCCCGAACCTGTCCATCGAATTCCTGATTCGCCACTCCCGGGGGGCAATAAGCCTTATCCTCAACTGGCGCTCCGCTTCGATCATGAAATTGGCGCCTCTGCCCAGGATGACGGCATGACCGTGCCGGGCTACTGTGCCGATCAGTTTCGCCAGGTAACTCAAATATTGATTCGACG
This sequence comes from uncultured Syntrophaceae bacterium, assembly GCA_964556675.1. Taxonomy (GTDB): domain Bacteria; phylum Desulfobacterota; class Syntrophia; order Syntrophales; family UBA4778; genus JBDKTK01. Next base: position 808 of record CAZKYN010000001.1, read on the forward strand.
AGAGTTTATGGGCCGGATCCAGTATGGCGAGCCAGTCATCCAGCATGGACCTGCCTTTTTCGTCCAGGGATTCGATCACAGCGGTGGTCATTCTGGCGCTCTTCGCGACTTCCTCGACGATCTTGCCGGCGTACAGGTCCAGTCTGAATTCCCGGGCAAGTTTTCCCGATATCGCGCCCCCGTTGCATCCGGGTTCACGCGATACGGTGATCAGAGTTTTTGCGGCGGCTCGCCTTTCCTGGGTTTCTGCTTTCCACCTTTCCAACTGCTCGTCCACAAGCTGTTCGATAACGTCAGGTCTTGGTTTCTTTTCCATTGAAGACTCCCTGGCAATTTTCTACTCCCTGCGGCCGGTCCTTCCTCAATCAGGACGGCATGACTGCTCCCCGCCAACTCACGATAATTGACGTCATACTCAGCCCCCATGGGCCGTATCCTGCCCTCCCCACTCGCCTGATCGCGCGTTCCCCTGCTTTCTTCCCGGTCAGTGAATTTGCACTGGCGATAATGCTGCCGGGCCTGCTGCTATCGCCGGATGCAATCGCATGACGATGTGGACAATTCCCTCATCCCGCGTCGTCGAGACCTCCAATCCGCTCTTCTCGAAAACCTTGAGCATGGCGAGATTGCCCGGCAGCACATCTGCATGGAATTCCTTTATCCCTGCGCTTAGGGCTATCCCGATAAGGCGGCGCAGCATTGCCGACGCTATTCCCTGTCCCTGGTACCTGTCCTCCAGCCCGAATGCAACTTCAGCGCGACCGGGCCCGATAACAATATAGCGGCAGCCGCCTGCGATGGCGCGGCGCCCATTCTCTTCCACTATTACCGCAAGCGCGACATGATTGACGAAATCAACATCAAAAAACTTGTCTACTTGTTCTTTGCTGAATGTGCGCCGGGGGGAAAAGAACCTGCGCCGCAATGACTCCGTGCTCGTCCTGTCGACAGTCCTCAGCAGTTCGTCCCTGTCGTCCGGCCTCACGGCGCGGATTTCGACAACACGCCCGTTGCGCAGGGTTTCAACAGCCGAGTATTTGGATAAATCAGTTGGGAGTTTCATTTCATTTCCTTGAAGAGATTTCCCCTTTTTTAAAAAGGAGAAATTTAAAAAAGAATACATCGATATTGTCGTTCTGAGCGCAGTGAAGAATCTGTTTTTTAAAAAGAAAGATTCTTCGGCTCAGCCTCAGAATGACATGTAAACAAAAATCCCACCAACTGCCCCCTTTAAAAGACATTTAGAAAAGTCACCTCGTCTCGTACTGCCCCCGGCGCCGGGCATTTGCTACTTGCGCCATCACAGCCGCCGAGGCGAGTCTCGTCCTCACCGAATCGGCACGGCTGGTGAGGACAATGGGAATCCTGGTCCCGAGGACGATTCCTGCGCCTTCGGCACCCGAGAGATACGTGAGCTGTTTGAAGAGCATATTGGCCGCCTCCAGGTCGGGCGCGAGCAGGATGTCCACATCGCCGCTCACCGGCGACGAAATGCCTTTTGTTTTAGCCGCCTGGGCGCTGATGGCGTTGTCAAAAGCGAGGGGCCCGTCGAGAATGGCGCCGGTGATCTGGCCCCGGTCGGCCATCTTGCACAGGGCCGCCGCATCCACGGTGGACGGGATCTTGGGGTTGACGACTTCCACCGCGGAGAGGATGCCCACCTTGGGCTTCTCAATCCCCAGGGCATGGGCCAGGTCGATCGCGTTCTGGATTATATCCCGTTTAACCTCGAGGTCCGGAAATATGTTGACGGCAGCATCGGTCAGTATGAGCATCTTAGGATAAGTGGAAACATCTATGACCATGGCGTGGCTGATCCGGCGCGAGGTACGCAGCCCGGCGGAACTTGGGACAACGGCGCCCAGGATCTCGTCGGTGTGGAGGCTGCCTTTCATAAGGGCCTCCACCTCGCCCGCGCGGGCGAGTTCGACAGATTTCACGGCGGAAGCATGGCTATGCTCCGTGGATATTATCCGGTAGGGGCTTACATCGATATTGGCCTGCCGGGCGGAATCCTTTATCTTGTCCTCGGGCCCGACGAGCACCGGGACAATGAAGCCGCGCCGCGCCGCTTCAATGGCGCCCTCCAGGGAATCGCGGTCGCAGGGGTGCACGACAGCGGTAGGTATTGCCTCGCAGCCCTCGCATCCTTTGAGGAGTTGAGCAAAGGCGTCCCCCCAGCGCAGTTCAAAATGAGCGGGCATTATGTTGTCGTATTTGAGTCGCGAGGTTGGAGCCTGCACTGTCACAGTTCCGGAAACAAGTTCCGCGCCTGACTGATTTACGCAGGAGCTGTCGAATACGACCACATTATCTTTTTTCTGTTTCTTTCGGGCTTTGACCTTTGCCGTCAGCGTATCGCCGACGGTGAAATCCCCTGAGAAATCAAGATCCCTGTGCAGGATGCGCATGCCCGGACCGGGCAGGCGCGTGCCCAGGACTATCGATATAAGGGCCTCGGCGCCGGCCGCTTCTGTCTTTTTCTGATCGGCCCTCGCGTCTTTGTCAGCCTGGCCGGCCTGGCCGGCCTCGCCGTCACCCTTCAGGTAAAAGGCATCCACATCCCCTGAAACAATCGCAGCCACGTCGATCTGGTTTTGTTTCATGGTGACGGTCAGCTCGGCGCTGTCGCCGATCTGGATCTCATCAAAAGTAACGTTTGTGAATTCTTTTAAACGCTCGGTTTCCCCGGGCAGTTGAATGTCTGCCATGCTGTTCCTCCTGAGACCTCAATATTCAAAACTTCTGCATCTCTCCATCCGGGTCATCTCCCGGCCCTCTCCGGTTCACTTTCTGTTTTGGACGAGGGAACATCATTTTTTTTCTTGCCGGATGATTTCTTTTTTGCTCCCGGAAGAGCGGCGCCCTTGATGAGCTCATAGATGTTATTCGCAAAGTCGAGCTGCAAGGGGGAAACGCCCTCCAGGGACATTGCCCATTCCAGCAGTTTGAGGGCGCGGTCCCGGTCTTCCTTGCTGGAAAGCAGACCCGGCAGCGCTTCCATTGTGCGCTCCGGCTCCAGCAGCGCCAGCACGCCGGCCTCGGAGTTCAGGCGCCGCATTTCGTCCTCGGAAATCTTCGACAGCACCTCATCTGCGCGAACGAACTCCTGGATGGTCTCCAGGCGGCTCAGGGGTATCGAGCTTGCGAAACGTCCGAAAAGCGCGGACATTCGGGCGACAGCTTCCGGGTACCCTCCCCTGTCGATTGCCGCCAGGGCCGCCTTCACATAAGGGAGCTCCCTCAGGTCCGCCGCAGCCGGCGGGAGCCCTGTCCTTGTTTCTCCCTCCGCGCCCGGTGCGACCCCTGAGGCTACAAGAGACCCGTAAATCTGAAAGAATGCCGATTCGGTTGCCGCATCCCGCATGTCGCGATAGAAATTGAGCGACCCGGTGATCGCCTGGGACCAGGCGCCCTCTAATACGCGAAAGGCATTGTCGCTTGCCGCCGGTTTCCGGTTTTGCCGTACATAGGGCGCCATGGCCTTTAACGGCCACATCATGGGATTCAAGTCGCTTAACAACCAGCGCTGCATCCTGAGGGGGTGCAGAGTCCGGCCCATTTGGGCGGTTGTCTCGTTCACCATGCTCCTGACCAGCGGGCGAGCGTAAAGCGAGTAAATTTTCTCGTTCATCAGCGAGACCTCTTCGACCGCCTCGAACGGCTTCTCGTCCTTACGCTCGAGGCGGTTGAGTTTGCGGAGGTCTTCGAGACGGACTTCGCGAAAGGAGGATATGTACCTGTCCTTTCCCTTCCCGGCCGTTTCCTCAAGATCCATCACATAAAGGCCGGGCCGCAGCATCTCGATAAAGTCAAGGGCTTCAATAATTTCCGTATGCTCCTTCTGGGCGACCTTGCCGGAGACGAAAATGCCCAGGTGGCCCACGTCCTCGTTCAGGAGACCAATGATGACCTGCCCGAGGGCCTTGATCTCGGCCGTGCTCGAGTAGACGTCGGAAATCCAGTTGAGCGCCTGCTGGGGCGGCGTTATGTTGTCCCCCCGGGATGAAAATATTATGACCGGAGTGCGAATGGCTTTAAGGTCAACGTAGGCCCCGGGGGCAGCCGCCTTCACCTCGCCCCGGGCCAGTTTGTTGCCGATGAAGAGGTTTTCAACAATCCAATGGATCTCCTCCTCGTTCATCAGGAAATAGCCTCCCCACCACTTCTCGAATTCCAGGAACCGTTCCCTCTCCTTATCGACGTTTTTCCACAGGTTGTAGTACTTGCTCCAGAAAGTGTTCGCGGGGTTGAGGTTCTCGAAATTCTGCACGAGCCAGGCGCCGTCGAATTTGCCGTTTCCGAGATCGCCGGCCAGCAGCGCCGGCCACGATCCCCCGAGGAGGCCTCCGCTGTATCGCATCGGGTTTTCGCCCTCGTTGCCGCTCCAGCTGCCGCTCCAGTACGACATTGGCGCGCCGTTGATGACGACGGGACCGACCAGGCCCGGGTCGTTTGCGGCGATCAGCATGGAGGCCCAGCCGCCCTGGCAGTTGCCGTAGATTGTCGGCCGGGGGCTGTCCGGGTGGCGGCTGACGACCGTTCTCAGGAATTGCGCTTCGGCGGCGCTGACGTCGAGAATGGTCTGCCCCGGTTCCGGGTCGCGGAAGAAAATAATCAGGTAAACGGGGTGCCCGAACCGCAGGGCCGTTCCGACCTCGGAATCCATCTTGAAACCGCCGATGCCCGGGCCGTGGCCGGCGCGGGGATCGACTATGATAAAGGGGCGCCTGGTATTATCGATCTGAACGCCTTCCGGGGGAATGATGCGGATCAGCGCATAATTAACGGGACGCGCAAAGGTCCGCCCGTCGGCGATCATCTCCGATTTGAACGCCAGCAGAGGGGGCTGGCCCTCTTTCACATGCTCGAGGTAATTGTCGCCGCGTTCCCGCATTACATCCCAGAAAAGCACGAAACGCTGGGCGAAGTCCGCCGCATAATCGGCCCACTCCCGCCACGGATCGGCAAATGCAGCGCCATCGCCGGTTTTCCGGTCCCGGGCGGCCTGTTCCATGCTGTTCAGGAAATTCTTCAGGGCTTCGAAAAACCGGGTCGTGTAAAGCTTGCCGATCTTTTCGAAGAGATTCCCCAATTCTGTTAAGTTTGTTTTTAGTTCTTGTCCCATGATTGACTCCTTACCGCGGAAGATTGTTTGTGCGTTTTCCCAACCTTTCCGAATCCTTGTTACGCTTCATTCAATGCAGGTCATCCGGTGTTTTCCTCTCTGCATTGCCTGTATTTTCAATCGACACCCGCGGTAGTGCGATCGGAGGCAGTTTCGTTTTCCGCTGCCGCACTCGCCAGCAACGGCTTGAGGGCGCCCGCAATCCGGTTTCCGAGGCGGTCGACCGCATTGCTCATTGCCGTGACTATTGACGGGTAATCGCGCCCCCTGATGGGTACATTGAGGTTCGAATCGTGTCGGGCCAGAACCCGGCCGCCTTCATCCACAATGGACCAATGGGCCTGGAGCCAGACGTTCGAGCCCGGCACCGCGTCGAGACGGGTGACATTCACCGCAACCCTGTACTCGACCGGCAAGATTCTCCGGCCGGTAATGACGGCAACACGCCTTTCGGGATACTGCGCCGAAAGATTCTCCGCGAGCACGCGGGCAATATCGCTGCGCAAATCGCCGCCCCACCTTTCGTATTCGGCAAGCTGGAGTTCGTTTAATTTTGTCCTCGTGACAATCTCGGGCCGGTCGAGGTAATCAGGTATTTCGACAGGAAGGATCCCGATGCTGGCCTCGGGGGTGCCGCTCTGCCCGCTTCCGTCCATTCCGTCGACAACCGCCGTTCTCACGGGGTTCAGGGTATAAAACCGCGAGGGCTTGGAGGCCCCCCCAATACAGCCCGCCAGCGCCATATGAACAAGGGCGACAATCGGTAAAACCGTTTTCCAGCAAAAGCATTTTTTCATTTCTGTAATTTTCATGGCTGCCTCTTTCCCTTGATAATGGCCTCGGGATGGCGTTCAAGGTAATCGGCCAGGGACCGGAGGGAGCGCAAGGACCTGTTCATTTCCATGATTGCGCTGCCAAGTTCGTAGCCGATCGCGGAATTCTCCTGGGCTATCTGCTGGACCGAAAGGAGCATCTCGTCGGCCCGCTCCAGGGTCTTGGAGGAAGTCTGGATCAGGCCGTTTTGACCAGTAACCTGTCCGCCGATATTGGCCACGGCCCGGCGAATTTCATCCGAAGTGCCCTGCAGATTTTTTGCGAGCGGTTCCACCTCGTCGTTCAGCTGGTCCATGAGCTTGGCCGTCTCCCCGAGAGTCGCCTGGAGCAATTTCATGTTGGCCTGCACATCACCCGAGTGGACGAATTCGTCTACTCTTCCGATTACCGAATCCAATTTCTTCACTATTTCTTTCAAGGGCAGCTCTTGAAGCGTTTGCTGCAGCTCCTCCGTCGCGGAGGGCACGGAAGGGATCTCGGGATATCGGGCAAGCAGGCCTATGTATTGGGGCGGTTCCTGTGGAAAGAAATCGAGGGCCACAGCAAGCTGGCCGGTTATGATGCTCTGCATGATAAGCTGGGCCCGCAAACCTTTTTCAATCATGGGTTTTACCAATTGCCCCTTTGCCTCAGTCTGCGGTCCCAATCGTTGCGCCTTGTCCGGAAATACATCGAAAATGACAGGCACATAGAAACTCAGCGTCTTAGGATCGAAGATGAGGGAGATATCTTTCACTGAACCGACCTGCACGCCATGAAACAGGACAGGGGCGCCGACGCTCAGCCCCTTTACGGAACCGGTGAAATATGTCTCATAGGTCTGGGTCTGTTTGAAAAACCTTCCGGAGCCGAACACGGCCACGGCGACCACGACCAGGGCTATCGCACCCAGGACAAAAGCGCCGATCATTGTTTTACTGGCAGCTTTACTCACGTTTTTCTCCTTCCGCAGGTTTGCTTCCCGGGGCGAGCAGGCACGGGCCGGGGACTTCCCCCGGCGCGGCTGATGCCTGGGCCTCTCCCCGTGTCAGGAAATTTTGCACGGTGGGATTCCGGCATTCCGTAAGCAGCCTTTTGGGGTCGCCCGTGGCAAGCATGGTTTTTTCCGTGGCATCGATGAAAACGGAATTGTTGCCGACCGCGAAGATGCTCGGCAGTTCATGGGTCACGATGACCACCGTGGCGCCAAGGCTGGCCCGCAATTCCAGGATCAGTTCGTCGAGCATGTGCGAGCTGATCGGGTCGAGCCCCGCGGAAGGCTCATCAAAGAAAAGGATGTCGGGGTCGAGGGCCATGGCCCTCGCCAGGCCCGCGCGCTTTTTCATGCCGCCGCTGATCTCCGCCGGATAATAATCTTCGAAGCCGGCCAGGCCCACTAATGCCAGCTTCAGGGACGCGAGTTTCCTGATCTCTTTCGCGCTCAGCTTCGTGTATTCCTCGAGGGGAATGGCGATATTTTCCGAAAGGGTCATGGAGCTCCAGAGCGCGCCGCTCTGGTAAAGGATGCCGCAGCGCCGCATTATGTTGTCGCGGACCTCGGGCGGCGAATCCCAGAGGCTGACATCGCCGTAAATCACCTTGCCTTTGGCCGGCTTATTCAACCCGACAAGATGGCGCAGCAGCGTGCTCTTGCCGCAGCCGCTGCCCCCCATGATGATGAAGATATCGCCCCGGTTCACGGTAAAGTTCAAATCGCGCTGCAAGACGAAACTCCCGTATGCCATGGTGAGGTCCTGCACGATTATGTGGGGTTCCAGGCTGCTCATTTATACACTCCATTCTGACCCCCCCCTCTTTTAAAGGGGGGCCGGGGGGGATTTTGCATTGCGGTGCATTGGACGAATGGAAAGATCCCCCTGAATCCCCTTTAGAAAAGGGGGACTTTGATGCGCTATATCCCCAGGATGCTGCAGACAACCGTTATAATCGCCGTGGCCACTACAATGGCCACGATGCCCGTCACAACCGCCGAGCGTGTCGCGTCGCCGACGGCCGAAGCGCTCCGCCCGCATTGAATCCCCCGCAGGCAGCCGGTCAGGGATACGAGTATCCCGAAGACGAATCCCGAGAAGAGTCCGATCCACAGGTTTACGAGGGGAACGGCTCTTTTCAACTCGATGAAGAATTCCGTCGGGCTCAAATCGAGGCCGATTACGCCGACAAACATTCCGCCAAGGATGCCCAGGAGGTCGGCATAAATTGTCAACAGCGGAAGCATGATCGAAAGGGCGAGGACCCTCGGGAGCACCAGAAAATCTATAGGCGGGATCCCCGCGGTCTTCAGGGCGTCTATTTCCTCGTTCACCTGCATGGTGCCGATCTGCGCCGCAAAGGAAGCGCCGGTGCGGCCTGCCATTATTATGCCCGCCATGATGCCGCCCATGGCCCTGACCATGGCTATGCCGACGAGGTCGGCGACATAAATCTGAGCCCCGAACAGTTTGAGCTGAATGGCCCCGACAAAGGCTAGAATAAGGCCGACGAGAAAGCTGATCAGGGAAACGATTGGGAGGGCCTGGCTCCCCGACTCCTGCATGATGAGCCACAGGTCGGCCACGCGGAAGCGGGCGCGGCCCGCCAGCATCCGGACAAAACCGGCTGACACCTCTCCTACGAATTCCACGGAATTGAGAAATCCGCCCCAGGCAGAAAGTGCTCTATCGCCCAGCAAGACAAGAAAAGGCGGCCGTGCAGCCGGTGCGCGCGCGCCTCTTTCGGGCACTGCCGTTGCCAGATTGAAGAGGCGCTGCACGCCGTCCGGCAGGCCGCCCTTTTCGAGCTCTATGTGCTTTGACCGGCAGAATCCGGCCAATTCCACGAGAGAGGTAAGTATCGTGCTGTCCCAGCGGCCCAGTTCGCGGGCATCAAGTTCCACCCGGCCCGGGCGGGGTTCCTTATCTATCTCTTTTTCCAGGTCTGTTGCCGGGGGGGGCCGGCTCTCGAGTGTCCAGTCCCCCGAGATATTCAATATGAGAGTATCGCCCGAACGAGCGGCGCTCATGCGGGCTGCGGAAATTGATTCCGTCATATGGCCCCTGGCTGCAGTTCTTTATTTTACCCGGTGGCGCTGTGCGCATCATCCATGAATTTTCTTAAGCGTTCCGCCCAGAACTTAAAGGCGTCTTCAGCGGATCCGTATTTGCTGAATCTCTCCGTGAAGCCGGCATGCTGGTGATCTTCAGCCGCCGCGATTACCTGATTGGTCATGCTGTCCACGGCCATTAAAGCCATGCCCGTTTCGCCGGAGCCGGTCCAGGAACCCACAGTCCCTCGCTTAAGAATGCTAATGCCCAATCCTATGGGCACGACAGACGTAACACCGCTCAGGACGGGGCGGCTCTGCTCGAGATTGGTTATCGCGGGACGGAGAATTACCACATCGGGCCCGGGCTGCGTCACTATGGGGTATTTATCCTTGAGGGTGTTGGCCACGGTAAGATTGAACTTGTCCGACAGGTCTTTCATGACCTGGGGGTCTATCCCCTTATAAGCCGAATCCCCGGCCAGGTAAAACACAACGCTCTCCAGCATGACCTTATTGTATTTCCCGAAGTTGGTGTCCGGCTTCAACCAGCGCTTCTCGGCCCCTCCTTTGGGGCCGGGCTGCAGCACGTCATAGTACTGGCCCAGGAAATTTTTGGCTCCGCCCTCCTGCTTTATCGGCGCGTAGCCCTGGTCCTGGCCGGGCTGTTGCTGGGCGGCCCCGGACTGGACGGCCGGGGCCTGAACGCCGGGAGACGGGCCGCCGGGGGAGGGCGCCGCTGTCTGCTGCTGTTTGCCCGTTGCGCAGGCGGCAACCGTAAAAGCAAGAATCAATACAATAAACGATCTAATTGATTTCTTCATAATTCCTCCTTGGAATATTTTTGCCCTGAACGATGACCTTATCTTTTGACCTTACAGGTGATCAGGGTTATGTCCTCTCAGCTTATTGCAAAAATCCCGGGTTGACTTTAAAGGCAATTCTTATTTTCCCCGGCTGATTTCCTGAATTTTTGTCCCCCCTATTTCTGAGATAATTTCGGGGATGCCCGCCCGCCTTCAACCGGGGCGGCGAAAATGCCACAGACATATTCCCCGGTGATATCTATTCGTGATTTGTTATTTCAAAAAACATTCCAGAGCCCGGAGGCGCTGCCCGTCACAATACAAACAGCCGGATTCAAAGGGGTATTTTATTCGAAAGTTGATCGTGCGGAATCACGGGAGGGTGAAGCGCCCGCAATATATTGCGGATCGGCTGAAATCTTTGAGGGCAAATCCTGCGGGCATTCAACTGTTTTGATATTCGCCAGGCATTTCTCTCGAGCTTTCAGGCTTAAAGATTTTTCCGTATTGCATCACGACGGCCATGCAGTTCCGGATGACGGGCCTTAAGAATATCCAACTTTGAAAATACGGTTCAGGCCAGTGGATGAAAATCCCCTTTTTCGCTTATATTTGGATTGCCTTAACCCTTGCAGCTCATCATGATTGCCCCCCTCTCGATAATGTATCGGCGGAAGGTTTTCGCGTGCAGGCATAAACTCCAGGCGGCCTGGGAATGCAAGAGCATAAAACTGAAGTCCGCAATATTGAGGCATTATACGTAGATGAGCAGGCTTCTATGGGCTTGTCCCCCGATAACATCCAGCGGAATTATGTAGAGCTTGAGCTGAAAAGATCTCAAACCGCGCTGGAAACCCTTATCAACAGCACGCCCGACATGATCTGGTCGGTGGACGTGAAGAGCTTCGGCCTTCTCACGTTCAACAAGGCGCTTTATGAATACTTCCGTAAAGAGGTCGGCCTGGAGATTAAGGCGGGAATGGCGCCGGCAGACCTCTTCGATTCCGAAGAGCGCATCCGGATCTGGGACTCCTTTTATAAGAGGCTGCTGGAAGGGGGACCGTTCACGACGGAGTACGAGACGTACAGGGGCAAAAGGATACTGCTGCTGAATTTCAATGCCCTCATGTGCGACGGCGCCCTGTTCGGCATATCAGTTTTCGCGCGGGACATCACCGATCTGAAGAGAATGGAAAACCATCTCCAGGAACTGATCGCCGAAATAGAAATACTCAAGTGCCGGACTGAGGACGAGAATATTTACCTCCGCGAGGAGATCAAGACGGGACTGGGCTTCGGCAAGATAATCGGCTCAAGCGACTCTCTTAATTATGTCCTGTTCAGGGCCCGGCAGGTTGCGCCTACCGATGCCACGGTGCTTATCCTGGGGGAAACGGGCGTGGGCAAGGGGATGGTCGCCCATGCCATCCACGAAATCAGCCGCCGCAAGGACAAGGCGCTGATAACCGTCAACTGCGCGGCCTTGCCGGCAAATCTCGTCGAAAGCGAGCTTTTCGGACGGGAGAAAGGCGCCTTTACAGGGGCGCACGCCAGGCAGGCCGGGCGCTTTGAAGTGGCGGACGGGGGGACAATATTCCTTGACGAAATCGGCGAGCTTCCCCTTGAACTCCAGTCAAAGCTTCTGAGAGTCCTGCAGGACGGCGAGTTCGAACGGCTTGGCAGTCCGAAAACGGTCAAGGTGGACGTGAGAGTAATAGTTTCTACAAGCCGCAATCTTAAAGATGAAGCGCGCAACGGCTGGTTCCGGGAGGACCTTTATTACCGGCTCAACACCTTTCCGGTCACGATTCCGCCCCTGAGAAACCGGCTTGATGACATCCCGGAACTGACAATGCATTTCATGCACAAGTAGGCGCGGAAGTTCGGCAGGCACTATGAAACAATTGCCCGCGATGTGATGAAGAGGCTGCAGGCTTATGATTGGCCCGGAAACATCAGGGAATTGGAGCACGTCGTGGAAAGGGCCGTGATCACGAGCCCGGGACCGATATTCCGGATATTCGATCAGCTTGAGCACGAGACCGTCCTCGCCTGCAGCAAATCGATCAAGGGATTTGAAGCAATGGCTCGGGAACACATCCTGCAAGTTCTCCAGAAAACGCTGTGGAGAATAGAAGGTGAAAACGGGGCCGCGGCTGTTCTCGGCATGAATCCCAGCACTCTGCGCTTCCGGATCAAAAAGCTGGGGATATCACGCCCTGCAAAACTCTGAATACCCGCAAAAATATGCCCTCAATAATTTAAAAATCCGCAACATATTGAGGGCATTTCTTTGTCCGCCTTTCTTAATTCGCTGCTGTTTCCAAAAAATAAAATCAGGAAATACCGGAGCTTTCCTCAAAAAAAACCGCTCGAAACATAACTGGAACAAATTTTGAAATGTATAACTCCGAGGTGCTGCAGGCGTCTGCCGCCAAGGAGAGCTATGAACCTTGTTGTGGAAATCAGGGCCAAACCGGAAAGGTTCCAGGAACTTTACCAGACCCTGCGCGCGCTCCTGTCCGCGATGCGCAAGGAAGACGGGTGCAGCGCGTCGAGCATATACCGGGACATGGAGGACGGGGAAGTATTCTTCCTGGCGATGGACTGGGACGATACGGCGAAGTTTGAAAAATTCATGCGGTCCGTGAGCGGCAGCGCTCTCCTCGGCGCGTTTAATATATTGAGCAAAACGGTAAGAGTCAGGGTGGGGGAAAATCCGGAATGGCGCGGGATTGAGGTCCTGAAGCGCACTTGAAAATCTGAAAAGGAGATGCAATCCGGATCTTTCCGTACCCAATGCTGCCGGAAATATTCGTGTTGACTGTCCCGTGCCCGGTGGTCGCGGCCATGACGGCATGAAGAAAAGGACTGCATGAATCAGAAACGGACAACCCAGGACTTAACCCGCGTGACCCTGCAGGTGCTGTGGATAGGGGCCCTGATGGCAGCGACATACTGGATTGTGCGGCCGTTTCTCCCCTCGCTCATCTGGTCCGCCATGATCGTCGCGGCAACCTGGCAATTGATGCTGACAGTGCAGAAATGGCTTTGGGGCAAACGGGCACTGGCCGTTTCCGTTATGACGATCTTCATGCTCGTCGTGTTCATCGTGCCTTTTTCACTGGCTATATTAGCTATATTCGACAACGCGGACAGGGTGAATTCACTGCTGAAAACCTTTGCGGAAATGGAGGTCCCGCCGCCGCCCGCCTGGCTGGCCGGACTGCCCCTGGTCGGCCCGAAGCTGGCGCACTCATGGGAAAGCGCGGCGGCCGAATCGGGCCTGTTGTCACAGCGCCTGGCTCCTTACGGCACACAGATCTTTCGCTGGTTCCTGTCGCAGATCGGCGGTTTCGGCGTGATCGCGCTGCAGTTCATCGTGACCGTGATTATCGCGGCCGTCTTCTACGCCAAAGGCGAGATCTGCGCGAGGGGTGTGGTCCGCCTGGGGCGCAGGCTGGGCGGGGACCGGGGTGAAGAAGTCGCCGTCCTTGCCGCCCGGACCGTGAAGGGCGTGGCGCTTGGCGTGGTCGGCACAGCCTTGCTCCAGTCGGTCCTCGGGGGCATCGGCCTGGCCGTCGCTGGCGTGCCCGCCGCGACTTTGCTGACCGCAGTGATTTTCATGCTTTGCATTGCCCAGGTCCAGCCCTGGCTGGTTATGCTTCCCGCCGTGGTCTGGCTTTATTCAAACGACCAGGCGACCTGGGCGACTATATTGCTGGTATGGACCGTGTTCGTCAGCACCTTCGACAATTTCCTGCGCCCCATCCTGATCAAAAAGGGCGCCGATCTCCCCCTGTTCCTGATCTTCGCCGGGGTAATCGGGGGCCTCATCGCCTTCGGCATAGTGGGCCTTTTTGTCGGGCCGGTCGTGCTTGCAGTTACATACAGGCTGTTGTCGCTGTGGGTGGAGGGCTCGGATGCGATACCGGATCAAGGACAGCCGCTATGACAGCTTGATTGAGCCCTCAATATTCAGCGCCTCCGAAATATTTTACGGGCGGCTCCACCCGGAAAGCTCACGGCAACTGGAAATACACGCGCTGAATCTTACGGTTGCAATCTGCCAGGGGCGGTCTGCAGTGGCATGCTATTTGATCTGATTGAATCAGCGCAGTTGAGAGATGATCATATTTGTATGCAAAGCGCCTGAATGGCTTCTCAGGAAAAGGAGGGCATCATGGAACGTACTCCAGGCCTTTTAATGCTTTTATTGCGACGGGCTTGGCTTGGCCTGGCGATCATCGTCCTGCTGGCAGGTTTGTCCGGCTGTTCCAAAGCCAAGCAGGAAGCGCCTCCGCCGCCCGTCGTCGAGGTAGTCGCCGTCGTCCAAAAAGATGTTCCCATCTATAATGAATGGATCGGGACGACAGACGGCCTTGTGAATGCCACGATCAGGGCCCAGGTCCAGGGCTATCTAATCAGCCAGAAATACAAGGAGGGCGATAATGTAAAAAAAGGCCAGGTGCTCTTCGAAATAGACCCGCGCACCTTTGAGGCAGCGCTCGAGCAGGCCAGGGGCCAACTCGCACAGCAGCAGGCGCGCTGGATCACGGCGAAAGCCAACCTGGCGAGGATAAAGCCCCTTGCGGATGAGAACGCGGTCAGCAAGAAGGACCTCGACGACGCTACCGGCCAGGAACTTGCAGCGCACGCGTCGGTCATAGCGGCGCAGGCGGCCGTGGACAAGGCCAGACTGGACGTCGGTTTCACCAGGATCAGGTCGCCTATCGACGGGGTTGCCGGGATAGCAAAGGCCCAAATCGGAAACCTTGTCGGGCCGGGCACGACCGAAGAACTGACGACCGTATCAACAATCAGCCCGATCAAGGTTTACGTCGGCCTCAGCGAGCAGCAGTTCCTTCAGATCATTGAGAAGTCAAAAGGGGACAAAGACCGGGCCCCGAAAAAAATCCAAATGTACCTGGCCGACGGGAGCCTTTATCCGCATACAGGCCGGTTCTACTTTGCCGACCGCCAGGTGGACCCCAAAACGGGCACGATCAAGATCGCGTCAATTTTTGAGAACCCGAGAAATATCCTGCGCCCGGGATTGTTCGCCAGGGTCCGCGTGGAAATGGCCGTAAGGCAAGGGGCCGTCCTCGTTCCGCAGCGTTCCGTATCCGAGCTCCAGGGGACCTATCGGGTGGCAGTGGTGGGCCCCGACAACAAGGTTGAAATCCGGCCCGTCAAGGTGTCCGATACCGTGGAAAAATTCCGGGTAGTGGACGAAGGGCTCAAGCCCGGCGAACAGGTCGTCCTGGAAGGGGTCCAGAAAGTCCGGCCGGGAATTATCGTAAACCCAAAACCGTATGAGGAGAAGCCGGCGCCGGCCGCCGCAGAGCCCAAGGCAAAGCCGGCTCCAGGGCAATCCCAGTCAAAGCCGGCCTTCGGCGCCGGCCCTGAGACTGAAGAGAAGAAGACAGAAAAATGAGTGAATTTTTCATAAACCGTCCCATTGTCGCCATGGTCATTTCCATCCTCATGGTCATAGTTGGTGTCGTGGCCATGCTGGGCCTGCCGATCGCCCAGTTCCCCAATATCGTCCCGCCGGAAATCCAGGTAAAGACAACCTATACGGGCGCTGATGCGTTAACAGTCGAGCAGTCCGTTGCCACGCCGATCGAACAGAAAATGTCCGGCGTGGACAACATGAATTACATGTACTCCATAAATGCCAACAACGGCCAGATTACCCTTTACGTTAACTTCGATGTCAAGACGGACCCGAACACGGACCAGATCCTCTCGCAGATGCGCGTCACCCAGGCGGACTCCCAGTTGCCTTCGGACGTCCGCAGCTTCGGCGTGACCACGCAAAAATCAACGTCCGCGCCGCTCATCATTTTCTGCCTTTACTCGCCAAAGGGGACCTATGACGGAATTTTCCTGGCCAACTACTCGAACATCAACATCAATGACCAGATGACCCGCGTGCCGGGCATCGCCAGTGTCACCGTGTTCGGTGCGGGCGAGTACGCCATGAGGCTGTGGGTCAGGCCGGACCGTCTCGCCAACCTGGGCATTACCGTGCCGGAGATAGTCAACGCCATCCAGGCCCAGAACACAGTCAATCCGGCCGGCCAGATCGGCGCCGAACCCGTACCTCCGGGGCAGGATTTTACGACGGCGGTCCGTTCCGAGGGGCGGCTCGAGAATGAGGACCAGTTCGGCAATATCATTATCAGGGCAAAGCCCGACGGTTCTTTTGTCAGGATAAAGGACGTCGGGAGGATAGAACTGGGCTCCCAGACATACAACCTCGCAGGCCGCCTCAACGGCAAGCCGGCTGCGGTCATCGCCCTTTACCAACTGCCCGGCTCGAACGCGATCGATGCCGCGAAGGGGGCCAGGAAAGTCATGGAGACCCTCAAAGAGAGCTTCCCCGACGACGTGGAATATGTAGTTGCCCTTGACACTACCCTGGCAGTTACAGAGGGTATAAAAGAAATCGTCAAGACGCTTTACGAAGCCCTCATCCTGGTCATTATTGTGGTGTTCATATTCCTCCAGGGCTGGCGGGCGACCCTGATCCCGCTGCTCGCCGTGCCTGTTTCCCTCGTGGGCACGTTCATGCTCTTTCCTCCTTTCGGGTTTTCCATCAACACGCTGTCTCTCTTCGGCCTGGTGCTTGCCATCGGGCTGGTCGTCGACGACGCCATCGTCGTCGTCGAAGCGGTGGAGCACCATATCGAGCATGGTCTATCTCCCAAAGAGGCCACGCGCAAGGCCATGCAGGAGGTCTCGGGCCCCGTCATAGCGATAGCTCTAATCCTGGCGGCGGTCTTTGTCCCGACCGCTTTCATCCCCGGCATCACAGGCCGCCTTTACCAGCAGTTTGCTGTTACAATCGCGGTGAGCGTCATCATCTCGGCTTTCAATGCCTTAACGCTCTCCCCTGCTCTTTCGGCGCTCCTGCTGCGCCCCCGGAAGAAAGCCTGGGGGCCGCTCCAGAAATTTTACGACTGGTTCAACCGGGTATTCGGCCGCGCAACGGACGGATATGTGAACTGGAGCGCAATCCTCGTCAGGAAAAGTGTGATCAGCATGGTGTTCCTCGTAAGCATGGCGGTCCTGGCCGGCCTGTTCGGGAAAATGCTGCCGACGGCTTTTCTCCCCGAAGAGGACCAGGGATATGTTTATGCCGGCCTGCAGCTGCCCGACGCCTCGTCCCTGCAGATGACGCAGAAAGTATCCCAGAAGGCTGAAGACATAATATTGAAAACCCCCGGCGTTAAATACTGCACGTCCGTTATCGGGTACAGCATGCTCAGCCAGGTGCAGAACACGTATAGCACCTTCTTCTGGATAACTCTCGAAGACTGGGCCGAACGCAAGAAGCCCGAGGAAAAATACGAGACCATCAAGGCGCACCTGACGCGCGAGTTGGGCAATCTCCCTGATGCAATCGGGTTTTCCTTTTCCCCCCCGGCCATTCCCGGAATCGGGGCCGCCGGAGGTTTCACATTTCTCCTCCAGGACCGGGCGGGCAAGGACGTGAAATTCCTTGCCGAAAACACGGCCAAGTTCCTGGATGAGGCGCGCAAGAGGCCGGAACTGGCCGGCGTGAACTCAACTTTCCGCCCGACCGTCCCCCAGTTGTTTATAAAAGTTGACAGGGACAAGGTCTTAAAACAGGGGGTAAGCCTGGCGGACACGTATAAAACGCTCCAGTGTTTCATGGGCGGCATCTTCGTAAATTATTTCAACCGCTTCGGGCGGCAGTGGCAGCTTTACGTCCAGGCCGACGGGGAGTACAGGACAAAGGCAAGCTACCTGGGGGAATTTCACGTCAAAAACGCCGATGGCAACATGGTCCCCATGGCAGCACTGATTTCCACGAACCCCATTGAGGGGCCGGAGTTCACGATGCGCTACAACCTTTACCGCTCCGCCCAGATAAACGGCAGCGCGGCCCCTGGCTACAGCTCGGACCAGGCAATGGAGGTGCTTGAGGACGTGTTTGCCAAAACGATGCCGCGCGAGATGGGTTTCAGCTATCTGGGGATGAGCTATCAGGAAAAGAAGGCCAAGGAAGGCGTACCTCCGGCGGTCATTTTCGGGTTCTCGCTGCTGTGCGTCTTCCTGATCCTGGCGGCGCAGTACGAGAGCTGGTCGCTGCCCTTCAGCGTGCTCCTGGGCACGCCCATAGCCGTGATGGGAGCGCTGGGGGCGTTGTGGGTGTTCCGCTTTGAAAACAACATTTACGCCCAGATCGGCCTTGTCATGCTCATCGGCCTCTCCGCGAAGAACGCCATCCTGATTGTCGAGTTCGCCAAGATGGAATACGAAAAGGGCACACCGCTCATGGAGGCGACCCTTGCCGGCGCCAAGCTCCGGCTCAGGCCCATCCTGATGACTTCTCTCGCCTTTATCCTGGGCTGCGTGCCCCTGGCGAAATCCAGCGGGGCCGGGGCCATCTCGAGGCAGGTCATGGGGACGGCCGTCATCGGGGGCATGCTGGCCGCGAGCTTCATAGCCATTTTCATTATCCCGGTCACGTTCTATCTTGTGGCGAAATTCTCCAAGCAAAAACCGCATGACCAGCTGATCATGGTCGTTCCGCCGGAGGACAAGGGCCATGAGTAGCAGACACCTGAATATCTCTGAAGTGGAAGGGTATCACCCTCATGCTCAGGGATTTTTCACATGGCGAATTGTTGTCGTCCTGAGCGCAGCGAAGAATCTGTTTGTAAATAAAAACAGATTCTTCGTCGCTTTCGCTCCTCTGAATGAAAAAAAATTCGCTCAAGGAAAATCCGAGTCGCTATCGGGCGATCCCCTTCCACTTCCATTTTCAGCTGCTCGATCCTTGCGTGCAGCGCGCGAGCATATTTTGCCCAAAGCTATTTTCCTGCTCCTTTCATTCATAATTTGCGGGTGCATGGTGGGACCGGATTATAAGCGCCCTTCGGTCGAGAGCCCGGCGGACTGGCGCTTTGAGGAAAGCGAGGCCCGGGATACGGCCAACACCATATGGTGGGAGCAGTTCAATGATCCGGTCCTGAATCAAATGATTATTATCGCGTTAAAAGAGAACTATGATTTGCGGATCGCGGCTGCCAGGGTCGATGAATTTGTCGGCAGGTACTGGGCTGGGCGTTCGGGATTGTTCCCGCAGATAAACGTGAACGCCGACGCGGGGAGGAGCAGGTTTTCCGAAGAGGGTCCGGTGCCGCTTACCCCGGGAGTCAAAAACCCCTCAAACGTTTACGACGCTTCAATTCTCGGCAGCTGGGAGCTTGACCTCTGGGGCAAATGGCGCAGGACCGCCGAAGCGGCCCGAGCCGACCTGCTGGGCACGCAGGAAGCGCGGCAGGCGGTCATCCTCTCTCTTGTCAGCTCCGTAGCGATCGGCTACATAAACCTCCGTGAGCTCGACAAACAGCTCGAAATCGCCATCCGGACCGCCGAAAGCCGCGGAGAATCTTACAGGCTTTTCCAGCGAAGGTTTGCAGGCGGCGTTGTCTCGGAACTGGAGCTCAACCAGAACAAGTCGGAATATGAAACGGCCCTGGCCAGCATTCCTCCCATACAGAAGTCGATAGCCCTCCAGGAGAACGCCTTGAGCGTCCTTCTGGGAAGAAACCCTGCCCCCATACAAAGAGGGAGCAGCCTGGACAATCTTGTCTTGCCCGCGGTCCCCGCAGGCATCCCCTCGGAGCTGCTGGCGAGGCGCCCCGACATCCGGCAGGCCGAGCAGGCCCTTATCGCCGCGAATGCCAGGATCGGCGCCGCCAAAGCCCAGTACTTCCCCAGCATCTCCCTCACCGGGCTTTTCGGGTGGTCCAGCACCGATCTCTCGAACCTTTTCACCGGCCCCGCGAAGGTCTGGAGCTGGGCCGGGGTCCTCACCACTCCGATATTCACGGGCGGGTCAATAGCGGGGCAGGTCAAGGCTACCAGGGCCATTCAGCAGCAGGCGCTGTATTCCTACCAGGGCGCAATCCAGAATGCCTTCCGCGAGGTCGACGACTCCCTGGCGGGCCAGAAGCTCACGCGTCAGCAGCTTCAGGCCCAGGGCCATGCGGTCGAGTCGCTCCGCGAATATGCGCGCATTGCCAGGAAGCGATACGAAAACGGGTATACGAGCTATATTGAGGTCCTGGATTCCGAGCGCAGCCTCTTCAACGCAGAGCTGCAATACGCCCAGATACAGGGTGTGCTTTTTGTGACACTGGTGAACCTGTACAAGGCCATGGGGGGCGGCTGGGTGGTCATAGCCGACCAGATGGCTTCAGACCAGGCGAAATCTCAAAAATAACCGCTGAATAGGCAAAGCCGTGTCAAGGCGCTTCATGGTGATTACTTGGAATATCCATAAGGCTTGATAGATTTCTGACCCGCTCCTCATGGCCTGCATAGTAGCAATAGTCAACGAGGCGTTTGCGCATCCCTTACACTATCGGACTTGTCCTCGCCGGAATAGGGCTCTCGTTCATCCCCTTTTTTGATCTTTGTGCAGGGGCTTACTATGACTCCGCTGCTGCGCCGCATGGGAGAGATCAGGGAACCCGGTGCTCCTTAAACATCGCGCAAGCATTCCAGGGTAAAAAGCCGATTACAAAGCCGGCCTGATTCCGCTGCATTTTCATCCATGCGCCGGAGAAAAATAATATTTACCCTGATACAGCGGCGGGGGAAAAAGTCATACACATATTCAATGCTCCAAGGAGGATTAAGATGATGAGAAAAAAATATTTGATCATTGCGGTCCTTGTTGCCGTAACAGCCGCCGGGTGTGCAAAAACAAAGGTCACAAATCGCGAGCAGCTCGTAACGGAACAGCTCCCCAAGCCGGCAAATATCTGGGTATACGATTTCACCGCCACGCCTAAGGATATTCCGCCCTATTCAGAATTCGCAGGAAAGTTTGAATCCTCTCCTCAAACAGATGAACAGATTGCGACAGGCAAAAAGCTCGGCAACCTGATTGCAGTCGACCTGGTTAAAAGGATAAACGCCATGGGAATGTCCGCGAAACATGCCACGGCTTCTTCGAAGCCGCAGGTCAACGATCTCGTTCTGAGGGGTTATTTACTTTCATCAGAAGAAGGGAAAGCCGGAAGACGTGTGATCATCGGGTTGGGGACAGGCAATACCAATCTGCAGGCGGCGGCTGAAGGTTTTCAAATGACCCCCACGGGATTGCGCAAGCTCGGTTACGGCCAGGCTGACGCCGGCGGCGGCAAGACGCCCGGGGTCGGCGTCGGCGCCGCCTCTTACGCGATCACGGGAAGTCCTATCGGCCTCATTGTTACGAGCGGGATGAAGCTGTACGGGGAAGCGAGCGGCAAAGGCAAGCTGGCGGGCCGCGCCGATCAGATCTCAAAGGAAGTTGCCGAAAGACTGAGGGCCCGTTTTCAACAGCAGGGGTGGATATAGGAACTGGAAAGGAGAAAAGGAATGGCGGCAACCATTAAAAGGGAGCAAAACGGCATCTGGGTGGTTCACCTCAGCGGCGCCCTCGGCAAGCAGGAACTGGATACTATCCAGTCGGCCGCTTTGAAGGAAGCCGGCCCCGGCGGGGACAAGGCCAGGGTGCTGGTCATCGTTGATAATGATTTTCGGGGCCTGACAGGCGGAGTCCAGGAGTGGAGCGATGTTAGTTTCATTATGAAGTACGGAGACAAGATCGCGAAAATAGCGATAATCGGCGACCCCGCATGGGAGCAGGATATGCTGATGTTTGCCGGCGAAGGGGTGCGGTCAGCCCCCGTCAGGTACTTCCGCACCGGCCAGCTTGCCGAAGCCCAGAACTGGCTTTTGTGAGAGACTGCAGATGAGGCCTCTCATGAAGAGCCGATAAAACAAGTGACATTTCGGGACCCAAAATGGCGGCCCTGAGGGGAGCAGCACTGGCGCTCTTTTTCTTCCTGGCAATCCCGCTTGGGACTGCGGCCGAACCCGACCGCAACACAGAAATAATCGGCGACATAGACCCGACCAAACCCGTCATCTTCAACGTCCGGGAGGAATTCTATAATCTGAAAGGAGATGCGTGGCGAAACTTCTTTATCCTGAGGACCGATATCGTCAAATTCGGCGGGTTGCGAAACTTCCTCCTGAGATTTGACGTGCCTGTTACGTCTGCGAACCTGGGAAAGGGCACACATACCGGCCTGGGGGATATCTACAGCCAGGCGCTCCTGGTCCCCTACGCAACCGAAAATTTCTTCGTTGCCGCGGGTTCAGGCATTACCGTCCCGTCCGCGACGGACGGCAGTTTAGGAGCCGGCAAATGGCAGGTCGACCCTCTCGCAATTCCCGGCTGGTGGATAGGGGAGCGAAGGGCCCTGTTCTTCATCAAGGCGCAGGATTTTATATCCTTCGCCGGCCAATCGGACCGCGACAATATCCATTACCTGACCGTCAATCCTTTTCTGATTGCGAAGCTCAGCTGGAAATGGTGGGTGGGCGCCGACACGGAGGTCAAGGTCAACTGGCATATGGATGACAGGAAAAGCTTTAAGTCGGGCCTGGTCATACTCAAGATGTGGACGGATACCTTCGGCACGTGGGTCAAGCCGGAAATCCCCTGGGGCCCGAACCGCGAGGGGGATTATAATATCAAGGCTTCATGTTTCTGGAATTATTAATGTGGGCAGTTCAAGTGAAAACATGAAAGCAGGCGAGACCGCACCAGCGCACTGATCAACTGAGTTTTTGGCGTATTGTTTATCCCCGGCTTATTTCCCGGAACCTTTATCCCGGAAGAGAGTCTTAAAAAACGGCTCTTCGCTTCCCTTCACATATACTTTGCTCATCAGGACCCAATCGGGCGAGAAGAACAGCACCAGGCGGTCATATTTCCAGAGGCCGCCGTATCCCGACAGGTTAACGCCCACGCCGGATAATGACTGGAAGCTGAAGGGAAGCCCCAGCCCCAACTCGGCGGCCTTGTAAAAATCCTTCTGGTAGACAAGAACTGTCCCGCCCTCCAGGTCGACGATTTCTCTGGGAGCTCCGCAAAACGTCAATGCATCCAGGAGAGTGGATTGGTTTTCCTTCAGCTCGATCGAGGCAGGCACGGCATTGCCGATATTAAATTTTTCCATGCGCAGGGTAATACATCCTGACGCAATTACAGGGATGATAAAAACCAGGACGAATTTAACGAATTTAAAAGGGCATGCCATAGGCCGCCTTCGCCGCATCTATAGAGCTGCCGTAATGCGTGAGAACGCCGTTTTTATCAAAAAAGAAAACGATCTGGTCATACCCCCTGTCGTAGTTCACAAATGTGACCAGGACCAGCCACACCAGCGTTCCCTTGCCTGTTTCCCTCGTGTAAATGTAGGCATTCCCGTTCGATAACTTAACAACCTGGGCGGGGGGCCCGAAAAGCTGCGTCACCCGGCCGGCTGTGGTCGTTCCGGGGACAACCGAATTGAGCAATTTGGCGTCAAACGCGCGGTAATCGCGTTCACGCCCGATCACGACACACCCTGAAACCAGGATCAAGACGAAAATTATTGCAGGCGGTAGAATTTTTCTCATAATCGATTTTGGCCTGCCAGTTAAATACCGGCCAGGCAGGGGAAAGTGGCCTTGTTCGTCAGCCCCAAAAAGAACCGGGATTCCGCTCGCGCCGAGGCTCCCGGTCGCCTTTCAGAAGGAGAATGAAATTGTGGTGTGCTCATAATATGGGGGAATAATCTTGATAGTAATTAGGGATTGTCTTAAACAAGGCATCGAATCCTTATATTGGGGCCGGCATTTACCCTAAAGGGCACAGAGAGTATGAGTTTCCGGCGGGAGGTTTCGGACGTTTAATGCGGAGGTATTATGTAGTTCATAACCGTTGCGGACCTGGGTCGAAGAGACGGTGTCAGGCAGATAACAGATGTGAAGAAACGATTTACTGGAATGAGAGCAGGTGGGACCGCAGGTTGGCCTTGCGGTTCTTCAGATTGAGCTTTTTCCGGATATTGTCCGGATCATAGGGAAATTAAACTCATTTTTATTCGAAAATCAAAAAGGGCGGCAATCCGCCGCCCTCTTTCAGGAAGCGTTCAGATGAAATCAGCCGGAGTATCTATCATGCGAAATTCGTGTTTCTCCCATTCTTCCACATCAAAATTTTCCAGGTAAAATAGCATGGGCCTCCAATCGCAGCTTTCGCCGCATCCAAAATAATAATTTTGGAAATGCCTGTTCAAGGAAATAATTACCTGGTTAAAAGACGGGTACTCGCCGTTTTCATCTGTCAGGATGACTCTGTTGTCCGGAGAGGCATTATGCGTCAAAAATTGGTGTGTTGCATACCAGAAGTATTCATAATTGTCGTCACATTTACTACACCGGCAACCCATAGGCTCTCCGCACCAACCCCCAAACCATTTACCTCCGCGATTCCAGCATTCGGAGTAATCACCCGAAACATGATACACATATTTTATCTTATTTATTTCTTTGATGTGGGGTTCTCTGAAGCAGGGATACACAGCGTAACTCCCATCCCATGTCTTTTCATGCACAAACGTATACTGCAGAACCTTGAGCCCCGAAAAATCAAAAACATCATCATTGCCCGGGACTGAGGATAGCGTCCGGCCTTTTTTCCATCCAATCCTCTGGACGCCAATCCCATCGACATTTACAGCGGACTGTCTGAAACTGATTTTTTTTCCCGAATAGTCGGCTTCGCATGGGGTTTCATACTGATTTATGTATACGCAACCCGGTCCGCTTGACCTTGTCCAGAAGCTGAACAGATTATAGCCGTTGCCCCCTTCATAACTGAGATAAATTGTCGCGGGGAACTTGACGCCCTTGAATGGGCCCACTTCATAGGGTTTATCCGAGGTAGATACAATTACCGTTTCCTTGCCGTCCGCGTCTACAAGTTTGACCTGTTTTGCATATTTGGGGGTTATCCCGTTGCATGTGATGGAAATATAAAACTCGTCGGAGCAGAATGCCACATTACCCGCAACAACGGCGTTGCTTTCGCTTCCCATCCTGCCCTTGAATACCACCAGGAACTTTGCGCTCTGCTCGGCATCGGTGGGCGCCTTTTCAAAGGTGAAATTCGGGCTCTTGTTGTTTCCGGAACGGGTCGAGCCCAGCGCATAACTGCCGCGCCACACGCATGTCCTCTCAAGGTTCTCATCCGTATAAAAGATCTCAAATGAGCCTTCCAGGTCTTCGCAAAAGTCGTTCACGATCTGAAATTCATGTTCGGAATCTTCCGCTGCGACCACGGCGATATTTCCCCGGAAAAAATAATTCAGCAGACCCGCCGAGTATCCGGCGGCCCTGGGCAGCAGTTTTTGCCCATAATCGCGGTTGCACGCATCGTCCAGTATCAGGCAATGGCGCTGCAGACTCGGCCAGAAGCCCAGGTATATATAAAGCCTGCCCGCGGCGGCAAAATGCTCGATTACTTCTCCATTCTGTATCTTTCTGAAATAAATCCTTTTATAACCGTTCCCGACATCTTCCGCGTACTCCTGTGTGTCCGCCCGCCGGGGCAGCGGCTGATAGTGCGCATCCGAGGCATTGAAGCTTTCGGTGAATATGGTGTCGTCGCTTGCGAAATTGGCATTCGTGTATTCCGCCAACCCCTGGTCCGTGTAGACCGAAGGGTTGGAGCCGTTGTATTGACCCGTATCGAAGAACCGCGTTATCGGGTCGAACCCGTACGGGGCAACGCTCGTATCGACTGCCGGGAACACGACCAGGGATATTCCAGTATTATAATTGGCCCATTTCTCGAAGGAGTCGCTCAAAGGATGGGCGTCGTTTCTCACGTGGGCCGGGGACGCGCAGTCCTGCACGAGGTGCATGACCTGCCCCAGGGATTTGAACATCCCGGCAAAGTGGCTGTCGCGGGCTGATTTACTCTGTGATGTCAGGGCATAATAGAAACTGTCCCGGGCGGCCTTCCAGGAGAATTCGTTCTTATAGTCCTGCGCCCATACGGAAGATGACTCCCCGCTCATGAGATCATTTAAACCGGCAACAGGCCACGATTTGAGAGGATTGTGGAAGTGATTGAGAGGCCGGAGGTAGTTATCTTCTTCCTTGGAGCCGGTTTTGAGCCACTCATCTAATGTTTGTCCATTAAGAAGATCTAAATTCGAAATTGATAGTTTTCTCAAGAAAATCGAATCTGATATTATTGAGTTAGAGAAAGCTAAATAAGTTATTTCTTTATGGGTGGTATCTATAAAAGAATAGGCTTCAGAATTCCATAAAACTGGAACAGAGATTAGGACATGAATTATTAAAAATAATCTTCTTTTTTTCATTATTCGACCTCTGGAATAGTTTCTAATTTAAGTCCACTGCGTTCTTTATTGATCTCCCTAATCAGGAGCTTTTGATATTTACTAGGGAAGATTCCACGTGTTCCTAAAATTGATTTGATCTTATCTTCCGATGAAACTGCCTTCCGTAATTTGAGAACAACCTCATCACTCTGAAGGAAACCATATTTTATAAGATGTGGTTTAAACCACATTGAAGATCTTATGGGACCGTATCCGGCCTTATAGGCGATGAAATAGGGTTCTTCATTGGTACTGCATATCGGGTTGAAATTCATGGGTGGGCCTTTGATAAGAAAGAAACCATCCTTATCCGTTAAGGTCTCCCGGGTATCAAAAAACCTTCCATGTTGAAACGGGCACCGCTGCGTCCATTCCATATTTAGTACCGCCCCCTCTATCGGTTCGCCCGTATCCGCGTCGACAATTCTTCCCTTGTACTCGGCTGCATTGCCTTGGGCAATTATTGCGAAGAAAACGGCCGCAATTAAAACAGGCAATACGGAATATGCTCGTTTCATCCGCTTACTCCTTTTCAATTCCAAGTTTCTGGTCCGTGTAGACCGAAGGGTTGGAGCCGTTGTATTGACCCGTATCGAAGAACCGCGTTATCGGGTCGAACCCGTACGGGGCAACGCTCGTATCGACTGCCGGGAACACGACCAGGGATATTCCAGTATTATAATTGGCCCATTTCTCGAAGGAGTCGCTCAAAGGATGGGCGTCGTTTCTCACGTGGGCCGGGGACGCGCAGTCCTGCACGAGGTGCATGACCTGCCCCAGGGATTTGAACATCCCGGCAAAGTGGCTGTCGCGGGCTGATTTACTCTGTGATGTCAGGGCATAATAGAAACTGTCCCGGGCGGCCTTCCAGGAGAATTCGTTCTTATAGTCCTGCGCCCATACGGAAGATGACTCCCCGCTCATGAGATCATTTAAACCGGCAACAGGCCACGATTTCAGGGGATTGTGGAAGTGATTGAGGGGTCGGAGGTAGTTGTCTTCTTCTATCGCACCCTTTCCTAGCCATTCATCAAGAGTCCTTCCATCAAGACTGTCCGATATTGATATGCCTATTTTTTTCTGAATACTCGAATCAGATAATACTGAATAGGAAAACACAAGGTTAGTTATAGATTTGTGAGAAAGATCTTTAAAGGCGTATGCCGAAGGACAAAATGAAATTGTAAAAAAAAGACAATAAATTATAGTTTTAAATTTCTTTTTCATAATCCGTCACTTTCAGATCTAGTGTCAATTTTAAGCCTTTTGCATTCTTTATTGATTTCCTTCACTAAAAGCTTTTGAAACTTGAATGGAAAAGAGCCGATTGTTCCAATTGTTGAATTAATCATTTCTTTCGATGAAATTGCCTTCCGCAATTTTAGAACAACTTTATCATCTTCAAGAAAACCCATTTTCATCAGATTGGGTTTAAACCACATTGAATACCTTATGGGAACGAAACCAGCCTTGTATGCGATAAAATACGGGTCATCCTCGGTCCAGCAAATAAGACTGAAATTCATGGGAGGACCTTGGATGATAAAAAAACCTCGATTGTCGGTTAAGGTTTCTCTGGAATCAAAAAACTTGTCATACCCAGGCATGCACCATTGCTGCCAACTCATGTTGAACACAGCTCCGTCTATTGCTTCGCCTGTATCCGCGTTGACAATTCTTCCCTTGTATTCGGCAGCATGACCTTGGGCAATTACAGCCAATAAAATGGAGGCAATGAAAACAGGAATTATTAAATAAGCTCTTTTCATCGCTTACTCCTTTTCAATTCCAAGCCCAGTATGTGCGTATCAGACGGATTGATGCCGGTACTGCTTCAGAAATTCCTGATTTTCCATAGGCCGCTTCTGTCTCTAGCGAATGTAACGGGATACGACATCTTGGTCCCATTCTCGTTAACCAGGCTGTTGCAGACGGCATAATCCTCTCTCATGTAAACAAATTGCAATTTTTCAGGTTGCGCGAAGATGTCCGGCAGTTTGTCCGTCAGGACAAAAAAGATCGTCTGATAACGGGGGCGGGCTTCATCTTCAAGGCACGACACGGCGCCCGAAATATCCTTATTTCTCAGGGCGGAGGTAAATTCGTTCCACTTGCTCTCCAGCGCCGCAACTACTTCCGAAGTTGCTGAGATTATTATTGTCATCTGGTCCGAGGCGGAATTTCGGGCACGGTCGGGCGCCTTCGCATTCACTGTAAAAAGTCCCGGGCTGGTGTATGTCCAGGCAATCTCGCCGCGCTTTTCCGAAGAGTAATCGAATTTGCCGTCCCCATCGAAATCGACCTCGTAAAGCGCCGCCGGGCTGGGAGACGTAAAGGAGAGGGAAAAGCTGACCGTGAGCGGCGGGGTACCGCTGAAGACGTTGGCTGACAAAATCAGGGGTTGTGTTGCGCCCTCATGATAAACCGTTATGGCCTTTTCGGCGCTGTTTCCATTGGACTCGACTATTTTGGCAAAAATTATGTTTTCACCGCGGTTGCGAAAAGGAACATATACGAAGAATCTGTTGCCCTGAACAGCTGCCGGGATGTCATTCACGGAGAGCCCGAAATTGGGCGATGAGGAGGTGAACTCTCCTGAAACGAAAGCCTTGTCCCGGTTGATGCGGCTGCCGTCAGCCGGCGAGGTGATTGAGATTGTGGGGGATGACGATCCTCCCGAAGCTGATTTGGAACACCCTGGTGAGAATAAAAACGCTGCGCATAGAATAAGCGCCAATACGAAATTTCTGCCCATAACGACCCTCCCTGATTCATAATCCTGATAAATGTCTTTCTCTGATGCGAATTGCCCGCCAAATAACATCGCATAAATCATTATGTCAACATAAAGTTATCTTGTCCTTTAACGCAAATACGCAAAGCAGTATTGCGTTAAACAGCACGCATGAAGAGTACATACGAACCTGGTAAGGGTTTTTAAAAAGGGGGGATTTGTAGAGTTTGTAGGGGCTGAATAACCGTCTGGAGCCTGAATAAAGAGACGGTGTCAGGCAGATAACAGATGTGAAGAAACGATTTACTGGAATGAGAGCAGGTGGGACCGCAGGTTGGCCTTGCGGTTCTTCAGATTGAGCTTTTTCCGGATATTGTCGCGGTGGAACTCGACCGTGCGCGAGGACGCCTTGAGGAGCCCGGCGATCTCCTTGGTGGTCCGGCCCTCCTTGATGAAGTTGATCACCTGGATCTCCGTGGGGGTGAGGTTCGGGTATTTTGCGGCAAGGTTGCGCATGAACGGGGAGATTATGTTATTGATGTTTTCCTCGATTATCTTCAGCTGGTTAAGCCGGCGGCTGTCGACGTCGGTCATCTTCATGTTCTCGATATACGGCAGGATCAGCTCCCGCATATTGTAGAGGACTTTCTGCTCGAGTTCGACCCTGTCCTCCTCCCGGTGCTTGATCAGGACTTTCAGGGCCATGTTGGCCTCTTCCAGGTTGCGGGACTTCTCCCGAAGTTCCCGCTCGCGCTTGCGCAGGTCTTCCTCCATCCGCTTGCGCTCGGTGATATTGCGGGCTATACCGTGCACGGAGACCTGCCTGCCGTTGGCCTTGACGGTCCGGGCG
Organism: uncultured Syntrophaceae bacterium; assembly: GCA_964556675.1. Lineage (GTDB taxonomy): Bacteria > Desulfobacterota > Syntrophia > Syntrophales > UBA4778 > JBDKTK01. Next base: position 30,462 of record CAZKYN010000001.1, read on the forward strand.
TTTATTTCGACCCACACCGCCTCGCCTTCCCTGGTATAAGTCAGAAACTCCCGGGGGTTAGAATACTCGACGCCATCCAGCTTTTCCTTGAGCATCTCGCGCGCCACCGGCAGGTACTCCCTGTCGAGCAGATCCTTGATATTCAGGCCCAGCATCTGCTCCGGTTCGTAGCCATATGTCTTTGACGCCTCCGCATTGCAGGAAAGGATGCTGCCGTCGAAGTCCAGGACGAAAATGATATCGTTGGCGTTCTCAAAAAGCTCCCGGTATTTCTGCTCCGACTGGCGCATGGCCTCTTCGGCGCGCCGCCTCTCGGTCACATCGGTGACTATCTCGACAATCCCAATCAACTCGCCGTTTTCATCCCGCACAGGGTAACTGCGCAGGACCCAGTTCTTCTTGTAAGAGGAGAAATCAATCACCTCGTGGGGTTCACCCGTCTCCAGGGTCTTTTCGGCGGGGCAGACCCTGCATACCCGGCTGCGGCCGTGCAGCGCGTTGTAGCAGTGCTTGCCGTTCAGTTCGCCGGGTTTCAGGTTGAAAGCGGCATGCATGGCCTTGTTGGCCCACAGGACGTTCATGTCCCTGTCCAGGTAAAGCACGAGTTCTGTCATCGCATCCAGGATAACGGACTTCTCCTGTTCCGACTTGATCAGCTTTTCCAGGAGACCCTTATACTTGTCTTCAATCCGGCGGACGTCAGCCCTCGCTGCCGGGCCCGCTGCTGATTTCCCCGTTTTTGCCATGGGGTGGATAATATGCTGTTTTCAGGGAAGTTTCCAGAGGAAATGAAGCAGAACCCGGACGTGCAGCTTCAGGGGGAAGTCAGAAAAAAGGGCCGTTCAACCGCCCCTTAGAAACGGTCATGGCCCTGGAACTATGGCAATTATGGGAATCATGGGAATTATTTCTTTTCGCCGGCCCAGACCGGGACGCCTCTCTCGTCGCGCAGTTTCAGGCTTTTCCCGCCTTTTTTTATCATCGAGGCAATTATTGCGGGTTTCCCTCCGGAATCCACGCGCGAGCCCGTGACTTCCAGCTTGTCACCGGGCGCGACCTCGCGCTTCTGATTCTTCATGAACCATAGCGGTCCCAGTTGGACGGGAATCGTTTCATTTCCCGCCCTGATGATCAGCTGTACTCCGGGGCTCATGCCTTTGGGCAGGAACAGGTCCAACTTGACCAGCTCGCCGCTTACGGTCTCGACCGTTCCGGGGTCGAACCTGGAATTATATGCCGATCCAGGAGCCCAACCGTCTTCGGCGGCGTATGACAATCCCGCCGCCAGCAATATTATCAGTCCTGCAATCAACCTTGACTTCCTCATGTACCTCTTGCCTTTCATTTTTATTCATCTCAACCAACCTTAAAATTAGTAAACCGCTCCGGATCAGGGAATAAGGGAACCGATTAAATTCCTCCCGGGCGGGCATGAAAATCACGGGTTTTCAGGCTATCTTTCTGCATTTAAAATCTTACGTTCAGGGCCATTATGTAGTAGGCTGGCTTGCTTTCAATAATAGATCAATGCAGGAGGAGGCAATGTTTTACAAAGATAGATGTGACTGTTGCGGAAAGTGCCTGGAATTCTGCCCCTATGTCGAATACGGACTGGAAAGGGCCCAGGATGAGATGAAAGAGCTGGTGGAAGGCGGGACCCCGCCCATAGTCGGCCGGTGCGTCACCTGCGCATCGTGCAACCTGGTCTGCCCGACGCAGGCCAACCCTTTTGATTTACTCAACCAGCGCCAGGAGGAAACGGGGGCCCTCGGGATTCCCGAACAGGCAATGCAGAATTTTGCCAAGCTGCACGGCCTTAAGACTGTCGTAAAAAAGGGCAAGGAAGGCGCGCCCGTGCTGAACCTGTGCATCGTCGGCGACATGGTCCGCGAGCTGCTGGACAACCCCCTTTTCGAAGGCCTCACGGTGGTCGAGGGCGCCGACTACTTCTGCACGGTGGGATACATGCACCTTGGGAAACCCAGCCCCATAAAGAAGGAGGCGCAGCGCTATATAGACAACCTCGCAGCCCTGGGGGCGAAAGAGGTGGTCTGCTTCCACGACGATTGTTACACGATGCTGACCTCGCTCGCCCAGGAATACGGAATAAAGGTGCCGTTCCGCCCCGTCCATATTTTCGAGTTCCTCTACCGGCAACTGAAGAAGCGCGAGGGGCAGCTCAAGCCGGTGCAGATGCGTGTCGCCTACCAGTCTCCCTGCGCCTCGCGTTTCACGCAGGGCAAGGATATCTACCTGGACTGGATATTCGAACTCCTCGGGGTCGACAGGCCCGCGCGCAAATACGAGCGGACCAATGCCCTGTGCTGCGGCGCACCGCTCATGGCCCGCGACAAGGACCGCGCGGCTGTCGTGAAGAAGTGGAATATAGATGATGCTAAGAGAGTGAAGGCGGAAGCGATGGTCTTCCTCTGCCCGATGTGCTACCTGAACCTGCGCAAGCTCTGCAAGGACGATGCTATCGACCCGATATTCATCACGGAGCTGTGCAAGAAAGCCCTTTAGAATCTCTGATCAGCGCGGGCTTATATGGCCCGCGCTGATTCCCGCCGTTCTATTCTTTCAGGTCATTCAATTTGTCAACATTAGGCATGTAATTTTAACTTGACAATTATGGGCATATGCCCATAATAGGATCTGAAAGGAGCACAAACATGGTCAGACCGAAATGTCCACGCAATGTCAGCTGCTCACCTGAAAAAATCTACTTCAAACCACGCGGTGTGCCGGTATCCATACTGGATGAAGTTGTCCTGACCGTAGACGAACTGGAATCGGTGCGGCTGGCGGATTTTGAAGGCATGTACCAGGAGCAGGCGGCGGAGAGAATGCATGTGTCACGCCAGACATTCGGCCGGATACTGGATTCCGCCCACAAGAAGATCGCGGACGCGCTCATAAACGGCAAGGCCATCAGGATAGAAGGAGGTGTGATCAAAATGGCCGGGACAAGGAAATTCAAATGTCACGACTGCAGTCATGAATGGGAGCTGCCCTTTGGGACAGGCCGCCCGGATGCCTGTCCGGAGTGCGGCGGCAAAAACATCCACAGGAATGAACAGGACCGGGGCCCGCACCGCCATGGCTGGAAATGCGGTTGCCTGTCCGGGAAAAATGAACAAAAGGAGAGCGAGAGAGAATGAAAATAGCAGTACCATCAATCGACGGCAAAACCATATCCGAGCATTTCGGCAGAAGCTCATGGTTCATTGTATTTGAGACAGAAAATGGAAAAATCAGCGGCCGGGAAGTGAGGAGCAACTCATTTACGCCCCACGCCCTGGGCGAATGCAATGGCGAACAGGAGCACCACGGGGCACATGATCATTCCCATGCCGCTGTAGCTTCTGCGTTAAGCGACTGCAAGTACCTGCTGTGCCGCGGCATAGGGTGGAGGGCTGTAGAGGACCTGAAAAGCAAAGGGATTGAGCCGTTCATCCTGGAAAGAACATATCCGCCTGCTGTTGCAGTAACGCTTTTTCTGCAAGGGGAGCTAAGTTCAACCGGCAAGAGCTGCAGGTGTCACGAGTAAGGTTTATTCAAAGGAAAAGGTTTTTAAAATGAAGCACGTTAACGAAGCTGAAAAAATTGAAAAAGAAGACCCCATCCTGAAGCGGATGGAACAAATTAAGCATAAGATTATTGTCATGAGCGGCAAAGGCGGCGTGGGGAAAACATCGATTGCCGTAAACCTCGCCTATGGTTTGGCGATGTCGGGTAGGAAAGTCGGACTCCTGGACACAGATTTCCATGGGCCTAATATAGCCAAGATGCTGGGCCTGGAAAAATCAATGTTGTCAGGATCACCTGAAGGTATTGAGCCTGTTAAGGTTACCCCCAATCTGGAGGCGGTGAGCGTGGCGTTTATGGGCGGCAACCCGGACCAGCCCATAGTCTGGCGGGGGCCGCTGAAAATGGCGGCTGTAAAACAGCTCATTGGAGATGTCAACTGGGGAGCGCTCGATTACCTTGTGATCGATTCTCCTCCCGGGACAGGGGACGAGCCGCTGAGCGTTTGCCAACTTATACCTGGCCTGGACGGGGCAATTATCGTGACCACCCCGCAGGATATGTCGGTGCTTGATGCCCGCAAAACGGTGCTCTTTTCCAAACAGCTTAATATACCGGTGATCGGGATTGTGGAGAATATGAGCGGTTTCGTCTGCCCGCACTGCGGAGAGGAAACGCAGATCTTCAAAACAGGCGGGGGTGAAAAGGCTGCAAAAGACCTGCACGTTCCTTTTCTGGGGAGAATACCTTTCGAACCTGAGCTTGTCGAGCTGGCGGACAGAGGAGAACCTTTCATATCCGGGAAAAAGGATTCGGCCTCACTCCGGGCATTTCGCAAGATCCAGGGGGCCGTAGAGGAATTCGTTAAAGAAAAATCTTGAGCATGCCGGTCTGAAAAAGCAAGATTATGAATACAAGGGCCTCGAGCAACAGATCGCTCAAAAGGTGATTGGAAATGGGCCGGCCGGAAAGTGTAAAGGTTGCATTCCAGTCCGTACTGCTGAACATGGCGGTAGTCGCCGTGAAGGGCGCCTTGGCCCATATCACGGGGAGCGCCAGCTTGCCCAATATATCGAAAACAAAGGCGTCGATGTGGTCTTCTCCGGTGAATCCCTGAAAGGAAATTGTCCGGCATACGTGTTTGAACATGCCGAAGTCGATCTGAGATTTACGGGGAAGCAAAAGCTGGGCGGACATAATTGCCGAGCTGCCGAATTGACGCGCTCTATAGACCAACTGATATGTTTGATTGGAAAGAAAGGAGGGCAGCATGAACAGAACAAAAAATATCGGTATTTTCTTTTTAGCGCTCTTCTTCCTATGGCCCGCCGGCATCTGGGCCAAAGCTGTAGATCCAATTGTATCCACAGAATGGCTTGCAAAAAATCTGTCCAACCCCAAATTAGTCATCCTGGATATCCGTAAAGTCGAGGAGTACCGGCAGGGCCATATACCGGGCGCGGTAAGCGCCTACTACAGGACATGGGCATACAGCAGGCAGGGCAAGCGCGAGGAGGTGCCCCAGCAGGATGACCTGTTTGAAGCCATTGGCGATACCGGGATAAAACCGGATTCGCTTGTGGTTATCGTATGCAGCTCGTCATATTGCTATTATGACGTGGAAGCAGCGAGGGTTGCATGTACCCTGAAGTACGCGGGCCTGGAAAATGTCGGGATTCTCGACGGCGGTTTCGAGGAGTGGGCAAGGCGGAAAAAACCAGTGTCCAGGGATTTTGTGAAACCTCAAAAGACGACGTACAAAGGCGCCCTGAACAAGAGCATGCTGGCGGACAGCTCATACGTCAAAGAGAACCTCGGCAAGGCGGTATTCGTTGATGTCAGGGAGGCATTTCTCTTCAGGGGCGAAAAGAAACAAGAATTTGTCGGAAAGGCCGGCCATATCCCCGGCTCTGTAAACCTTCCCATCACCGAGGCGTTCACCGAAACAGGCTTGTTTAAACCCGTAAAGGAACTCAACGACTTGGCAGTGAAAGCCGTGGGAAGCGACAAGGCTAAGCCGATAGTGACTTATTGCGACACCGGAAGGTGCTGCCCAACCTGGGCTTTTATATTAAAAGAGGTCCTCGGTTATGAAAACGTAAGGGTGTACGACGGAGGTACCGAGGAATGGGCCCGTGAACCCGGAGCGCCAATGACGCGCTGAGCAGGTTGATAATTCCCTCCCAGGCTGCTTGGCGGAAGAAAAGGGCCGTGTGCGGAAGTGAGCATGGCCCTTTTCATTTATTAATCTTACCCGACCGGACTTGCAGAAAAAAAACTCCGGCCCTGAACCAGTATCAGCAGCCGGAGCTTTTCGAGTAACTTCAGGCTCGCTTATTTTGAGGCTTCGACCGGGGCATTCGGATCTTTTGCCCACTCCATCATGGAACCGTCATAGCTCTTGACATTCTTGTACCCGAGTACCTGGGTCAACATGTACCACCATGTTGAACAGACTTTCCCCGTGTCGCAATAGGCTATGATCTCCCGGGAGAGGTCCTTGCCGACCACCGGCTCGGCCGCAGCCGCAAGTCCGGCCTTGTCCTTATACGTGCCGTCGGGCTGATAAACCAGCGAGGTCGGGAGGTTCACCGCACCCTTGATGTGGCCCATTTTTGCTACGAATTCGACTTTCTTCTTGCCCGCATAAAATTCAGGTTCGCGGACATCAACGATCAGCGTTTTGCCGAGGCTTTTCATCACATAATCCTTATTGACCAGCATTTCGGGATTGAACTTTCCGTTATATTGGCTGGGTTTGTTCTTCCCCGGCTCGGAAGTGACCGGCTTTTTTTCGGCAACCCATTTGTTGATGGCCCCATTGAGCATCGATATGTTCTGTACTCCCGCATACTTAATTGTCCAGGCGACCCTGGCGATATCGGCCCTGTCGGAGGGAGTGTCAATTTTCCCGATTACAACGACCGTGCTGTCGGGCGTGATCCCGGCCGCACCCAGGGCGTCGCGCAAGTCATCTTCAGGCGGCAATTCATTAAGCAGGTCGCCTTTTTTTACCGCCCAGGTATTGTAGACCGAGCTGATGGAGTTCGGTATGTGCCCCGCTTTGTATTCCTCTACCTTTCTTATATCGACTATAACCTGGTTGGGCGCATTGAGGTTCTGCTGCAGCCAATCCGTAGATACTATGGGCTCTGCTGCTGCCGCCGGCGCCGCAAGAGGAACAGCCAAAACCAGAAAGAGGGTTGGTATCAGGCACTTCAGATTCAATTTTTTCATTTTCAGCCTCCTTCTCCATTTATGATTTTATCAGTTTTTATTGAGTAATCATCATCTGCCGCCGCGCCTGCTCCAGGCCGGGGCGCCGGTTTCATCTCTCAATTTCAGAGTCTGGTCGCCTTTTTTCACTTCCGAGGCGATAATCGCGGGCTTCTTATTAAATGTGACCCGTGAGCCGGTGACCTGGACCTTGTCGCCGGGCTCGAATTTCACTCCCTGCTTATCGATATACCAGGAAGGACCAAGGTGGACAGGGATCGATCCCTTATCCGTTTTCAGGGTCATGTGAACCCCCTGGCTCATGCCTTTACGCGGCGTGAACAGTTCTATTTTCTCTACCTCGCCGCTCAGGTTCTCAATTGTCTTCGGATTATACATCCTGTTGTAGCTTGTTCCGGGCCCCCAACCCCCGCCACCCTTGCCGCCCTGCGCCAAGGATTCGCCGGCCGGGAAGATTAAAAAAACGATCAGCATGGCTATTAAAACGACAACAGATTTCTTCATAACCTTTCCTCCTTTCTTTTTTTAAAAATGTTAGTAGGCCCTGAGAAGATGGACAATAAGGAAAATCCTTACTGGTATAAAAAGGATTCAGGATCGGACAGGCCTTATCGCTATGCTCGATTTGAGACTTGCGCACCTGATGAAATTGTAAGAGGTGAAGAGGTTATTTGTACCGCAAGGGCGTAATGAAGTCGCCCCATTCTCCGGTGATTGAAGATTCGTAAACTGCTATAATTTCCTTAAAAGGTTCTGGGCGGCTATATGGATTGGGTCCCAGGCGCCTCCGAAAAGCGGGGAATATCCGAGGTCCAGGTAACCGATCTCTTCCAGGCCCATGTCGTTCCAAAGCGCGACTGACAGAGTGTTGATGCGCTTTACAGCGCCATTGGCGCCGACGCACTGCGCTCCCAGGAGCCTTCCCGTCGACTTGTCGGCAGTCATATTAATGCCGATTTTCTCGCCCTGCGAAAAGGACCGTCCGATCGGCAGTCCCCACATGAAAAGGCTGACGGGGGCAAAACCGCTCTTAACAGCTTCCGCCTCGGTGAGGCCGGCGGCAGCCACCTCGAGCCCGAAAAGCTTAAAAGACTGAGCGCCGACAACTCCGGGGAAAATACCCG
>CAZKYN010000002.1:0-34214 GCA_964556675.1 uncultured Syntrophaceae bacterium
CGGACGAGTTAATATCCGAGGCCCGGGCCGGCAAGGAACCCTTTTACACCACTCCCCAAGCGATCAAGGACGTTTTGGCCAAAGGCGGCTCCAGCGAAGACCCCGAAGCCAAAAGAAAAGGGGTGGAAGAGAAAATGTCAGGACCCCAAGAAAAATTCCCCGAGGCCATGGACGGAGATTTTAATTCGGCCCGGGCCATCGGTTACCTGTTTGACGGCGTCCGGACGATAAACGCTTATATAGCGGAACAGAAATCAGCCGTAAACAGGACGGCCCTGGTCCGCGCCCGGGGGATCCTTACGGAACTGGGGTTCGTTTTCGGCCTTTTCCTCGACGATCCCGATGAGTATTTCCTCAAGGACCGCGACCGCGAGGCGCGCAAACTGGGAATAGATATCGCGGAAGTGGAAAAACTTATCCAGGAAAGGAACCAGGCAAGGGCGTCCAAGGACTGGAAACGCGCCGATGAGATCCGCAACGCCCTGGTTGCCAGGAAAGTCTCGATCAAGGATTCAGCCGCCGGCACGACCTGGAAAATAGAATAAATGATCACGGGAGCATATCGGGAATCCAGGGCCTGCGTGGGTTGCGGCTACTGCTGTATAAAAAACACCTGCACCTTCGGCCGCTACCGCCACCCGGATGCCGCAGGCAAAAGGTGCCCCGAGCTCCACTGGAACGGCAAAAGATATGTCTGCACGATGATGGACCTGCCGGGCATGGGGGATTTTTACCGCGACCAGCTCCAGGTTGGAGACGGCTGCGCCTCTTACATGAACCCCTGGAGGGATGAGATCCGGGAAAGGGGAGAAACCGAATTACCGCCGGAATAAAAAAGCGGATTTCAGTTTGAAATCCGCTTTGTCTTGTTTAGCCCTTTAATTCCTTGATCATCTTCGGCAGAACGTCATACAGATCGCCGACAATACCCGTATCGGCCACGCTAAAAATGGGTGCGTTCTCGTCCTTGTTGATCGCGGCTATAGTCCGCGAGTTGCGGATGCCCGTAACATGCTGGATCTGTCCGGAAATGCCTATGCCTACGTAGAGGTCCGGTTTCACCTGGACGCCGGAAAGACCGATGCACAGCTCTTCCGGAAGCCATTTCATTTCCTCGGAAATCGGCCTCGTGCAGGCCAACTCGCCGCCGAGCAGGCCGGCAAGTTCCCTGGCCATCGCGAGGTCTTCCTGCTTTTCAAACCCCCGACCTACGGCAACTATGACCCGGGATTCAGTAATACTGCGGGCGGCCTTCTCCTTCGCTTTCTTTTCCACTATCCTGACCGCGGATGCAGCCGGGCCGGCAATTTGACTAATTGAACCCTGGCGTCCCGGCGCGGCCTGAGCGGGATTGAATGTGCCCGGCATGATCGTTGCCATTACGGGCCGGCATTCGCAGACTACTGTCTGAACTGCCGCGCCCCCGTAAGCAAGGCGCTCCATCACGACATCCTGTCCCTCCAGTTTCAAACCGATGCAATTACTGCACAGGCCCGTTGACAGCCGATTGGCGACATGCGCGGCAAAATCCCTGCAGGCGGAAGTCGCCGGGAGCAGGAAAACATCCGGATCGCTTTTCCCGGCAGCTTCGGATACTGCCGCGACATACGAGTCGAGTGCCTGGTCTGCGGCAAGAGGCGACAGGAACATGATCTCGTCGGCGCCGCAGTCCAGCAACTCCTGTCCGGCGCCCATAGAACCCAGGCTGTCCTTGAAGACCAGGGCGGATACTTTTGTGTTCAAGCCATCTGCCAAGGCGCGAGCTATGGACAGCAGCTCGAGCGCCTGACCCCTGTTTTCCGCAAATATCCAGATACCGGCCATTTTTCTATCCTTGAATGCTCTTGCGCAACACGTTTACGAAATCCTTTATGCCCGCTTCATCGCCGCCGAGCTTGACGCAATTCCTTTCCGTCCCGGCGGCAGCCATCCCGGTCACCCGTAATTTTACGTCCGCCGGAGGCCCGAGTTGTGCAGGGTCAATATTGATAACAGTTTTCCTGGCGGCCATTAGAGTGTCCTTGACGCCGGGAATACGTGGAGTATTTATTTCCGGCAACACCGTGACCAGCGCCGGCAGGGGCGCCTCGACGATTTCAGTAACATCTTCAGTTTTGCGTTCCGCGATTACTTTACCGTCCTTTATCTCCAATTTCTGGACGAACGAGATGCAGGGGATTCCCAGCGAATCGGCGAGCCGCGGGCCCACCTGCTGGGCATACAAGTCGCTGGAGCCCTCCCCGCAGAGAATGAGGTTATATTCCAGCTTCGACTTGATTGCTTTTGCCAGAACAGAAGCTGTCTGTGAGGGTTCCAGGCTCCGGAATGACGCGTCCGCGGCGAAACACGCCTGGTCGCAGCCGCGCGAAAGGGCATCCTTGACTCCCTTGGAGGATTCGGGTGCGCCCGCTGTCAATGCGGTTACTTTTCCGCCGTAGGCCTCCTTGAGCCGGACCGCCTCCTCGATTGCATTACGGTCATATTCGCCGATCTTGTAATCGACCGTCGAGAAATCCAAGCCCCCGGAAGGAGTCTTCCGTATATAGGCTTCGTCAATCACCCATTTATAGCAGGCTATAATGTTAAGCATGTATTCCCCCTCTCCCCGCCCCTCTCCCGATTCCGTTGAACGATAGAGAGGTCAGGAAAAGTCAATTACAACGAGGCGGCCATCCTGTATTTGGGAGTGACCGCCTCGAAAATCACAGAGTTCGTGCCGACAAGCTCAAAGAAGCTTAACGCAAAACGTTTCCGGAGATGACCAATCGCTGCGCTTCCGATGTCCCTTCGTAAATCTCGGTGATCTTCGCGTCCCGCATCAGACGTTCGACCTTCTGGCCCTTTATGTATCCATAACCGCCGTGGATCTGGACGGCCTTCACCGTGTGCTCCATGGCCGCTTCCGCCCCGAAGAGCTTTGCCATCGACGCCTCTTTCGAGAATGGTTTTTTCTGGTCCTTGAGCCACGCCGCATAATAGGTCAGGAAGCGGGCCGCCGCAAGGTCAGTCGCCATATTGGCTATCATCCAGGAGATTGCTTCCTGCCTCGCTATGGGCTGGCCGAACTGAACGCGCTCCTTTGAATACTTGATCGACTCGTCCAGAGCCGCCTGGAGGATTCCCACACACTGCGCGGCAATGCCGACACGGCCATGGTCAAAACCCGTCATCGCTATTGCCAGTCCCTGTCCCGGCTGTCCGATCACATTTTCCTTCGGGACTCGGCAGTCCTTGAAAACCACCTCGGAAGTCTGGGATGAGCGAAGCCCCATTTTCTTGAAGTGTTCACCAGGTTTCAATCCCGGCGTGCCCTTGGGGACAATGAAACAGCTCATCCCCTTGCCGCGGGCGGCCTTATCGGTCCAGGCGAAAACAATATATGTATCGCCGGTCGGCCCGTTGGAGATGAAAGTCTTGGTCCCGTTAAGGACATAATCGTTCCCGTCCAGGACGGCTGTAGTGGATGCGGACATGACGTCCGTGCCGGCGCCCGGCTCGGTGAGGACAAAGGCTCCGAGGTGCTCGCCCTTGGCAAGCGGCGTAAGGTATTTCTTTTTCTGCTCTTCCGTTCCAAAAAGATTAAGGAGCATGCACGCGATCCCGACATGGATGGATACAGTGAATCCGGTTGACGCGCAGGAGCGCGACAGTTCCTCGACAACTATGGCGTTGGTAAGATAGTCGGCCCCGGAGCCCCCGTATTCGGTGGGGATCGGGATTCCCATCCAGCCGCCCTCGCCGAGTTTCTTGAACAACTCGGCCGGGTGTCTGCTGTTCTCATCAATCTCCGCCGCGATTGGGTCTACATTCTTTGCCGCGAATTCCCTGATGTTCTTGCGAATCAGTTCCTGTTCTTCAGTCAATGCAAAATTCATGATTCCCCTCCTTGAGTTTTTTCAGGAAAATATCTCCAATTGAAATTCTATCACTTTTATAAATCAACCGAAACGGAACTGCACACCGGTCCCGCCTTCGGGATAATTCCAAACCAGGACATCCGCGCCGCATGCGATCAGGCACGTCCCGCACTCAACGCAGCCGTCGATGTTGAGTGTAACTTCCCCGCTTTCATTACGGCTGTAACAGCCTGCCGGGCAGATCCTCACTGCGGGCTGCAGGCGCGGGTCTTTCTCCATGCCGGGCCTGATCCTGATATGCGCCTCTTTGCCCGGCTTGAAAACGTTGGTCCCCAGTTTGAGTGTCAATGCCGCTTTGTCGCTCATATCTTTCTGAATCCCCACAGGTCTTTAAGAATGGACCACATATCCCCGGCGGTCAGGTGTTTCTTTAAAGCGGGGAAAATATTTTCCTTAGGCCCGGCCGGGACCGTGTAAATGTCCCGCAGCATTGAACCCAGCAGTTCGGGATAATAGTTGAAAAGGCGTGGGTTTTCCAGCACGTGCGGCGCATAGCGGAAATTCCGGAAGTCCTTCAGGACAAAACTGCTATCCAGGAGGTCCTGATACGACTTCAGCGACTCGGCATCGAACCTGCCGGCCTCCCTGGCGCTTAGAAATGCCTTTGCTGCGAAGTATCCCGATGCCAGCGCGTATTCCATGCCGCGCACTGTGAAGCCGCTGTTAAGGGCGAATCCTGCGGAATCGCCGGCCGCCATTATTCCGTTGCCGTACAATTTATTAAGGCCGTCATACCCCCCCTCGGGGATGACGTGGGCGGAATACTCGAGCAGAGCGCCGCCTTCTATAAGGCAGGCGATTTCCGGACGGCTCTTGAATTTGTCGAGCAGATCGGGCACATCGATATCGCTGTATTCAACCGCGTCCCTGATGCCGATCACGAGGCCGACGCTGATGCTTTCCCTGTTTGTGTAAAGGAAACCGCCCCCAAACCTTCCCGAGGTCACTTCGCCGATGAACAGGCGCGCTGCGCCTTCCGTCCCGCTGATGCCGAAGCGCGAATTTATGGCCGCAGGTTCCAGCGCAATCACCTCTTTAAGCCCCACCGCATAATCCTGCGCTTTTGGAGGGCCGCTCAGTCCCGCTTTCCCCGGGATGATCGAAAGCACGCCATCGCACGCGATTACGGCATCGCTGCGCAGTTCGTCGCCTCCCGCCAGGACGCCGCAAACCTTTCCATTTTCCATTATAAGGTCGTCGACCTTTGATTTTGTCAGCAGCATGGCTCCCCTGGCCTCCGCCTGCTCGGAAAACCACCGGCCGAATTTCGACCGGATTATGCTGTAGCTTTGGCGGGAAGTGCGGATATCGGCGCCGGTATAATCGATGGAGATGGAATCTTTTGCAGACATAACCGAGACACCCTCGCGGACGATTTGCCTCTCGAGGGGGGCCGTTTCCCAGAGCCCGGGAAAGAGGGCTCGGACGGGATTCAGGTATATCCTGCCGCCGGTCACGTTTTTTGAGCCGGGATAATCCCCGCGCTCCAGGACCAGGACCTCAACCCCCGCCGATGCCAGGGTGTAAGCAGCCGCTATGCCGGCCAGCCCGGCCCCGATTATAATCGCATCGAATTTCTCCATTGCGGCCCCTTTTTTTTGTGACCCGAAAGAAATACAATTTTTCCGTGCTAAGCACAACAACAAATCGCCTTAAGCTCCTTGATCTTTGCCGGTTGACAAGATTCGCCGGGCACGGTCAGGTCCCGGTAAGCAGAAATCCTGCGAATGATTAAAGTCCGGCCGAAAGGGTTCTATGGACGATACGAAAAGCTTCGTGAAAATCTGGACGCGCACCCTTCGGGGGATCCAAAATCAGCTCACTTCAGGGAAATTTTACAGATACTTTTCACTCCGGAAGAAGCGGCGCCGGCCCTTCATCTGAATTTTTCGCCCAAACCGCTCGACCGGATTGCGGACTCCGCAATAATGAGCCGGGATGAGGCGAAAAGCTCCTGGAGTCCATGGCGGACAGGCCATAATTTCAGCATCTCCAAGGGCGGACAGAAGAGTTTTGCGAAAGAGATAAATCGGGACGAGGCTCGCGCTGTGCTTGATAATCAGAAGAAGCCGGCCTGGTGCATACAAGCAGCAACAGCGCGGACCGTCCCATGTTCATCTGCAATTGCTGCAAGTGCTGCTGCACTTTGCGCGAAAAGGGGAAGCTGGAGAAATTTCTGAAACTGGCCCAATCCAGAGTTCAGGGTTCGGGCTCTCTTAGAATTGCATTGGGGTTGACGAGCGGGTCCTGCGAGCATTTTCGGCAGTAATAAACCGGCCAGACAGTTCCGCAGCCCGAGCCGATCAACTCGAACCGGGAGCAGGTTTCGCAAACAGATTTCCCGCAGCCGATGCAAACGGTAAACTTCTTCCGGCTGCTGCAATCCACGCAGATTTCCTCTGTTTCAGCCATGGAGGTAAGCTAGCATCACCTGAAAATTTGATCAAGTCAGAAAGGGTTCCGGATCCAGTTCGCCCTGCTTCCACATTGTCTCGCCGCTTGTAGTGACGACCTCCCACCACATCCCGTAATAATCGCTCATCCAGTGCCCGGTTGAAAAACCCTCGTCCTGCATCGCTCCCCTCTTTGACTCATCAATTCCGGAATGCAGCGTGGTTCCCGTGCAGCACATTATTTCCCCCTCTTTCTTACTTCAAAATCCAAGTCCATTCTCGCGAATCGGCCCGAATAGGGCCATAGGGTTCAGCCCCAAAAAGTAAATTCATAATCCTGAAATAAATGGTTCAAGAGGGGAAGATTGCGGGAAAATTTTTGATTAGATGAAAGAAGGCTGCCTTAACCGGGCCTATTACGGGCCATAGCTTTGAGCTTGTCCAGCTTTGAATCTTTTTCATGCCTCGCTATGTAAAATTCTTCAAAAAGCGTCTCCATAAGCCAGATAAGCAATGATGCCTCATCAGGCTGGACATCGATCAGAAGGTTTACATCCTGGTTCAAATACGAATTTATGCTTCCGAACTGACGCGCTATGTCAATGGCCTGCCATGCAGTATTATCCATTTTCCCTCTCAGCGACTTGATTTCGTCGGCAAGACTTGGACCGCTCACGCCGAAAAAATCTCTCAATATCCCCTGGATGCACTTACGGCTGATAACCGCCGAGGCCCTGGGGCTTTTTGATTTCAGCAGACAGGATTCATGGTATTCCCGGCGCAGCTTTTCAGGAATATAGTCCGGGAAAGTTTTCGCCTCCGATTCGGGCAGAAGCTGCCAGGAAAAAATGGTGTGCATCTCCTGGGCACGATTGTTCAACTGGACTATCCGCAGGGAGATTGTCCTCTGCCTGCACAGCTCATTAGGGCAGACGATTATGGTGGTTATGCTCCGGTACTGGCCGTATTCAGGCGAGATCCACGTCGAACCGGAAAGCACGCGGACATCGTTCTCGGTAATTGTACAGGGTCTGCTGCAGTAGGAGCAGGTCCAGTTCTTCCCGGCCATGTTCTTTCTCCTTGAATCAGCTTCCTTCTGGACATGTTATCGGCACAATTCAGTTAATTCTTGAACCGCCCGGAATTTTTCCGGTTGTATTTTGACGGCTGACATGCAACAACAAACCATCCCTTGTAAAAAGCGAAAGGAGCTGAAGAAATGAGAAAGATACTTGCGTTCGGAATCATATTGGTATTCATGTTGGCCTTTGCATCTATCGGATTTGCCCAGAAGGGCGGCGCCGCCAAGCCGAGCGATACGGAGAAGCCGGGCCTGATAAACGTAAACATCGTGAAAATAAAGGCGGTAGTGGCTGATATTGATAAGGAGAGCCGGCTCATAACCCTGAAAGGGCCGAAGGGAAACCTGTTTATAACCAAGGCAGGCGACGAGGTCAGGAATTTTGATCAGATCGAGAAAGGCGACGAGGTTAACGTCCGATATTTTGAGTCGGTCGCCATCCTGGTCGGCAAGGGTAAAGGAGAGCAGCCCCAGGAAGGTTCAATGGATGTTGTCGAGGTGGCCCCGAAAGGCGCCAAGCCCGCCGGAACAATGGTCAGTGTCCAGGACCTCACGGCCGTTGTGCAGAAAATAGATTATAAAAAGAGGACCATCACCCTGAAAGGTCCTGAGGGCAATGTGGTGACTTTCAAGGTTGATCCATCAGTAAAAGATTTAAAGAAGGTCAAGAAAGGCGATGAAATCGATATTCGCCATACGGAAACGCTGGCTATCTCTGTCGATAAACCAGGAACCAAGTAGGCGATTACACAAGCGAACTTAAAAAAGGGATTTGCCGTCGGGCAAATCCCTTTTTGCTTTATCGTAAATATTTATCTGAACCACTTCTTTTTGCCGGGGAAATTGGCCAGCTTCTTCAGGAGGTTATCTTTTCGCTCTCTGCCTGGAAAATCCGGCCCTTTTTTATAGCTGAAATCGATCCTGTCCTCTTTGAATTCATAATTTTCCAGGTCATCGATAAGTATTCTCGTTCGCGTCACGCTGCTGTTCGAGGGAGTTGCGGATGCTTTTGGGTCCATTGCCGATTTGGTCCTGGGCGGCAAAGCCCTGCCAGGCTGGATATGATTATGGTCATTTAGAGCCTTCAGGGCCCTTTCCAGGATGTCCGAGTAATTATCCCCGGTCTTCTCCTTCTCCGAATTTATTATCTGCTGGGCCTCTGCCGACAAAAGGACGGTGAAGGATTTTTTCCCTTCGGCTACCCTTTTTTCCCGCCATTTCCTGGTCCTGTTTGACCCTGTCATTCAGTCGCTTCCCGTTACAAGTGACATTAGGTTTGTCACTTGTAACATTAAAAGTCCTTAGAATTCAATAGTATTTTGAATTCACGCTGCATTTCTGCCGGAAAGGGCTGCCAGGCTGGATTTTTCAGGGTATTTCGCAGTGATACCCTTATAAAAAAGCTGAATGTCTTTCATATCGGCTTCAATGTCGCCCGTCGTATGGAAAACCCGGCCGAAGCCGCCGGCCTTGCGGGCGTAATCAAGAAAACCAAGGGCGATCGGCACCCCGGCGCCATGGGCTATGTGGTAAAAGCCGGTTTTCCAGTAAGCTGTCTTCTGTCGGGTGCCTTCGGGAGAGATTACCAGGACGATTTTCAATTTCTTTTTGAAAGCCCGTATGGATTGCTCGACGGCGTTGTTGGATCTGGACCTGTCGATGGGAATGCCTCCCAGGAGGCGGAAGAAGAATCCGAACGGCCGGCGGAACATGCTGTCCTTGCCCATCCAGTAAGGTTTTATCTTGAATGAGAGCAGCAGGGCCAGGGAGATGGGAAAATCCCAGTTGGAAGTATGCGGGGCTGCGATCACGACGTATTTGTCAAACCGGGGGGCCTGTCCTTCTTTTTTCCATCCAGTCAATTTCAGGTATAAAACAGCGCATATCCTGATTAATCCGGCGAGCAGAGGGACTTCGAAGATGGTGTAATTCAAATGAAAGCCTCCTTCAATAAGGAGGCTTTCTTATTATTTTCCAGGGATATTCTCAATTTTCAGTGAAATGCCTGTCAGTTTGCCTCATCCATCGGCAGAAGCTTCATGTCCAGGTCGGGCAAGCCGTTGGAGCTGCCCTGTCCTACCAGGTAAACCAGCTCGTTTATGACCGATTTCATGTTCTCCGCCTGGGCGGTCATCTCTTCCGATGCGCTGGCGGACTCTTCGGCGCTGGCGGCCGTCTGCTGGGTCAGATCGTTCATCTGCCTCACCGCGTCATTGACTTTGATAATGCTCAAGGCCTGGTCCTTGCTCGAGATGTTAATTTCATTTATGAAGGCTGTGGTCTTCTTGGCATCCTGGCCCATCTGGTAAAAATCCTGCATCGCCTGTCCGACCAGTTCGGAGCCTTCACGGATATGCTGCATGGTTTGATTGATGAGGGTTTCGGTGTCCTTGGTTGCAGCCGTGGACCTCAGGGCGAGGTTTCGGACCTCTTCGGCAACTACCGCAAACCCGGTCCCCGCTTCACCCGCCCGCGCCGCCTCGACTGCCGCCTTCAGGGCCAGAAGGTTGATCTGGAAGGCAATCTCGTCGATGGTCCGGACGATCTTGGATGTCTGCTCGCCGTCGGCCGCGATGAGCTTCATGCATTCACTTGTCTTTTTCAACGACTGGTTGCTTTTTTTCATGCCCAGGGCGGTTATCTCACCGGATTTTGTTACCTCCTCTACGTTCTTGATGTTTCTGTCCGTCAGTTGAGATATTTCCCCCATCGATCCCGATATATGCTCGAGCGACGAGGCCTGCTCGCAGGAGTTCTTGGCTAGATGCTGGCTGCTTTCGGAAACCTGTCCGGATGCGGAGGATATCTGTTCGAAGCTTTCCCTAAGCATTTCAGTCACGTTCCTGATGGGATTCGTGAGCGTCCTCGCAAAAAATATCCCGGCGCCCCCCAGCACGGCTGCGAGACCGATACTGATCATAATCATTGTTGTAATGAATGAGCCGGAATCGACTTTCTTGATCAGCTGGTAATAGGCGGGAATCAGCAGAGCGGCGCTGGTGACAATAACAGTCATTACTATCAGGAAAACTATTCTCCCGGAGAAAGAGATATTCATGCAAGCCTCCTTTCAGGGCATCAGTTTCAAGAAGCATTAATAGTCATCGGCTGAATAGCCGTCGGACTTTAGCTTTTCTGTTGAAACCGGTACCGTATGTGACGGCCGGCACTTCCGCCCCTTCCCTGCATCTTTAAAAAACCTGGCTTTTTCGGCGCGTCCTTAATAATTTATATTTATGAAAGGAGGCTCCATGAAAGTACTTGTGACTTACTACTCGGATACGGGCAATACGGCAAAGCTTGCCCGGGCCATACACGAATCCCTTCCAGTTAACCGGGAAATAAAGACCTTGGGTGAGGCTCTGGATACGGCGGGATTCGACCTTATATTCTGCGGCTTCCCCGTCCACGCCCACAGCGTCCCCCCCGCTTCAGCCAAATTCATCAAAGGGCTTCCGGAAGGGCAGCACATTGTATTTTTTTCCACCCACGGCTCCCGCAGGGGAGGCAGGCTGCCTGTGCAGGCCCTGGAGCATGCCGTCGGCCTTGCCGTCAAGCAGAAGATTTTGGGCCATTTCGGCTGCCAGGGACAGGTCTCCGAGAAAATAATGGATATGCTGAGGGGGAAACTCGAGCACCAGGCCTGGGTAGAAGAGGCGAAGGAGGCGGCAGGTCACCCGGATTCAAATGACCTGGCGGAAGCGAAGAAATTCACTTCCGACATGCTGAAGAAATATCGGGAGAAAAAGGCCGGGGGGAAATAAGCCGGAAGATTTAAACTTTTGTCTTGATCAATTCGGGGCAACCTACTAAGTAGGGCCGATGACAGGGTTGACCAGGAAAAGGGAAGAGAGCCAGTTCGGGCTGCTCAGGATACGACGGTTCGCCCCGTTCTTCTGGACCCAGTTCTTCGGCGCGTTTAATGACAACGTCTTCAAGAACGCCCTGATTCTGATTATAGCCTATCAAGGCGTCAGGCAATCCCCGGATGTGGATTCCAATGTCCTGATAAATATGGCGGCGGGCGCGCTCATCTTACCGTTTTTCCTTTTTTCCGCCCTGGCGGGAGATATCTCCGACAAATACGAGAAGTCAAGGCTGATCAGGTACATAAAACTCCTGGAAGTTTGCATAATGGCGCTTGCGGCCGTTGCATTTTATTTCAGCAGCATTGCCTCTTTAATGGTCCTGCTCTTCCTGCTTGGCACCCAGGCTGCCTTTTTCGGGCCTGTTAAGTACAGCATCCTGCCCCAGCACCTCCAACCTGGAGAACTCGTTGGCGGCAACGCTATGGTGGAAATGGGAACGTTCGTGGCCATTCTCCTGGGGACGATCGGCGGCGGCATACTTATCCAGATGGAAAACGGGCCTCAAATGGTGGGGGCCGGCGTGATCATGATCTCCCTTGCAGGCTATGCGGCAAGCCGCTTCATCCCGGAGGCAGCCGCATGTTCGCCCGGTCTGAAAATCAAGTGGAACCCTTTCACGCAAACATGGCGGACCATCCAGCTGGTCCGCGAACCCGACTCCGTATTCAAGTCTATCCTGGGGATATCCTGGTTCTGGTTCCTCGGGGCCTCCTATCTGACCCAACTGCCTGCATACACGCGCGACACCCTGCACAGCTCTGAAGGCGTTGTCACGCTGCTTCTGGCCCTGTTTTCGATAGGAGTCGGCGCCGGCTCCCTGATGTGCGAAAGGCTTTCGGGGCGGAAGGTGGAGCTTGGCCTTGTGCCGCTCGGGTCCATAGGCCTGAGCATCTTCGGATTTGACATATTCTTCGCCTACCAGGCCCCGCAGGTATCAAGCCTTATGGGATTGAACGAATTCCTGCGCTCTGCCGGAAGCATCAGGGTAATAGTCGATTTCGTGATGATAGGGGTTTCGGGAGGCCTCTTCATAGTGCCCCTTTACGCCTTTATCCAGATGCGCACGAGACCGGAGATCAGGTCGCGGGTGATTGCGGCCAATAACATCCTCAACGCCCTGTTCATGGTGCTTGCGAGCATAATGGGAGCGGTCCTGCTCAGCCGGTTCGATTTGGGAATACCCCGGTTCTTCCTGGTCCTGGTGGCTCTCAACATTGCCGTTGCCCTGTACATCTATTCCGTTATACCCGAATTCACGATGCGCTTCCTGGTCTGGGTCCTTACAAATACAATGTACCGCGTCAGGACAAGGGACCTCGATCATATCCCGGACGAAGGGGCTGCCGTTGTGGTCTGTAACCACGTCAGCCTTGTCGACGGTCCGCTGATTGCAGGCGCATGCCGCCGGCCTATCCGTTTTGTCGTTTTCGAGCCCATATACAATCTCCCGCTGCTGCATTTCATCTTTAAAACAGGAAAGGCAATACCCATCCACTCCAAAGCCAAAAAGCCGGAAGTGTACAGCCGGGCAATGCATCAGATTTCGCAGGCGCTGCGGGAAGGGGAGATCGTGGGCATATTCCCGGAAGGGGAAATGACCCATGACGGCGAGATCGGCGTTTTCAAGCAGGGCATAGAAAAAATAATCAGGGAAAATCCCGTTCCGGTAGTTCCGCTTGCCCTGAGAGGATTATGGGGAAGCTTTTTCAGCAATGACGGGGGATATGCCATGACCCATTGGCCGAAGCGCTTCTGGTCGCGGGTCGAACTGCTGGGAGGGCCGCCCGTTGCACCCGAGGAAGTGACGGCCGACGGTTTGAGACGGATTGTCGAGCAGTTGAGGGCGGAGCACAAATAAGGGATGCATGCCTGAGTACCCCAAGTATAACTGTTCCCTTATAGAGCTGCCTCAGGGCGATTTGATGGTCCCGCTTTTCTGCAGGCTTTGCGGAAACTGCTGCCGGAATTATTATGTTCCCGTCGATATCGAATCGCTGCCGGCCGTATCAGAGGCCCTGCATAAGCCCATTCACGCGGTCCAGTCCATATTAAGCGAAAGGTTGGAGGCTTACAGGCAGGGGAGGCCCGCTGACTGCTGCTTCCTGAAGGAAAAGAGGTGTCTGATCCATGCAGTCAGGCCGGAAGCCTGCCGCCAATTCCCCTCCTTCACGGACGGCGCTGCGGGAACCGTCGATTGCGCCGCCCACCGGGAATACAAGAGAGTTGAAAAGGCGTTTTGCCGGGAATTCCAGGCCCGGATCAGTATGCCCGGTTCCTCCCGAAAGCTCAGGCCCGTCCCCGTCAAGCATTGGAAAAATATCATGGGCATCCTTCAAAAGGAAGATATCTCCCGGGACTTCCTCTCCGCTTTCATCGCCCTTAACATGCCCTTTCCGGCGTCTGCCGGCGAACAAATCCGCCCTATACCGAGCATATAAGCGGGTGACGGAAACCTGCACGGCAGGTCCCCGGAAAGTTCGGCCTTGATCATCAGGCTTGCTGGTTGAAGGGCGTTACGTGATGCTTCAGGAGATCTTTGGCGATTGTCGAGCGGAGTTCGGGATCCTTTTCGTACATGACGCACAGGCAATTGGCATCAAAGCGGTTTTCGGCTCCGGCAGGGCCGCCATTGGCATTCAATTCTTCGGAGAGGAATTCTGAAACGCCTATGTACCTGACGACGTGCGTCCCGCCGAACGTACCGGGCTTCGTCCTGCGGGTATAGATATATACAGCGCCCGCATTCTCGAAGTCGGAATCGAGGCTGTACGCCCCGAAACTGTATTTCGTAAAAGAAGAGCCTTCAAACAGTACGTCCGCAAGCTTGGTCATGTTTCAATTCCTTTCCCTTACATCTTGGGAGCATATTCGATAATACGCAAGTGGAAATAAACGCAGGATTACAAAGGGTGCGGAAAAGGAACGTACGCAGGCGCGGGCGGGGCAGGGTTTGCCCTGCTCCTTGGGCAGGCGGATTGCGCAACCTGTTCTTATGCCCGCAGCGGAAACAGCAACAGGCTGAAAAAGAAAGTCCAATCATATGCTGCCCCATATGACTGGACTCTCGGAATCCGTTCTGAGGGGGATCTACAAGGGGTGGATCACGTGAACGGATTTTATCGTGAAAATCTTATCGAAAATTCTTTTTCAAGGACGCCCAGGGTATAAAGAGAAAACGTCACCGGCCTTATGTAATCCTCGATCTCGGGAAGCTCGGAGCTTACCTTGCCGTCAATTCTCACTTCATAACCCAGATTTTCGAATTCGGAACACAATTTCTTCAAAGCGGCCTTTTCATCATATTTAGCCAGGACGTCTTTGATTATACGAGTTATATCTGTGCTCATGCTTGCTAAATGGAAACTTTCATTTAAAGATTTAAGCGAGATTTTTAATCAGAATTTCTTTTTTCAATTGAATGTTTAGTCATTTTTAGACCGAAAAGGACAATAAGACAACACAAAATAATTGCTAGAATATTACTAAATTAATGCTGGTGTTTTTCCATCCGGTGATAGTATAAAAGGAGCGTTGAAACCGAATCTCACCATTTCAGATGAGCTGCTGCCGCATGACCAGAGAAAGAGCCGGAGCCGGAACTATGCCTGAAGCGCCCGATGATGATGGAAGGTACCGCGAACTGGTCGAAAACCTCCAGGAGGGCATATGGGAGCTTGACGCCAATGCCGATACCGTATTCGTAAATCCCCGGATGACCCAAATGCTGGGTTATCCCGCGCAAGACATGTTAGGGAAAAATGTTTTTTTATTCATAGATCCCGCTAATTTGAAACGGGCCCGCCGGTATCTCGAACGCCAGCTGAAAGGTATAAAGGAACAGTTTGACTTCGAGTTCCTGAAGAAGGACGGAACAGTGCTTTATACGCGGATGGAGGCCGGCCCGGTTTTTGACAAGGACGGCCGGACCAGGGGCGTGTTTGCATCTCTCATGGATATATCCAGGAGGAGAAAGGCGGAAGACGAACTGAAAAAAAGCCGCAGAAACTTTTCACTGGCTTTCCAGTCCAACCCTGCCCCCATTGTGATCAGCAATCTGGAACAGGGCAGATATCTGGACGTCAATAAAAGCTGGCTTGACCTGATCGGCTATGAACGCAAAGAGATGATAGGCAAAACGGCTCAGGACCTGAAAGTCTGGTCCAGTCCCGGACAGCGCGAGGAAATACTTGCAAGGCTCAGGAAAGAGAAGGCGTTCAGGAACGAACCCATCAAACTCAGGACGAAGGACGGCACGATAAAAGATATCCTCTGGTCCGCCGAAATAATCGAAATGGACGGAGAGGAGGCAATCCTTTCCATGTTCTACGATGCAACGGTGCAGAAGAGGAACGAAGAAGCGCTGAGGGAATTTTCGGCTTATGTAAGAAGCCTGATCGAAGCCAGCATCGATCCCCTCATATCGATCAGCGTCGAACGGAAAATCACGGACGTGAACAGGGCCACGGAACAGTTCCTCGGCATCGACAGGAATTCCCTAATAGGATCTGATTTTTCCCTGTATTTTACAAATCCGGACAAGGCCGAAGCATTGCATAACAAAGTGCTTTTGGCGGGTTTCGCCAAGAACTGCCCTTTGCAGATGAGGCATAAATCGGGAAAGCCGAGAGATGTGCTGTTCAATGCATCTGTATACCGGGACACGTCGGGAAGAGTGCAGGGCGTATTCGCGGCCGCGAGGGACATCGAGGACCAGAAGAGGGCTTTAAAGGCTCTGCACAGAAGGGACAGGGAGCTTTCCGTAAAGTCGAAAAACCTGCAGGAACTTAATTCAGCTTTGAAGGTCCTGATAAAGCACAGGGAAGACGACAGGAAAGAGCTGGAGAGCAGGGTCCTGTTGAATGTCAGGAAACTCATCCTCCCTTACCTGGACAAGCTCAAGGCAATATCCGAAGAGCCGGAACAGAAAGCGTACCTGGATATCCTGGAGACGCACCTGCAGGATATCATTTCGCCCTTCCTTCACACGCTCACGTCCAACCACCTCGGCCTCACTCCGCGCGAGATCCAGGTAGTCACCATGATCAGGGAGGACAAGTCCACGAAGGAAATAGCCGATTCGCTGAACATCTCGACGAAGGCAGTCGAATTCCACCGCAACAGCATCCGCAAAAAATTTCAGCTTTCGGGGAAAAAGGTCAATCTTAAATCATATCTCAGCAGGCTGGCGTGATCTGAGCGGCCGACCTGTCCAGCGGATAAGCATGCGGGCCCCAAAATGAGAATTCAAATTACATGGCTGAAACATAAAGAAATGTTTGCTGAAGCCGAGAAGCCAAGCCTTCCGCCTGATGCGAGTCCTCATTTCACCTTTCAGCGGGAGGCGATATTAAAAGACAGGAGGAGAGAAATGCAGCTTCGCGTTTACGGGCCGGGAGGCCCCCGGCTGTAATTGCTGCAGCCCCCAACAGGGAAGGGGCCCGGAGCTTCCCGGATTTCCTGAAAACGGAAGAGGCGCATAGCGTCTTCCGCAAATGGGGCTGGGAATAATCACTTGCGCCAGTATGCGAAAGTGCCGATTCGGCAGAGCCTCGTGATACCTGTCTTTTTTATATATTCAAGAGCCTTAAAAGCAGCGCTCTCGTTGCACCCGAAATTCCAGAGCCGTTCATCGCCGTTCATCAATTCATAGTTTGGGATTCCATCCGGACCGGGCATTTTCGCCCGGACTGATAAGGCGCCCGGTTCAAAGGATTGAATCTCCTCTCCGGGATAGGACCTCTCGGGGACCTCACCTGAAGCAAGCAGGAATGATGTGTTGCCGATAGTGTGCTTCCCGTCAATCCCGAAATGCCTGATAAACAGCAATGCGTTCACAGCATAATTTTTCCGATTCTGGTTAAAATAGGCGATTATCCGGCGCGAGTTTGTCGCATCTATGATTGCCCACCTGTTCTGAAAATCAGTGATAATGAGGTCGCCGGGATTGAAACGGATTGTTTCCGGACGGTAATTCATTTTCTCGCGGCCCACCGTGTAAAGATAAAAAACCTCGTCCTTCATAACGCTTCGTGTAAACTCAGCCATCTTTTCCAGGCTTCCTCTTTCATGCGGCTCCAGCTCATAATTGAGCGCAACCAGGACCTTGTTTCCCTGCGCTTCCAGAATGTTTGCGGTCTGCACTATTTCCGCCGGCTCGACAGTGCGCTGCCTGTCCCTGCTCCACGTAACGTAGCTCGCCATTTTTAAAGTCGATAAATGGTATACAGGTTTGTTCAGGTATCCGGAAAGAGTGGTCAGGGGGTAATCCTCATCCCCGATAATCATGTGGTTTTCCAGACCCTGCTCCGCAATGAACTCCGCCGCTGACTTGCCGGCCGTGAACGGATAGGCCCAATCCAGAGATGATGCCATTGCGCCTCCGGTCACTTGCGCAATCAGGATAATTGGGACCAGGAGCCTGGCCGGCTCGGGCAGGTTCAGGTCTATCGGTCCGCGCGCCTTCCGGGATTGAGCCGCGAGTACCAGGCAAATCATAAAAATAATATACAGGTGGCCGAAATGGCGGATATTGGGGCTGTTGTAAACAAAAAAGGAAAAGGCCAGGATGGAAAACGAGCCGAAACAATATGTCAGAAAAACATTGCGCCTGCTGAAGAAAACTTTCATGGACAAGCCCAGTAAAGCGACGGAAAGGATGAACCGGACGATATTTCCGGAAATAAAATTGTCGTTCCAGAAATCCATCGCAAGGGGGGGAACGGGAACATAACTCTTCCATATCGCGGTCATTACGGAAGCTATCCTCCTTCCGCAATGTTCAAGGTCAAAACCGACCAGGATGTCTACCGCCCGGTCGGCCGGCGGGGAAACGGAAACGGCCGAAAGGGCCGCCCCGGCCGCGATTATCAGGAAGCCCGACGCCAGCCGCAGGCCTGCTCCCGGCTCCGGATTTGATTTGAGAGTTTCGCGGGAATCCAGGGCTATATAGAATGCGAGCGTCGCCGCCACGATAATCCCGTACGCGCTCGTAAGGCTGAGAAGAAACAGCAGCGGCGCGGTCCGAAGATATTTTTTCCCTACCGGTCCGGGAGACCTCATGATCAGCAGCAGGGCCGCATTGGTGAACAGGAAGCCCAGGGCGTAGTTTCTGACGATCGCCAGGAATTCAAAAATGGAGAAATACCCGAATATGAGCAGCGCCTTAACCCGGCGCGGCACAGGGAAAAGCAGGATAATGTACGCGGACAGGCAAGCTGCAAGAAAATTGGACAGCTGCATGAAGAGGGGGTTTGCCGAGAACCCGGCCAGTGTGTAGAGGAGCAGGCCCCATAGCGGAGGATGTCCTTCATATCTCATTTTGCCCAACAAGTCCGTTATCGACGCGCTTTCACGGGCGATGAAAAACGCCTGGAACTCATCCCTCCAGAGCTCGTGATGCCACATGTTGGTGAAACCGATGGCGGCAAAAAGCGCCAGGCAAATCCAATCCGGTCTCGTCAGGCCTGCGAATTTTGGGGCTCTCTTATCCATTTGTTTTTGAACTGGTTGAAACGCAATCGGGTGCAGCAAGGGGAAACCGCCGTGCTCCATGGATTATAATGAATACAGGCCCCGAAATGAATGTTGGAAACTCTGAATTTCCGCAAACAAAAGGAGGGCGGTAAATCAGGAATAAGATTATGCAGGCCGGGCAGCCGTTATCGGAAACGGTTATATCCCGGGCCCGCAACGGTCAGGCGACATCAGGCAGGCTGAAATAGAATGTCGCCCCTTTGTTGGATTTGCCCTTTGCCCATACCTGGCCTCCGAGCTTGTGCACAATGCGCTGGACGAGCGCGAGGCCGATACCGGAACCTTCGAACTGCGATTCGCTGTGGAGTCTCTGGAATGTCCCGAACAGCCTTTCATAGTCGCTCATCCTGAAGCCGATCCCGTTGTCGCGAACGTAATAGATCACCGAACCGTCTTGCCGGTACCCCCCGATTTCGATGCGCGGCAGCCGCTTCTTCCTCGTGAACTTCATTGCATTTGAAATCAGGTTTGCGAATACCTGCCTCAAAAGGACCGGGTCGCCCATGACTGCCGGAAAGCTGTCGAATTTGAACCGGACGTTCTTTTTCGTTTTCTGCAGGTCCCAGCGCTGCAGGATGTCCTTGACAATCCGGTTTACGTTCAAGTTCGAAGAGTTGATCTCCTGGCTGGAGATCCTGGCCAGCGACAGCAGGCCCTGGATGAGGTCCTCCATCGCCTTCGTGTTTTTCAGGATGAGGTTGAAGAATTTGAAGCCCTGGCTGTCCAGGCTGTCCGAGTGCTCCTTCAGGATGATCTCCGCAAACTGGTGGACGGCACGAAGCGGGTACCGCAGGTCGTGTGATATGGAATAGCTGAAGCTCTCCAGTTCCCGGTTTATCTCCTCGAGCTGCTTTTTCCGGTTCTCGGCTTCGATCGCCCTCTTGCGGGCTTCCGCAGTGATCTCCCGGAGTTTCTCCTCGCCGCGCTTGCGTTTAGTTATATCGCTGAAAATAGTTATGTTCTTCAGGACGCCTTCGCGGTCCCGGAAGACTCGGCTTGACACCTCGACGGGAAAAGGTGACATATCCGGGTGGAAGAAAGTCAATTCACCGCGGAAAAAGCCGTCCTCGTTGCGCATTTTTATCGCCCTTATGAGCCGGGGGTCCTTTTCATCCATGAACCCCCGGCGCCCTATCCGGCGTAATTCTTCTGCGGAGCGTCCCAGCAGGCGGCAGGCCTCGGGATTTGCCGACAGGATATTTCCGTCCGATTGCGTGACAAAAATTCCTTCCATGCTGTTCTCAAAGATGGCGCGGTATTTCTCTTCGCTCTCCCGCAGGGCGTCTTCGGCGCGACGCTGCTCCGTAATGTCGGTCACGCCTCCGAACAGCTCCACGACCTCGCCGTTCTCATCGTACTGGAAATAGATCAGGTCCCGCACGAGCCTGTACTGCCCGCTGCTGTTCCTGATCCTGTATTCGAACGTATGGCTCTGTTCTTTACGGGCGTGCGATTCCTGCAATTCCCGTGCTGTCGCCTCCAGGTCGTCGGGATGGATAAGGCTGAGCCACCACTCAAAACTTGGCCTTTCGGGTTCATCGATCCCGAGCAGTTCCTTCGCCCCGTGCGCTCCCCGGACAGTGCCCGATTTCAGATCGAGATCATAAACGGCCGCGTGCGCCGCTTCGGAAACAAAGCGAAACCGCTTTTCGCTCTGGAACAGCGCCTCTTCGGCGCACTTCCTCTCTGTTATGTCCTGAAAATAGATGGAGAGGCCTTCGGATGAAGGATAGCCGTGGATCTCCAGCCATACTGCCATTGACGGTATGAACTCCTCGAAATGGACGGGTTTTGACTGGTCCATGGCCATGATCATGTCCTGGAAATGGCGGAAGCCGTCCGAACCCGGCATCAGGTCGCAAAGCGTCCTGCCCATCACCTGGTCACGGGGGATATGGAAGATCCTGGCCGCGGATTCGTTAACGTAGTTGAAGCGCCAGTGCCTGTCCACGGCCACGAACCCGTCCGTTATGCTCTCCAGGGTCGAGATGAGCCGCTGATGCGTTTGCCCCAGTTTTTCCTCTGCTTCCTTGCGGGCCGTTACGTCCCTGGTGACTCCGCGGTAGCCGAGCAGAACCCCTTCCGCATTGAAGTACGGCGCGGCGTTGGTTTCCGCGATGACCCTGCGGCCTTCCTTGTGGACCAGCGGGACTTCGATGGAATTGATCCTGCCTTCCTGCCTTATCGTGTTAAGGAGGGAGTCCCGGATTTCAGCGGCATTTTCCGGGGCAAACAGTTCGGAGGGCATGCGGCCCTCCAGTTCCGCCGGGTCATACCCCAGGATATTTTTAAGCCTGCTGCTGGTATAAGTGATCCTGCCGTCGGCGGCCGTCTCGAAGATTATGTCATCGACCTTCTCTACCATGTCGTAGTATTTTTTACGGCTCTCGATCAATTCCTCGTTTGCCCGGGACAGGTCCTCCGCCAGTTTTCTCAGGTCCTCCCGGGAGGAAATCAGTTCAGCTTCTGATTTCTTTCTTGCGGTTATGTCCTGGAGAAAGACCGCCAGGCCTTCGGGTGTGGGATATACGTGGCATTCCAGCCAGATATTAAGCGGCTCGGGATAAAATTCCTCGAAATGGACGGGAGTATTTTCCTTGATGGCCCGGTGGAATTCAGGATTGAATTTCAGGTGCCTGGTCTGGGAGCAGATCTCCCATCCCACCTGGCCCATCAATTCTTCGCGTTTCCTGCGCAGGATCCGGCAGGCTTTCTCATTTATGTAAAGGCAGCGCCATTTCCTGTCACAGAAAAAGAAACCGTCGGAAATGTGCTCCGCCTTTATTGAAAATTCCGAGTGATCTATGCCGGCCGGAGGCGCCGCCAGAGGTGCGGTTCCATTTTTCCTGCTCATATCTGCAACTATACGCTCCTGCACGGCCAGGGCCTGCTTGAGCCTGGCATTTTCGTCCCTGAGCTTCAACAACTCCGGATCGTGCCATTGCGGCTTCGCCGAGTGACGGTCTGGATGGCTGGTCTTTTTGATACCCATGAGATTCCTGGCTTTGCCTTTTGCGTATATTTGTGAATAAAAGTAAGCACTTATACACAAAAAGCCAAGATCGCTCTATCAGGGAAACTCTTATTTGGGACTGCCGGAACCCTTAGGAGATAAAGCCGTTTCCGTCCTGGGGAACTTGATTTCCAGGTATTTGCCTATCAGGATAGCGGCCGGATAAAGCACCTGTTCCTCGTTCCGGGCATGAAGGATCAAATCAGAGGAGAATGCGGCAAATTCAGGCTTGTCCTCATCTCGTGCAGCGGAGGCAAGTTTTTTCAAGGATTGGACGATTTGTTCGTGTTCCTGGAGCATTCTTTTGTAATTTTCCCTCAGCCGGTTTGCAAGGGGAATGGCATCCGCCATTTGAGGGTCCAGTTCTCCCTGCGAAAGCGGGACCAGCAATCCCAACGGCGGCAGGGCATACTCCTCCTCCTCTATAAAATGCGGCCGCAGTACCTTTTCGACTTCCCCCGCTGCTGCCGCGGTCTTGCCGCCGGCATTGACCGCTTTTTCCAGTGTCGTATGCAGCTTTTCGTGCTCGGCCTTCAGGGCCGGGGGAATGCCGATCATATCCTCTCCTGCTCCGCTGCTTTGACTGGGAGAAAAAAAGAACAATATCGAAATGGACACGGCTATGAGTTTAAGTTTCATTTCTGAAGCTCCTTTTTTCCAAGATTAAATGATCCCGAACAGATTTGCCATCAGGTAATAATGCAATTATCTCAAGCGATAAACCTGATCCGCGCCTGCGTGAATTTTTCTTTTCTCAACCATAGTTCCGGTATATAACCCCGCAGATGAGAGAATTATTCAAAGCAGCCCCCGGGGAGTCTTATTGGGGCGGGGTCATCAAATCCATGGGGCTTGTCTTCGGCGATATCGGGACCAGCCCAATTTATACATTGACAGTAATTTTTGCCTTGAGCAGGCCGACCCCCGACCATGTCTTCGGCATAATTTCCCTGATCTTCTGGACTTTGGCGCTGCTGGTGACAGTGCAGTACGCGTGGCTCGCCATGAGCCTCGGCTACAAGGGGCAGGGGGGCGGGATCATGCTGCGGGAAACCCTCCTGCGTGTAGTGAAAAAAGGGCGCGCGGTTTCCGCCGCGAGTTTCATTGCCTATATCGGCGTGTCGCTGCTGCTGGGAGACGGGGTCATAACTCCCGCAATAAGCATCCTGTCAGCCGTTGAAGGTACCCTGCTCATCCCGGGCCTGGAAAATACCGGACAGCACTACCTGATCCTGATTGCGGCGATCATCGCCTTGGGCCTTTTTTCAATCCAGCACCGCGGAACGGACAAGGTTGCCTGGACTTTCGGGCCGATCATGGTGCTTTGGTTCGCGGCGCTCGCGCTCTCCGGCGCCCTCTCAATGCTATCCCGGCCGGAGATAATAAAGGTGGTGAACCCGTTCTGCGCCATAGACTACATGGTCCATAACGGGTTTGCAGGTTTTGTTGTCCTGTCCGAAGTAATCCTGTGCGCCACCGGCGCCGAGGCAATGTTTGCCGACATGGGACACCTGGGCCGCTGGCCGATCCTCCGGGCGTGGATGTTCGTCTTCGCGGCGATTTTCCTCAACTACATGGGGCAGGGGACCTTCGCGATGGCGCACCCCGAGGCGAAGAATATACTCTTCAGCATGGTCCAGCATGAGGCGCCTCTTCTTTACATACCCTTCCTGATCCTGACGATCATCGCAACAATTATAGCATCCCAGGCCATCATCAGCGGGGTATTTTCGATTGTTTACCAGGGGATTACTACGCGCATCATGCCGATGTTCAAGGTAAGCTATACCTCCAGCGAACTTGAATCGCAGATCTACATCGGCGCCGTCAACTGGTTCCTCCTGATTTGTGTCCTGTTTGTGATGCTCATTTTCAAAAGCTCGGCAAACCTGGCGGCCGCGTACGGCCTTGCCGTCATGGGTTCCATGACTGCCGAGACAATGCTGATGATCCTGATCCTCACCCGTGTCCAGAGATGGAAACTCCCGATTGCCCTGGGAATCTTTATCCTGGATTTCATTTACCTGTCGTCCACGCTGACGAAGGTCCCCGAGGGGGCCTACTGGTCGCTCATCATCGCCTCCATCCCCCTTGTGACGATGTTGATCTACATTGAGGGGCAGAAGCTCCTTTTCCGCTCCCTGAGGCCGCTTGATATCGATACTTTCCTGGTGAGCTACGAGCAGATATACGCCAGGCTCAGGATCCCGGGGACGGCGCTTTTTTTCACCAGAAGCTGGAATGTCGTTCCCCCTTATGTGATCCATTGCATCCTGAGGAGCAACATCATTTACGAGAACAATATCTTTATTTCCATTTTGCGGACAGAGGATCCCTTCGGAGTCGACGTGAAATGGCGCAAGGGGATCGGGACCGGCCTGTCGAGCTTCGAGATACTCGCGGGCTACCGGGAAGTCCTGGATATAGAGTCCATCCTGAACGCCAACGGCATATACGAAAAGGTTATCTTTTACGGCATTGAGGACATCGTAACCAGCAACCCCATCTGGCTGATCTTCAGCTTCATCAAAAAGAACACCCCCAATTTCGTGCAATTTTACAAGCTGCCGCAGAGCAAGCTCCAGGGTACGGTGACCCGCCTCGAGATATAGGGTACGGTAAATCACGCCTGCCCCCTCCGGCACAGGCGGGGAAAGCTACATTATTGTCGCGCTAACTGTCTGAAATTCACGTTGTTTTCAGGTTTGTTCCGGTATATAAGCGCGGGAATGAAAGATTTGTTCAAGGCTGCCCCCGGAGAATCTTACTGGGGCGGCGTCATCAAATCCATGGGGCTTGTGTTCGGCGATATCGGGACAAGCCCCATTTACACTCTGACCGTTATCTTTGCCCTCAGCAGGCCGACGCCGGACCACGTTATCGGGATCATATCCCTGATATTCTGGACCCTTATCATCCTCGTCACCGTTCAGTACGGGTGGCTTGCCATGAGCCTCGGCTACAAGGGGCAGGGCGGCGGCATCATGCTGCGGGAGACGCTCATCAAGGTAATGAAAAAGGGCCGTTCGGTGTCCCTGGCCGGCTTCCTTACGTATGCCGGCGTTTCCCTGTTGCTCGGCGACGGCGTTATCACTCCCGCCATCAGTATCCTTTCGGCCGTGGAAGGGACCCTGCTCATCCCGGGCTTTGAGAATATCGGCGAGACTTTCCTGGTCCTTATAGCGGCTCTTATAGCTGTGGGGCTTTTCTCGATCCAGCACCGCGGCACCGACAAGGTCGCCTGGACATTCGGGCCGGTCATGGTCGTCTGGTTTGCCGCCCTCGCGTTCTCCGGGTTTGTTTCCTTCCTGGAAATGCCCTGGATAATCCGGGCGATCCACCCGGTCCATGCAGTTGATTTTTTGTATCACAACGGATTTGCGGGATTCGTCGTCCTCTCGGAGGTGATCCTGTGCGCGACCGGGGCCGAGGCCATGTTCGCCGATATGGGTCACCTCGGGCGCTGGCCCATCCTCCGGGCCTGGATGTTCGTTCTAATCGCCCTGGTCCTCAACTACCTTGGGCAGGGCACTTATGCCATTCTCCACCCGGAGGCCGGGAACATCCTGTTCAGCATGGTCCGGGACCAGGCGCCGCTGCTGTACATTCCGTTCCTTGCCCTCACAATCCTGGCTACGATCATCGCCTCACAGGCGATGATCAGCGGCGTGTTCTCAATCGTCTACCAGGGGATCACGACCCGGATCATGCCGATGTTCAAGGTGAATTATACTTCAAGCGAACTCCAGTCCCAGATATATATCGGTACCGTAAACTGGTTCCTGCTCATCTCTGTCGTCTTCGTGATGATAATCTTCCGGAGCTCGGCCAATCTGGCTGCGGCATACGGCCTCGCCGTCATGGGGTCGATGACGACGACCACAGTCATGATGGTGATCATCTTCACGCACGTGCAGAGGTGGAAGCTTCCGGCGGCCCTTGCGGTATGCGCTATAGATTTCATTTACCTGCTCTCCACGCTTACCAAGCTGCCGCACGGCGCATACTGGTCCCTGATACTCGCGGCGATCCCCCTCGCCGTCATGCTGATCTACATCAAGGGCCAGCAGATGCTGTTCCGCTCCCTGCGGCCGCTCGATGTTGATACATTCCTCACAGGTTACGAGCAGGTCTATGCCAGGGGCCGGATCCCGGGGACGGCGCTCTTCTTCACCCGGAGCTGGAATATCGTGCCGCCTTACGTGATCCACTGTATTTTCCGGAGCAACATAATTTATGAAAGAAATATTTTCATCTCGATCACGAGGACGGAAGAGCCCTTCGGCGTGGACACGGTAGTGCGGAAAGGCATCGGCACGGGCCTGGACGGCTTCGAGATACTGGCCGGCTACCGGGAGGTCCCGGACATTGAAGGGATCCTGAACGAAAACGGCATCTACGAGAAGGTCATCTTTTACGGCATAGAAGACATCATCACCGGCAATCCCGTCTGGCACGTGTTCAGCTTCATAAAAAAGGTCACCCCCAATTTTGTCCAGTTCTACAAACTGCCGCCAAGCAAACTTCAGGGGATAGTCACCAGACTGGAAATTTAGACAGGACTGTTGAAAAAGGCCCACGTGCGGCGTTGCGCTGCAAACCTCGTTATCAGTATATACGCCCTCTTCGGTTTTTGCGCGCCTTGCATTTGGACCTTTTTGAACAGCCCGAGATTTGATGTCAAAATTTCTTGACAAGCTTTTCCTTAACCGTTATCTCTCGGGCACACGCGATACAAATCTCTTCAGACGGCTTTTTATGCTGAAGAATTGAGATCTCTACGATAATTTTCCCGTACGGCTTGCTTCTGTTTGTTTTGTCCTGTTTTGATATCTGGTCGTAGATGAACACGTCGGCATACAAAAAGACCGGTCCCGGCACGAATCCCAATCCTTATACTTTTCTGCATTCTACCAGATGGAGGTTGTCATGACTGAAATGGGGAGGCTTTTTGCATTTATTTCTGTTTTATCCCTGCTGGCGGCGGGGTGCGCTACCAGGGTGCCCGTCAACATGCTCAAGCCCGCCAATTACCATGAGGCGGCGATGGCGAAGGTTGTGGCAGTCGTTCCCTTCAACGGCAACGGCGGCCAGGAGTTCGCATCCGAGATTGAAGGCGTCCTGGGGAGCATAACAATCGACGACAGGCAGTACTTTACCCTGATCGACAGGACATCGCTTGACAAGGTCATGTCCGAAATGAAGTTCTCGCAAAGCGGGCTCGTCGATTCGTCGAAGGCCGTTCAGCTGGGCAAAATGCTTGGCGCCCAGGGCATTTACACGGGGACGGTCCAGAAGAGTTTCAAGAGCAGCTACTACCGGGAAAACCGCGAAGAATGCGCGAGATACGAGGAATACAAAGACAGCAAAGGCAGAACTCAGCAGGGCAAGTGCCTGCGCTACAGGAAATGGATGGTAAGCTGCACCAAGAATGCCCTGAATTTCATCTGCAACCCGAAACTGGTTGAAGTGCAGACCGGCAGAGTCGTGTACGCCCGCAACCTGACCGGTTTTGCCGAAGATTCAAAGTGCGAGGACGCGGGCTCCCCGCGCGGTGAGTACGAGCTGCTCGAGACCGCCAAGGCCCAGGTGAAAATGAGCTTCCGCCAGGACATCGCTCCCTATTATGAAACGAGGATGGTCAAGCTTATGGACTCGACGGACGGGATAACCAATCCGGCGGCCTCCGGGAAGCTCAAGCAGGGGATTACCTGGGCCGGCAAAAAGCGGCTCGACAAGGCGTGCGAGCTCTGGGGCGAAGCGGCATCCCTGACATCCACGTCATATGCCTTGTCGTATAATCTGGGTGTCTGCGCCGAGAGCAGAGCCGATGTCGAAACCGCCAACAGGCTTTACAGGAAAGCGGAGGACATGCTGGGCAAGCCGGATGACGACATCTCTCAGGCGGTGATGAGGACCGGCGAAGCGGTGAAAAATTTGAAAAAGCTCAGCCAGCAGATGAAGGGGACGGATCAGGAATCAAGAGTGGCCCCGGCGTCGCAGCCGGCGGTGCAGGATGACGCCGCTGAACCGTCTCCGCCGCCAAAGAAGAAAAAGAAATCGAGCAGGACTTATTGATCGGCCGCAGCAGGAATCAGTGAATCAAGCCGATGAAAAGCGGGGCCGCCCGGCCCTGCTTTATTTGCTCATACACAATTCAGTCGACAACGGTCGGAAAGGGGAAAGTAAAATGAAATCGGAAAATCGCAGGGACGACCGGCAGGTCGCCCCTTGTCCGCCGGGGAGCTAAAGTATTGCCTTCGAGCTCCCTTTAAAAATAAGAACTTTAGAAATGCCACCTCAGGCCGATCATGAATGCGTGACCGCCTGCCTCGAGGTCGTGCTTGGAATAAGTCTTTGCCAGATTTGCATTTATGTAATCGATCAGTTCGCCGTCTGCATCGCTGACGGTCACCTTTGAGTACCTGTACTCGACAAGGAAGCTCACGGGCGCATCATAGAAGTTATCCTCCGCCGGGTTTTTGTAGAAGACATATTCGACTCCGGCCAGACCGTGAAAACCGAAACTGTTGAAGGTCTTCGTGTCGTTATAGGAAAGGCCGCCAAAGTCGTATTTCAACTTGCCCATCGTGAAATAATAATCCGGGCCCGCCCCGATATAAAATCCGAAATTGCTTACCGGCAAATAGACCTTGATGCTGGGGGAGAAATAAATGCTGGTGAACCTTGTATCCAGGTTATCCGTGCCCATAATTGCGCCCGGATGGTATTTGCTTATGCCGGAATAGCCCAGCGCAGCCTCTATACCCAGGAACCGCGTGAATTTCCTCTCGTAAGAGATTTCCCCCACGAACCCGTCATAATCTTTCTTGTCTATGCCCCAGAAATCGGTGAAGTCGCTGCTTTCCGCGATCCGGTAGCCCCCCTTTACGGCCAGGGCATTCTTCCTCTCGGTCAGGGCGCTTTGGGCGTATGATGTCCCGTAAAGCGCCAGGACAAATAACAATGTTAACAGCAGGCTGACAGTTCTTTTCATGGACACCTCTCTAATTTTCGGTTGCAAGCGTTTTATACAGCTTCAGGAACCTGAAGAATATAAACAGGGCTGCGATAACCAGCAGCAGCAGGGAAACCAGCAATTCAGGACCGCCGTTGATTGCGGCAGACGAGAGGACAACGGCGGGGGCTAGCATCAGGCGAGTCAGGGCCTTTGCCGATTCATGCTTCGCAATGAACTCTGCAACAGGCGGACTCACCTGATAGTAGAATTCGACGAATTTCCGGCCCGGCGCCGAGTTCAACAGGTATGTATCGCGGAACGCCCTCAGGATGCCCACATTCTTCTCCAGGGGCGAGCCGAACGCAGCCGTCGCAATGAAACACCCTGCGCTTCCTCCGTCGACTGTAGTGGCGGTTTCCATTGTTATGGAAGCCTCATTGGAATAGAAGGAGTTGCCGTGGGAGTCATAAGACCTCACCCGGTAATAAACCGTCGTGCCTGTTGGCGTACCGACATGGCTGTATGTGGTTGTGCCGATGGGCACAGTGCCGATTTCCGACCAGGTCCCTCCCGAGCCGCCCTTGCATTCTATGCGGAAACCCGTGGCCGCCGGCGAATTCCCGGTCCAGCTGAGTTCCGCCCTGGCCGGCGCGCTCTTCGCGGCGCTCAGGAGAGTCGGGGCGGCGGGCAGGTTCATGGCATTGTATATGTTAATGCGGCCGCCGCTGGCAACCTTGCCGTTCAGAGAGCCGATCTTGTCCACGCTGTTGATGATCATGTAGCGGATCTGTTCCATGGTGCAGCCCGAAAAGGCGGGAACGCTCCAGAGCAGGGCTGCAGCCCCTACTACGTGAGGCGTTGCCATCGAGGTGCCGTCCATGAACTGGTAAGCGTTTGTGTACACGTTCGAGTACTTGGTTATATTTAAATTATCGATATCATAACCGGTGCCGACTATGTCTGAACCGTCGGAATGGAAACAGATCCTTACTCTGACAGTGGCCACCCCGTCGAAATCCCGAATATCGACTGAAGCGGAATACGATGTCAAGTTCCCGGAAAAAGTATCAGCCATAGTTGTCCAGGTTGTTCCACCATCGCCGGAAACCTGGACGTAAACGCAATCATATTCGTATTCGGTCCGGCCTGTAATGGTAAATTCAACCCTGCAGTAAGTCGCCCCGGTGAGGTCAATTACCGGCGAAGTTGCGTAGCATTCGGAACTATTCACGTAAGGTTTGTTGGTCAGCACACCCCCGGAAATCGTCCATGTGTTATTCGTGCCTCCGAAAGTCCAGGCTCCGACCGCGGCAAAATTTTCCGTCCAGTGGTTCGCCCGCGAGGGGGCCAGGCTATAAATGTTTACCCCGGGGGCGCCTACGTGGACAGTCGAAACACCATAATTGGAAAAGGCGCACAGGTTGTCGTTCTGATCGGTTGCCGCCACAGCTATTATGTTCGGCAGATTATAGGACGAGGGGTAATTAAGATACACGTCGTTGTTGACGCCGTCATTGCCCGCGGCGGCAACGAAGAGAACTCCCGCCGTACCCGCTGCGCTTATGGCATCTCTTAAAGGCGTGCTGTCCGCATACATGCCGAAACTGGCGTTTATTATTTTCGCGCCGTTAGCCACAGCGTAGTTGATGGCCGATACTGCATCGGAGATAGACAAGCCATAAGAGTCTCCGACGCGCAGAGGCATAATCCGGGCTGTCCAGTTTATCCCCGCAACACCTGTTGCATTATTGCCGATTGCGCCTATCGTGCCCGCGATATGGGTCCCATGGCCGTAAGTGTCCATAGGCGAGGCATTGCCGGCGACGAAATCATATCCTGCAATTGTGTTTGCACTTATATCGGTATGGAGGTAATCGACCCCTGTATCCACTATGGCGACAATTTTAGAGCTGCCGTTCGTGATTGTATCCCAAGCTTGGCAAGCGCTTATGTCACATCCGGAAGTCCCGGTCACAGTATCGACGCTCTGCCCGGTATTGTTAAGTCCCCAGAGCTGAACGAAAGAGGCATCGTCGGGAGTAGATGCCAACTTGCAAATATAATTCGGCTCGGCGTATTCCACATCCGAATCGGACCTGAGGAGGTTGACAGCTTCAGTGATGGACATGCCGTACGGCAATTTCTTCCGGTAGAAGTCCTGTTTGGAAAAATGCTGAAGCGTTGTCGTCCCCAACCTCGCATTCATGGCCGCCGCCTTCGCCGGCCCGGCGCCGGCCTTGTACTTCACCAGGATTTCCCCGGGGACAAACCTGATTTCAGGCTTTTTTTGGGAGATGGCAATAGAGGTCAGGGAAATGCAGACGGAAACCGTCAACAGGTAGATCAGGAATTTTTTCATGTCGCGCTCTCAGTTTCGGACAGGTTTGGCGATATAATTAGGTTCCGCGTATTCTACTTCTTCATATTTTTTGAGGTCCGCTATCCTTTTGTCCACTGACAGGCTTGTCTCGCGGGATTTCAACAGGTAAAGGGACGGGGGAGTCACGGTTTTAATGATTTCGAGCCCTTCTTTTCGGGCAATCTCCCGGATCCTTTTCTCCCCGGTTCCCGGCTTGAACTTCACAAGAATTTCCCCGGCTTTAGCTGCAGGGGCAGGCACTTTCTTTTTATCCGCCTTGACGTCCTTCAGTTTGCTCTCCTGGTCGGCTGTTTGTGAATTGTTGCTTTTTGCCGGGCAGCAGGGGGCCGTCCCGGAGCAAGCCGCCAGAAAAAGCAGGACTGTGCACGCCGAGAGGACGGCTTTCACCGCTTGTACCCGCTCGGGCAATTCTCATACAAATCCCGGACCTTCACTCCCGGCGAATGCCGGTTAGGGAAGCCCCCGGATATATTGGTTGTTTTGGTTACAGGGATATATGGGAAATGAACCGGGAGGCGGTTCGATTTGGTCGAGAGATTGCGCAGAGTGTGGCTTTCGGGCAGCATGAGCATAGTACGTTCGGAAAAACAGAATGAGGATCAAAAGCAACAATCAGTTCGAGCATACATAGAACAGTGTTGAAATAATGTCAACTCGCAAAATGCGAAAGGCCGGTCCTCCGGATACCCGGACTCCGGTGTCTCTTTTCGGGCAGTCTATGTTTGAGAAAAAAGCAGGGGCGGCCTATCGGCCGCACCTGCAGGTTGGAGGTGGAATCGATTAATATCTTTTCAGGCGCTGTATACCAGGCCGTTCTTTATCTTCACTACATTGCGGGTGTCGACGACAGGGACCCCGAAAGACGTGAAATCAATTTTGGCATACTCGTCATGCGCCGTCACGATCAGGATCAGGTCGTAATCGGCGGTGATCGGCACCGACCGGCGCCCGGCGAATTTCGCGTACTCGCGGGTGAGCCTCACGCCGGCAATGTACGGGTCGTTGAAGCTGACATGGGCCCCCAGGTCCTCGAGCTTCTCCATCAGGCGATAGGCCGGGGATTCACGGTCGTCGTCCACGTTTGCTTTATACGAAAGACCGGCAAGCAGCACCCTCGACCCGGCGACATGTTTGCCGGCATCGTTGAGGGCCTTGATGACCTTCAGCACCACATGGTCCGGCATGGAAGTATTGATCTCGCCCGCCAGCTCGATAAAGCGCGTGCAGAAGTCGAATTCCCGGGCTTTCCAGGTGAGATAGAAGGGGTCGATCGGGATGCAGTGGCCGCCCAGGCCCGGACCCGGGTAGAACGCCTGGAAACCGAACGGCTTGGTTTTGGCCGCGTCGATCACTTCCCAGATGTCTATGCCCATCTTGTCGAAGAGCACCTTGAGCTCGTTGACAAGAGCGATATTCACGGACCTGTAGATATTCTCGAGCAGCTTCGCGGCCTCGGCCACGCGCGTCGACGACACGGGAACCGTCGTGGCCACGACTGTATCATAGAGGGCCTTGGCGGCTTCGAGGCACTGCGGCGAATAACCGCCGACGATCTTGGGGATCGTGCCCATCTTGAAATCCCTGTTGTTCGGGTCCTCGCGCTCCGGCGAGAATGCCAGGCAGAAATCGCTGCCGGCCTTGAGCCCCGATTTTTCGAGGATGGCCCGCATGTCCTGGTCGGTGGTGCCGGGGTAAGTAGTCGATTCAAGCACCACCAGCTGGCCTTTCCTCAGGTATTGGGAAACCATTTGCGTGGTATTGAAAACGTATGACAGGTCCGGCTCGCGGTACTTGTTCAGGGGGGTGGGAACGCAAATGATTATGCAATCCATCCGGGAGAGCTTCGAGAAATCGCCGGTCGCCGCGAAGCTCCCGTTCTTTTTGCCTTTTGCAACCAGGGGGGAAACGTCAATGTATTTGATATAACTGCGGCCCTTTTTCAGGCAGTCGATCTTGCTTTTATCGATGTCGAATCCCGTGACGCTGAAACCCGCCTTGCGGAAGTTAAGCACCAGGGGAAGTCCCACGTAACCCAGGCCGATTATTCCGACCCTGGCCTTTCGAGTTCTGATTTTTTCGGTGAGGCGCATTTTAAACCCTTTCGCTGTTGCGTTGTAATCTATATCCAGCACGCATATTGAATACAGGAAATCTTGCATGCCCCGGGGAAAAAGACAATCAATTTTTGTTTCTGTTTGCTTCGACTAAACAGGGGCGCCCCGCGGGACGGCCGGGGTGCGTATGAATGCGATGAAAAATGAGGTAAATTCTTGACAAAAGTCCGCTCCTCTGTACAATTTGTATCTAAATTAAAACAGGAGATTATTGACTATGAGCTCTGCCGAACAATTGAAAGATCTGATAGACAAGGCGATAGAGGATCAGGAATTGACCTTTACAGAGCACGAGAAGATCCTGGCTCTGGCCGACAAGGACAATCTTATCGACAAAAAGGAAAAGGCGCTCCTGCACTCGCTCCAGTGCATGATCGAGAACGGCACAATCAAGAGAGTCCCGGACAAAAAGTAAGAGAAACCCCCGTTTACTACAAGAACCTGAAAAAGGATTGGCGAGTTGCCAATCCTTTTTTTGTGCGCACTGCTCATCAGGCGATCCGGTTCCTCTTTATTGCCGCCCGCCTGCCCGGCGGGGGGGCAATTATAATCCGTGCAGGTTATAAGACCGTTTCCAGGACCTCCTTGACCCTTCCCGATCCATTCAGGCAACAGCAGACAGGCGCGGACCGCGGCCTTTTTCCCTTTCGGACGACGGGAAATGCGGCCGGAAGCTTATTTCGAGAAAAGGTTGCCCTAACGTTGAGCATTATCGAAGGTTCAGCTTCATCTTCATCAGGCCGTCCGGGATCATTTCGCCCGTGATTCCGAGCCTGGCGCATGCCTTTATCATTTTTTTGTTTCCAGGCTGGACGTAGCCGTAGAACTCCTCCAGTCCTTTCTCCTGCGCAACGCCGATCACCATGTCGAGGAGCTTGTAAGCCAGTCCCTTGCCCTGGAAGTCGTCGTGCACGATCACGGCGAACTCGCCCTTTTTGAAGTCCGGCTCGATA
>CAZKYN010000003.1:0-32791 GCA_964556675.1 uncultured Syntrophaceae bacterium
GTGATGATCGTCTGGTCCCTCCTGCCGCGCAGCAGTTCCGTCCCGGCGCTAACCGCGGTTATGCCGTCGCCGTCGATCAGCACAGGGACAGCGATTTCCGCGATCAGTTCGCGCGCCAGGCGCTGGGTCTCTTCGTCGAGAGAAAGGCCCGGACCGATCACAACCATGTCCATCCTGTTTGCCAGGGACAGCAGTTCGCTTTTGTTGGAATAAGCTATGGAGCCCCCGCCGGTCTCCTTTTGCGGATGCAGCACTATCTCGCTGCCCTTGGCCGCAATCAGCGGGGCGACCGAGGCGGGGGCCGCAAGCCGGGAATAGCCGCCGCCCGCTTTCAGGAAGGAGTATGAGGAAAAATAAGGCGCCCCGATATAACCTGCGGCCCCGGCAATGAACAGCACTTCCCCGAACGTTTTCTTGTAGCCGTCCGGTTTCCTCCCGGGGAGCGCGACAGGCGCATTGATTTCCACCAATAATTCCGCATCGCCGTAAAGCGAGGGAGGAAAAGAGATATGCGATACGCTCAAGGCGCCGCAGTTATCGAATCCCGGATAAAATACATTCCCGGTCTTCGGGAGGCCGAAGGCGACCGTGTAGTCGGCCCGCACCGCTTTCCCCATAACTTCTCCAGTGTCGCCGTTAATGCCCGAGGGTATGTCGAGGCTGAATACAGCCTTCCCGGACGAGTTGATCAGGTCGATGATCCAGCCGATGTAACCTTCTATGTCCCTCGCAAGGCCGGTCCCGAAAATGGCATCGACTACGGCATCGCTTCCGTCTATCACTTCCCGAATCCCGTCGGCGGAATTTATCGCCTTAATGTCCATCTCCAGGAGGGATGCCATTTTATAATTGGCCCTGGCCGCGCCGGAATATTTTTTCGGCTCGCCGAGGATGAAGACCTTTACCAGGCCTCCCATGGAGTGGAGTTTGCGGGCCACGACAAAACCGTCTCCTCCATTATTGCCGATCCCGCAGAAGATTAAGAACCTTTTTCCCCGGACTCCGAACTCCCGCTCTATAACGGTGCATGCCGCCAGGCCGGCGTTTTCCATCAGCAGCTGTTCGGAAATGCCGAACTGCTCGACAGCCTCCCGGTCCATGGTCCTCATTTCAATTACGCTGGCAATCTTCATGTGCGGCTCCAAATCAGTTATTTCGGGAAAAGCCCGACGCATTATTCAACTGACTCTATGCAGCTTTTAAACTGCGGCCCGTTCGTCTGTCATGACACTTGAGTCCGTTACCAGGCCCTGTTTCCTCAGAAAATAATCGAAGGACCTGTTCTTCCGCC
Source organism: uncultured Syntrophaceae bacterium (assembly GCA_964556675.1). Classification (GTDB taxonomy): domain Bacteria; phylum Desulfobacterota; class Syntrophia; order Syntrophales; family UBA4778; genus JBDKTK01. The sequence continues at coordinate 1,292 of CAZKYN010000003.1, forward strand.
GGGCCGACTCCAGGGAATAGACCTTGAGGACCTCCATCATGAAATCGATCCGGGAGTCGTAATTTGCAGGGACCATTTCGTTGAACTGCTCTTTCGTCATCCTGTCCGTCCCGGCCAGGTCCGCAAGGGCGCTGATCCCGAATTTTGCTATCCCCGCATCGTCAAGACCGGCCGCGTACCAGCTTTCGATCTCCTCCACGACGATCCGGGTCCGTTCCCGCTCCAGGCCTTTGATGTGCTGGCGAAGCCATTCCTTCTTGGATGTCACGCAGGGCGAGCAGTCGTAGTCGGCGACGACGAGGTAGTCCGCCCCCATCGCCGTGATTGCGTAAAGCAGAGCGGAAAACTTGTCCCTCTTCATACTGGCGTAAGTCCTGATCACGACCCGGTCGTATTTTTTTCCGAGCAGCGGCTTCAGGACCGAATCAAAAAAACGGGCGTCGCTTCCGCCTTCGACCCAGACGAACAGCAGGGAGCGCCTCTTCAGATTCCCAGCAGGTCCTTGGTGTAGAGATCCTCTATTTTTATGTCGTTTTCGAGAAATGTCCTTACTTCCTCCTTCTCGTACGGTCGGCTCACGGTCGAAAACCCCGCCTTGTCGCGGGAGATAAGGTAGATGTTGCGGGGGCCGGCGGCCCTGACTATTTCCGGGTTATGGGTCGTGAGGATTATCTGCTTGCGGCGGGAAGCATCCTTCATCATTTCGATCATGCGCGAGATGAGCGCCGGATGGATGCTGCGCTCGGGCTCCTCCAGGATCACGAGGGATTTGTCCTCGAAATAAAGGGCGACTATCATATCGATCATGTTTATTGTGCCGTCAGAGATGAACGGGGCCGGGATGTACCGGTTGCCGTTATACAACTCGCGCAATTTCATGATCAGGGACTTATCTGTGACATTTTCCACTTCCAGGTCTTCGAAAAACGGCAGCAGGTCTTTGAGCAGATTGGAGAACTTCCTCTTGCGCTCCGGGTCCTCCAGGATGTCCTTCAGCACGACTGCAATATTGCTGCCGTTCTCCTCAAGCTCGACTTTCGCCCTCGTCGCGACCGACCGCTTCGGCAGCTTGGGGTCAAAATCATAAATGGCGATCTTGTCAAAGAACCTCTCGAATCGATGGAAGAAAGAAAAGAACGAACTCTCCAGCAGCAGGCTGTCGGGGGGCAGCTTCTCCTCCATAAGGAAAGGCGGGATGACTTCTTCGGCCTTGAGCCTGACGCCCCGGGGCACGTCCAGCTCGTAGACGATCTTTCCCCCGCTGTTGCAAAGGATGCTCCGCCCGGTCAGGGTTTTTTTCCTGCCCTCCTGGCCCTGTCCGGGGAACTCCATCTCTTTTTCCAGGCAGTCCCTCTTTATCCTGTAGCCCCGCCCCTTTCCGGTCAGTTCGAGATCAAATCCATATGTGAATTTGCGGTATCGGATCCTCAGCGCGCCTTTCTTCCTTGTCACCTCGAACCCGGGATCGTAGACCAGTTTGACGGAAATTTCTTTCGGGCCCAGCCTCGTGTTCTTCAGGTATTCGATCCCCCCCTGGAGGGATACGGCATTGCGCAGCCCGTTGCGGGAGATGTCTTTCAGGAACCGGAATATCTGGATGAAATTGGACTTCCCCGACGAGTTCGCGCCGATCAAAACGCTGAAATTATCCAGATCGGCCAGGTCCAGGTTTTCAAATGTCTTGAAATTGGAAACGTGCAGTTCTTCGATTTTCATGAGATCTCTTTTCAGTCCTGGGGCCTGTCTTTCACGCTGCTTTTCAGCCATTCGAGATAATCGGCGCTGCCCCCTGAGACCGGGACAGCGATTATCTCCGGGACCTCGTACGGATGCTCTTTCTTGATGGCGCTCTCCAGCTCCGGGTACATCTTTTGCGTGCTTTTGATAAAGCAGAACCATTCCGCGGTCCTCTCGATTTTTCCTTTCCACCGGTAAGTGCTCTCGATCGGGCCCATTATCTGGACGCAGGCCGCAAGCTTCGCGTCTATGAGCGCCCTGGCGATCCGCTCGGCGTCCTCTTTTTTCTCCGTTGTCGTAAAAACCTGGATTATGTCTTCGTCCATGGCAGCCGTCACTGCAGCTTTTTAACCAGCTCGGCCACTCTTCTGCCCAGCTTGGCGGCGTTTTGCGCGGCCAGATGGTCGGGGGCCCCCAGGCAGGAAACGCCGTAATGGCCCGTGGCGTCCAGGGGATCGCCGACTACGATCATGCCGTAAATGAGCAGCGCCTGGATAATGGAAATTATCGTCGTCTCCTTCCCGCCGGACGGGTCTGCCGAGGTGGCGAAAGCCGCCCCAATCTTGTTTTCCATCTTTTTACGGATGCCGACATGCTTGTCGAGCACATCCTTCAGCCCCGCCGCCATACTTCCGAAATAGACAGGCGATCCGGCAATGATCCCGCCGGAGGCCAGGAAGTCCTCCCTCGTGACCTCCTCGGTCGACTTCAGGACGCACTTTACGCCGTCCACCTGGACCACTCCCTTGCCGATCTCCTCGGCGAGTTTCTTTGTGTTTCCCGTTCGGGAATAGTAAAGGATCATAACCTGCATGCAATGTTCCCTCCTTTGAAAGGATAGTATGGGCCATGAGGCGTATGGGAAGGCAGCTTTCTGATCATGACCTTCTTTGAAGAATGGCGGCCCTAAAAAATGCTCATACCGCCTGTGAAAATTCTCAATGCGCCTCTAAACGGGATACTTTTGGATTTATATAACATTTCGGCGGAATAGAAAATTTCTATTTGGGGCGGCTTGACTGTGGGGGATATGTGATGTTTAGGCCCTCCACGCGGGCCATCTTCGTCAGCCGGTGCGGGTTGGACTTGCCCGCCCCGGTAAGGTGTTCCACCTTGTACCCCCTGACACTGAGCGCATCGGCGATCAGCGACCTGTGGCACCGCCAGGGGAGGGCTTCGGCGCACATGATCGCCGTCCGCCGGGAACGTGCCATCCGGATCAGCTCGTCGAGCCCCTTCTTGAAATTGCCGGTCTGCATGTAATCGGCGAAGCCGCGGAAAGAGGCGTTCAGCCATCCCGTGTTGGGCGAATCCGGCCGGGTATGGCGCAGTCCTCCCAACGCAGGCAGATGGACATAGCCGATTCCCGCTCCGGCCAGCTCTCCCGGGAGCGTTTCAATATTGAACTGCGGGTTATGGCGGGACCGCGGGATTGTCCGCACATCCGCGACAAGTTCGATCGAGTTTGCCTGCAGGACAGAAATGAATTTTTCAAGCGGCAGCGTGGAATGGCCGATCGTGAATATCAGCCCTTTCTCTTTCATATCACCCCACGCTCGGTGAGGTTCTTGAGCAGGAGGTGAAAATAAATCATGCCCTCGTACGGGTGGAACCTCGAAAGGAAATTCTGCACTCCCGCAAAGTCCAGCGGCGCGGAGAAACCGAAATACCTGTTGAGATTGCGGCTCGCGCCCACGTCCTTTCCGGGAAAGACGGAAAGCCTCCCCATGCCGCGCAGCATTACATATTGGGCCGTCCAGGGGCCTACGCCCCTGATTGCATCGAGGGTTTCCATAACCTCTTCGTCGGGTCGGGAGGCCAGCGAGTCAAGGTCGAGACCTTCCCCGGTTATGGCCCGGGATAGCGCAACCAGGGCGACGGACTTGTTTGTGCTGAATCCCAGCGTTTTAAGCTGACCCGTCTTGAGCGCTGCCAGGTCCGCGGGCTGCGGGAAGGCGCGCCGGCCCTCGTGCTCCGAGCCGAAGGAGGCGACCCGGTTGAGCAGGGCCGTCCCGGCCGCGAGCGACAGCTGCTGGAAACAAATCCCGTTGACCACCGCCTCGAAAAGGGACGCGAAGCGGGGCGGTTTCAAACCGGCGAATTCGGCCGCGATCTTCTTGAGACGACTGTCATGGGCGGCGATTTTATAGAATCCGGTCAAGTCGATGTCCGTGCCGAACATCATCCTGATCCGGGACTCTATCCGGCGCTTCAGCTTGAGTATGCCTTCCGGGCCGGAAACATTGACTTTCAGAGCAGGTTTTCCAGGGGGGCCCGACTGCCCGGCCGTGACTTCCGCGATTGTATTGTCCATCGTAAAAAGCCGGCTGTAAGACGATCCGTCCCAGGCGTCGATGGAGTTTTCCCGGCTCCGGCGCAAGGCCCAGCAGGTGAGGTCCAGCCGGAACGGCGGGACCGGGGAGATCCGGAAAGAAAAAGCTTCAGACATGGACAGGCCTCGGTTAGTCGGGCAGTTTGATGCAGATAAGCCCAATATTATCGCCGAAATAAGTCCTGAGCAGGAAGGGCTTCCCGAATTCCGCCGCCAGCCACTGGAGAGCGCCCCCTTTCGCCATGAGATCGGCGAAGTTCTCATAGTGGGGCGGATGGATGCGGGTCATCCTCGACTCGACGTAGCGGATAAACCAAGATCCGATCCGGGAGTAAATATCATTGCCCTGTGGGACGACAAAATCGATAAAAACGATGAGACCTCCCGGCCGGACCACCCGGCGCAGTTCCCCGAGCGTCGCCTCCCTTACGGCGGGCGACATCTCGTGCAGCACGAACCTCATCACGGCCGCATCGAAATCGGCGCTGAACGGCAGGCTTTCGCCCGTCGAACGGACGACGGGGAATTGCGGCCGTCGGCATGCGTTCTTTTCCGCCCTTTCCAGCATGGCTTCCGATACGTCCACGCAGACGGGTGAAAACCCCCGGTCCGCCAGCGCTCTCGAGAGGCCGCCTGTCCCGCAGCCCAGGTCCAGCACCTTTTGAATTTTCTCCCGTTTAAGCAAGCCGGTCAGGTCGTCCCTGGCGCCCCGGAGGAAGGTGTCGAGAAGTAAATCAAGGACCGGGAAAAAGCGGGCGATACGGTGATAAGGGTCCTGGGAGGCCATCTCTTTCTCCGCGTTTTTTATATGAATCAAGGCTATTCAAAATTGCCGGCATCGTCAAGCGGGCGCAAGATGCGCAAAAAGGAATCGTGAATTGTCCCCCGCCGGTTGAGGTGTATGGGGGTGGTCACGGCTTTGCACCTCCCTGTTTGATCCCCGCTTCGACCGGAAGGCTCCGGAGGGGACAAAAAGAACACATAATTAAAGCCGCTGAGCAATGCAGTCTGGGGGCGCAGCATGCGGACGCTGCGCCCGGCCAAGGCAGGCATGAGCCTTTTTGAACTGCCTTCTCTGACTTTGCCTTGACTTTGATTATCCGGCAATACTAATTTTTAAAAGAACCTGATTCCTTTCTCATCCCGCCTGCAATTTCGGCTTCATCCCCGCTTGGAATCGAGACGGTCCGCCCGAATCGACAGAGTCAAACAGATCAGGAGGGTGTATGCAGAATGCAGCTCCCGGCAAGACTCTTTCCGCCCTGGATGCTATTCTCATAATAATAGGCGTGGTTATCGGGGCAGGCATCTTCCGGACGCCGCCCATCGTCGCGGCGAACGCCGGCAGCGAGTCCGCCGTCCTGTTTGTCTGGCTGGCAGGAGGGGCGATCTCCCTCATCGGGGCGCTTTGCTATGCTGAACTCACCACCTCCTTCCCGAACGCCGGGGGCGATTATCATTATCTGAACCGGGCTTACGGCCAGACTCCGGCCTTTCTCTTCGCCTGGGCGCGAATGACGGTTATCCAGACAGGCTCGCTGGCCATGCACGCTTTCATTATAGGCGATTATGCCTCGGGCATATTGAACCTCGGACAGCACTCGGTATCGATTTACGCCGGGACCACAGTAATCCTGCTTACGATTGTCAACGCGATCGGCATCCGCCAGGGGAGCTGGCTTCAGAACGGGCTGACCACCGGAATCCTTTTGGGGCTGGCCGCCGTATTTTTTGTGGGCCTTAACTGTCCCTCGGTCCTTACATATTCCGGTTTTTCTTTTCCGGAAGGCTCGGGGCTGGGCAAGGCGATGATTTTTGTGCTGCTGACATACGGCGGCTGGAACGAGGCGGCATACCTCTCGGCCGAGCTCCGGGGCTCCAGCATGCTGCGCGTGCTCATTATCAGCACCGGGATAATCACTGCCGTCTATATCCTGGTAAACTTCGTGTTCCTGAGGGGCCTGGGGATCCCCGGCATGTCGGGGTCCGAAGCGGTTGCCGCCGATCTCATGCGCAAGGGCCTGGGGGAAGGAGGCTCTCTTCTCCTGAGCGTCCTCATAATTTCTGCCGTGCTCTCGAACATGAACGGCACAATGATAACGGGCGCTCGCACCAATTATGCCATGGGGACGGATTTCAGACTGTTCAGCTTCCTGGGGAAATGGAACCTGCGGGGCGGAACCCCGATTAATGCCATGCTTCTGCAGGGCTGCCTCGCATTTGCTCTTGTCCTCCTCGGGACTGCCACCCGGAGCGGGTTCGAGGCCATGGTGGAATATACCGCACCCGTTTTCTGGCTCTTCTTTCTCCTGGTGGGAATATCCATATTTGTCCTGCGCGTGCGAGAGCCATTGACGCCCAGGCCTTTCCGGGTGCCGTTTTATCCCATTCTCCCCGTTTTATTCTGTCTTGTATGCCTTTACATGCTCCAATCGAGTTTGGCGTACACGGGCAGGGGCGCGCTGGTCGGGGTCGGCGTGCTCGCCGCCGGCGTGCCGCTTTTGTTTTTTCGACACGGCATTGGGAAAAGACTTTCAAAGGAGACTTAGTCATGGTCAGACAAATTCTCAAGGCCGCCACAGTCCTGGTGCTTGCTTTCAGCCTCGCGGGATTGAGCGGGACATCTCTTTCGTTTTCGTTGATCCTGGAAGACACAGTGCCGGAGCGGCTCGATGTCCCCTATGTGCCCACCCCGGACGAGATTGTGACAGAAATGATCAGGATGGCGGAAATAAGGGAAAATGATATTGTTTACGACCTCGGCTGCGGCGATGGAAGGATCGTGATAACAGCCTGCAAAAGGACGGGAGCGCGGGGAGTGGGTGTTGATATCGACCCGGAGCGGATCGCGGAGTGCCGGAGCAACGTCCAAAAGGCCGGTATTGAAGGGAATGTCACATTTATCCAGCAGGACCTCTTCAAGATTGATTTTTCCGAGGCTACGGTGCTCGCGCTTTACCTGCTGCCCGAGATCAACGTCAAGCTCCGTCCGCGCATCCTGAACGAAATGAAGCCGGGCTCCCGGATCATCTCCCATAATTACAGCATGGGCGACTGGCTGCCGGACACGGCCCGGCACCTCGATGCCCGCCACTCCGTCTATTTCTGGGTGGTGCCTGCCAATATCGGCGGCACGTGGAACTGCACCATGCGGGAGAAAGGCATCACGACCCGCCGGATCCTGAGGCTCGAACAGGGTTATCAGGTGGTGGGCGGCGACCTGTCGTCCGAGAGCGGCCGCACACTCATCAGCAATGTGCGGCTCCATGGCGACGACCTGCGCTTCACCCTGGACCGCAAAACAAACAAGGGCACAATCCCGGTTATCTTCACCGGGAAGGCGAAGGGCAATGTCATCGAAGGCAAATTTGTGTCTCCCGAAGACAAGGAGATCAGCGGGACCTGGCGGGCGAGGCGCGAACCCTCTTCTGTCAAGCCCCTTGAGGGTTCGGGCAACAAGATCAGGAAGACCTTGCGCGTATTGAAGTAATTCCGGGCGGCATTTTAAGGGACAGCTTCTGCTCAGGACATTTATCGTTCCGCTGCAAATCAAAACTGATGGGCTCGAATTTTGATTTCGGCCGCCAGGCTCGGTCGCTGAGCCTGGCCTAGTGCGACAATGGTTCCCGAACAAAATATTTCAGCTGTCCTTATAACCTGCCTTAATAAAAAACAGTGAGGGGGTCATGAATAAAACCAAGCCGGAGTTCCTGATGGGCGCTGTCCTGATTATAATACTTGCGGGAAACGCATTTTCCCTCAATAATTCAGAAGAGGGTTATGCCATGCAACACGCCAAAGCCGAAAAGACCAGGCTCGATGTGCCTTATGAACCATCCCCGACCCAGGTGGTGGAAGAAATGATCAAGATGGCCGGGGTCGGCAGAGATGATATCGTTTACGATCTCGGCTGCGGCGATGGGAGGATAGTGCTGGCCGCTGCCAAAAAAACCGGCTGCACCGCGGTGGGCATCGACCTTGATCCGGTCCGCGTAAAGGAGAGCCGGAAAAACGCCCTTAAAGAGGGGCTTTCCGGCAAAGTGAGTTTCCATGAGCAGGACCTGTTCGATTCCGACCTGAGCAAAGCGACAGTGGTCATGCTATTCCTTTACCCGGACGTGAACCTGAAGCTCCGGCCCAAGCTCCTCAACGAGCTGAAACCGGGCGCCAGGGTCGTGTCCTACTGCCATACCATGGGCGACTGGGTGCCGGACAAGAGCGCCAGGGTGAACTGGCGCAACCTTTACTTCTGGGTAATCCCGGCCCGTATCGACGGAATATGGCAGTGCGAGGCCGACCTGGGCGACGGCCCCGAGAATTTTACGATGGAGCTGAACCAGACTTACCAGCGGTTCTCCGGAAGCATTCAATCGCAAAAGGATAAAAAAGGGATCAAGAAAGGGCGGCTCAATGGCGAGAAGATCGCCTTCAATACGGGCAACAGCAGGACGGAGCTGCATTTTTTTGAAGGCATTGTCCAAGAAGACAGCATAACAGGGACGATCAGGAAGGACTCAGGGCATAAGACTTCCTGGAAGGCCGTGAGGAAAGCCGAGGAAAACAGGAGGGGGCTGCTGAGGCTCCTCGGAATATATTGATCAATTATTGTCTTGACATATAAAGTCGTTTTGTGCTTGTGTAATGCCTGCTTCAAAATTTAAAAGTACCGGGGACAAGGCCAGGTAATTCAGATGCGCGGCATGACGGTAAAATTTTTCAGCTTCTGGTTTAGCTATTATTATTATTTTACCGCACACGTCTGCCCATCGCTCAGGAGGAACTAAGAAGCACTGATTAAAAAAACCAAGCCATGGGTAGATCGAAGCTGCCCATGGCTTTTTTGTTTCAGGGCCATGGGGGGCGAACCTCCATGGCCCTTTTTTCTGGAGGTGGATATGATTATCGTTATGAAAAGGAACGCTACGGAACCGGAGATTCAAAACGTGATCGACTGGATAGAATCCGTCGGTTACAAGGCCCACCCTTCGCGGGGGATCGAGAGGACCATTATCGGGGCGGTCGGCGACGAACGGGGCAAAAACGAGCTCAAAAGCGCCGAACACCTTGCCGGAGTGGAAAAGACCATGCCGATCCTTAAACCGTACAAGCTCGCCAGCCGCGAATACCGCGACACGGCAACGGTTGTCAGAGCGGGGGACATCGAGATCGGGGGGCCGGATTTCGTCGTCATGGCGGGCCCCTGCTCCATTGAAAGCGAGGAGCAGCTGATGGAAAGCGCCTATATTGTGAGGAAAGGCGGGGCGCAGATCCTGCGCGGGGGCGCCTTCAAGCCGCGGACTTCCCCTTACAGCTTCCAGGGAATGGAAGAGGAGGGGCTCAAGCTTCTCAAGAAAGTCCGGGAGTGGACCGGCATGCCCGTCGTCACGGAAGTAATGAACACGACTGACGTCGACATGATCGAGAGTTATGCCGATATCCTCCAGATCGGCGCGCGCAATATCCAGAATTTCGCGCTTCTCAAGAGGGTCGGCCTGGCCCGTAAACCGGTCCTTCTGAAAAGAGGGCTGATGACCACGATTGACGAGCTGCTCATGTCCGCCGAGTACATCCTTTCGGCCGGAAACGAGAATGTGATCCTCTGCGAGCGGGGCATCAGGACTTTCGAGACGGCAACCCGCAACACCCTTGACATCAGTGCCGTGCCGGTGCTGAAAGAGCTGACGCACCTGCCGGTGATCATCGACCCGAGCCATGCGGCCGGGCACTGGAAATACGTGCTGCCCCTGGCGCGGGCGGCCGTCGCCGTGGGCGCCGACGGGCTGCTGGTGGAAGTCCATCCCGAGCCGGCCAAGGCCGTTTCGGACGGGCTGCAGTCGCTCAAACCCGAAAAATACTACCAGCTCATGGAAGAGATAGAGAGGCTTTCAGTGGTCATTAGGGGGTCAGTGCAATGAACAGGATCAAGATAAATCTCGACAAGAGGACCGTCAAGTCCCACGAAATTTACATTGGCAGGGACATTTCAGACAGGATAGGTCTCGTTTTGGCTAAAAAGAACTGGGCAAACCGGCTCTTCGTGATAACCGACTCCAACGTGGCCGGGATCCACGGGGAAGACTTCCGGGCGGGACTGCTTGAAACAGGGCTCAGCGTCGAACAGCTGGTGGTCCCGGCCGGAGAGAAATCCAAGGATATCGACACGGTTTTGCGCCTTTCGGTCGAGTTGATGGAGAAGGGGGGCGACCGGCAATCGGGCATCATAGCACTCGGGGGCGGCGTGGTCGGGGACATCGCGGGCTTCCTCGCCTCCATTTTCATGAGGGGGATACCTTGCATCCAGGTCCCTACCAGCCTAATTGCCCAGGTGGACAGCAGCATCGGGGGGAAGACCGGGATCGACCTGCCGTCCGGCAAGAACCTGCTCGGGACTTTTTCCCAGCCGAAAGCAATCTTCATCAATATAGGTTTCCTCAAGACGCTGCCGACGGAAGAAATCGACAACGGACTGGCCGAGATCATCAAATACGGGATCATCGACGACCCGTTCATCCTGAACGAGTTCGAAAAGCAGCCTGAGGCCGTGCGCAACCGCGACGAAGCAGTCCTGGAGAGGATCGTCGCCAAGTGCTGCGGGATCAAAAAGGCCATCGTGGAAATCGATGAGACGGAAAAAGGCGTGCGCCGCATCCTCAACTTCGGCCACACCATTGGCCATGCGATCGAGGCGCAGTCGGGCTATCGCGTTTCCCACGGCAGGGCGGTAGTGCTGGGCATCCTCGGCGCGGTGAAGATATCGGAGAGGATGGGCTACCTGCCGGATAAGGAAAAGCTCAAGGTCGAAAGCCTCATCGCGTCTTTGGGCCTGCCGTGCACCATTCCCGGGGACATCGCAACGGAAGACATCCTGAACCGCCTCAAGAGCGACAAGAAAAAAGAGGGCGATTCGGTCCGCTTCGTCCTGCTGAAAAAACTTGGCATGCCCTTCATGAACGGGAGCGTGCCTGACGACATTCTAAAAGACGTAATAGGGGAGCTGAGAGGGTGAAGCGGGATAAACTGAAAAAACTCCGGGAAGACCTTGCTGAAAAGGACCGGGAAATCGTCAGCGCCCTCAATGAGCGCGCCGCGCTGTCGGTCCGGATAGGCGAATGGAAAAGGTCCCGGGAACTGGCCGTCTATGATCCGGCGCAGGAAAGCAGGGTCCTGCGGTCTCTTTGCGAAATAAACCGGGGCCCGCTTCCGGACAGCGCCCTGGGCGCTGTCTATCGCGAAATATTTTCCTCGTCGCGAGCCCTGCAGGAGGAGATGACAATCGCCTTCCTGGGCCCCGAGGGGTCGTATTCGCACCTGGCCGCCGTATCGCAGTTCGGCAACTCTGTAAAGCTGGCGCCGCAGGGCTCGATTGCGGAGGTGTTCGAAGCCGTCGAACGCAGGCAGGCACGCATGGGAATTGTCCCGTTGGAAAACTCGCTGGAAGGATCGGTGAAGGTCAGTCTTGACCGGCTGATAACTACGCCGCTCACGATCAGGGCCGAGAGGTTCCAGCGCATCTCGCACTGCCTGGTCTCCGCCCGCAAGGGCCTGAAGCAGGTCGAAAAAATATACTCTCACCCGCAGGCGATGGCCCAATGCCGGCAATGGCTGAAGATGAACCTCCCGGATGCGCTTCTTCTCGAGGCGGCGAGCACTGCGGCGGCAGCCCGGCAGGCGGCCCTTGAAAAGGGGAGCGCGGCCATTGCGAGCAGTCTTGCCGCAAGCCGCTACAAGCTGAAAATCGTGGCCGAAGAAATCGAAGACTATCACCTGAACACGACCAGGTTCGTTGTGATCGGCGAAGGCCCGGCCGTGGAGTCGGGCCGCGACAAGACTTCGATCCTCATGGGATCGGCGCATGTCCCGGGGGCGCTGCACAGGGCCCTCGGGCCCTTCGCGGCCAGGGGCCTCAACCTGCTGCGCATCGAATCCTACCCGATGCGGGAGAGGAACTGGGAATACCTGTTCTTCCTGGATTTCGAAGGGCATGCGAACGACCGGAAGATTGCCGAGTGCCTGCGGCAGATGGAAAAGGTGACGACCTTCATAAAAATACTCGGATCGTATCCCCGCGGGGAGGAGCCATGAAAATCTGCATCCCGGTCCCGGCGAAGACCACAAGCTCCGCCTTGAAGAAGATGAAAGAGATCTATAAAAAAGCAGACATAATGGAGCTGCGTATAGACGGGATCCAAAATGTGGATTTACCAAGGCTGCTGGCATCAAAGAAAAAAGAGGTAATCGTAACAAATCGGCGGGCCGCGGAAGGCGGCGCTTTCGCGGGGACTGAGAGCGACCGGATCGAGCTGCTCAAGCAGGCCGTCCGGTATGGGGCCGATTACGTCGATATCGAGGCGCGCACGGACGCGAAACTCATGATTGAGCTTTTCGCGGAAATCCGCAAGCAGGGGAGGTTTTCCCGGCCGATTATCTCCTGGCATGATTTTTCGGGCACGCCGGATACGGGAGAGCTTCACAATATACTCCGGAAATGCGCCCGCGTCGGCGAGGGAATAATCAAGGTCGCGGCCATGGCTAACGAAGCAGAAGACAATCTCCGGGTGCTGGGCCTCATACCCGAAGCGAAAAAAATGGGCCGGGAGATCATCGCCTTCTGCATGGGGCAAAAAGGCAGATTGAGCAGGATCGCCGCGCCGGTGCTCGGGTCGTATCTGAGCTATGTGTCGCTGGATAAAGGAGAGGAATCGGCCCCCGGCCAGCTCACTGCCGCGGAAATGAATAGGATTTTCAGGGTGCTTGCAGATGATTGAAAAGACCGGGACATATGCCCTGTTCGGCAATCCCGTGGGGCACAGCCTTTCCCCGCTGATGCACAATGCCGCCTTCAGACTCATGGGCATTAATTCCAGGTATCATGCCATTCAGGTCCGATCGCCCCGGGAAGCTGTAGAAACTATCAAACAATCCTGCATTGACGGCGCTAGCATCACCATACCGTTCAAGACCGGGGTCATGAGTTATCTCGACGGCATAAGCCCCGACGCACTGGCGGTCGGCGCAGTCAACACCATTAAGAGGGAGAAAGAAACGCTCCAGGGGTATAATACCGACTGGCAGGGGTTTATAGCGGACCTGCGGGAGGCCGGGCTGGAGATGGAGGGGAAAATGTTTGCCGTCCTGGGGGCCGGCGGGGCGGCAAGGTCCGTGGTATACGGCCTCTTGCATGAAGGCGGCATCCCTTCCGTATTCAACCGCGGCCAAGACAAAGGAAAGGCCTTGGCCCGTGAGTTTGGATGCATTTTCCAAAGCCTGGATAACATAGATAAAACCGGGGCCGAGGTCCTGGTCAACACCACACCCGTGGGCATGCATCCGCTTGCGGATGAATCCCCGGTCGAAAAGGCGCTCCTGTCGCGGTTTGAATGGGTCATTGATCTGATCTATAACCCCCTGGAGACGAAACTCCTTCGGGAGGCCGGGGAGTCCGGCTGCAATGTGCGTTCCGGCCTGGGCATGCTGGTCCGCCAGGGCGCCGAGCAGTTCCGGCTCTGGACCGGAATGGAAGCGCCTGTGGAGGAGATGAGGAAAGTAGTGGAAACCGAATTGCGAAGAAGGGCTCCAAAATGAAACATGGTCCAGTTGCAATAAAACCCTTGTGCAGTCTGGACGCAGTCGTCGCCGCGCCCGGCTCCAAGAGCTATACCCAGCGGGCCCTGGTCCTGGCGGCGCTGGCCGAGGGCGAATCCGTGCTCCTCAATCCGTTGATCGCCGAAGATACAACCATTTTATTGAGTGCCTTGCAGGAGCTGGGGGCCGACGCAGTTGTCGGCGAGGGGGAATTTCGTGTCATCGGGACCGGCGGGCGGATCTCCCCTCTGAAACCCGGGCGGGAGATATCTCTCGGCAATAACGGCACGGCAATGCGCCTGCTCATGTCCATCGCCGCGCTGGGAAAGGGCGATTACGTCCTCACCGGAGGACCTCGCCTGTGCGAAAGGCCGGTGCAGCCGCTCATTGGCGCCCTCGGACAGCTTGGCGGCCGCGCCGAAAGCCTGAAACAAGACGGCTGCCCCCCGGTCCTGGTCGGCGGGGGCGGTCTACGGGGAGGCAAAGCCGTCCTGGAAAATATCGAGAGCAGCCAGTTCATATCTTCGCTGCTCCTGGCGGCCCCTTTCGCCGATTCGGATGTAGCGGTTGAGGTCAGGGGCGAAATCCCTTCCCGGCCTTACGTGGACCTGACTATCCAGGCCATGTCCGACTTTGGCGTTGATGTCGCCGTCAAGGACCAATCCTTTCTTGTGGAGGCCGGCCGCAAATATAACGCGAGGAGATACCGGATCGAAGGCGATGTCTCCAGCGCCTCCTATTTCTTTGCGGCCGCCGCGCTCTGCGGCGGGCGCGTCCGGGTTTTGAACATAAACCCGAAAACTCGCCAGGGGGATATCGGGCTCTTGCATATTCTGGAAAGACTGGGATGCCGCATCAGGAAAGGCTATTACGATATCGAGGTGGCGGGCGGAGACCTGGCCGGAGGGGAAATTACCTTCGATATGGGAGAAATGCCCGATGTAGCGCCTACAGTCGCCGTGCTGGCGGCCGTGAGGCCTGGCCGTACCGTCATCACCAATGTCGCCCACCTGCGGGTCAAGGAGAGCAACAGGCTCCAGGCGCTCGCGGCCGAGCTGAGGAAAACCGGAGTCCATGCGGAGGAGCTCCCCCACGGCATTTCAATCGAGGGGGGAAATCCCAAGGGCGCGTTGATTGAAACTTATAATGACCACCGGATAGCCATGAGTTTTGCCGTGCTGGGCCTCGCGGCGCCCGGCATGAGGATCGCTGACCCCGGCTGTGTTGGAAAATCTTTCCCGGGCTTCTGGAAGGCGCTGGAGACGTTATGATATTTGCCTTGATCGGATACCGGGGGACCGGGAAGACATCGGCGGGCAGGGCGGCTGCACGCATGCTGGGAATGGGCTTTTGCGACACCGATGAAATGATCACAAGCCGGACCGGCAAATCGGTTAAGGAAATCGTGGAGGCGGGCGGCTGGGCGGCTTTCCGGGAAAGAGAGAAAGAGATCGTCCGTTCCCTGCCGGATTCCGGCTCCCATGTAATTTCGCTGGGCGGCGGCGCCGTCCTTTTCCCGGAGAATATTGAAGAGCTTCGGAGACGGGAGAGCGTTTTCATCTGGCTCTTTGCCGACCCCGCGGTCCTGGCCGGGAGGATCAAACAGGACGCCGCGAGCGCCGGACAGAGACCCTGTCATAGCGGGCGGGGCGACGATATAATCAACACCATCAGGGAGCGGACTCCCGTTTACAGGGGTCTCGCCGATTACCTGATCGATACTTCGGACAGGGGCATCGACGAGATAGCGGGGAGCATTTGCCGGTTCATAAACTCATTCGGGGAAAGGCGGTAGGATGGCGGGAAACACAACAGGCATTATTTTCAAAGTGACGACCTGGGGGGAATCTCACGGGCCGGCCATCGGCGCCGTTATCGACGGCTGCCCGGCAGGGATCGAGATTTCCGCCGCGGAGATCCAGACGGAGCTGGACCGGCGGAAACCCGGGCAGGGGCTTTCAACAACTGGCCGCGCGGAAGAGGACCGGGTCGAAATTCTCTCCGGAATTTTCGAGGGGAAGACGACGGGAACCCCCATTTCGCTGCTGATCCGCAACCGCGACGCCGCAAGCTCCGATTATGACAGCCTGCGCGACGTATTCCGGCCGGGGCACGGCGATTACACGTACTTCAAAAAATACGGCATTCGCGACCATCGCGGGGGCGGGCGCGCATCCGGGCGGGAGACTGCCGCCCGCGTCGCGGCGGGGGCAATCGCCAAGAAGATCCTCGACCACGACGGTATACAGGTCCTGGCCTTCACACGGGAGTTGGGCGGTATTGCAGTCCGGAAACTTGATTTCGCCGAGATGCCGGAAAACCGGCTTGGCTGCCCCGACTCCGCTGCGGCGCACGAGATGGAAAAGAAGCTGCGGGAAGCAAGGGAGGCCGGGGATACCCTCGGCGGTATCGTCGAAATACGCATCCAGGGCTGCCCGGCGGGGCTGGGGGAGCCTGTCTTCGCAAAGATCGACGCGGACCTCGCGGCGGCGGTGATGGGCATCGGCACGGTAAAAGGGGTGGAGATCGGGGCGGGCTTTGCCGCGGCGCGGCTGACCGGGTCCCTGAATAATGATTCAATGGGGCCGGAAGGCTTCCGGAGCAATAACGCCGGAGGCATACTCGCGGGGATCACCAGCGGCGGGGAGATCGTGATCCGCGCCGCATGCAAGCCGATCCCGTCCGTCGGGAAAGAGCAGGAGACGGTCACGGCAGCGGGAGAGCCGGTGACATTAGCCGTCAAGGGCCGTCATGACGTCTGCGTCATCCCGAGGATACTGCCGGTCTGCGAGGCCATGGTCAGACTGGTGATCGCGGACCACTTGTTGCGTCAAAAGGCATCCGTTTAAAATAAAAAAGGGGCGTTGTGTGATACGCCCCGCAATACACATCCTCTTTGTTGCTTTACAGCTTCCTCTCCATGACAAAGTCCGAAACGGCCAGCATGCTCTGCCGGGCTTCGGAATCGGGGAATACTTCCAGAACGGACTTAGCCTGATTCACCAGCGAGCCGGCCCTTTCCAGGCTGTATTCTATCCCTTTGTATTTTTGAATTACCCCGAGGATCTCCCTGATATCGCCGGGCTCCTGGTCCTGGTTGAGCACGGCCGATTTGATCAGGTCCTTTTCGCTTTTTGAACACTTCTTCAGGGCATGGATGAGCGGCAGGGTGATTTTGCCTTCCTTGAGATCCATTCCGATCGCCTTTCCGAATTCCTCTTCCGCTGCGACGTAATCAAGGGTGTCGTCCGTGAGCTGGAAGGCGGTCCCGATTTTCATCCCGAAATTGCCGAGCGCGGCGATGCTGTTTCCGTTCACATTGGCGAGGATCGCGCCCACCGAACAGGCCGCCGATATCAAAATTGCCGTCTTTTTCTGGATGAGATAAAAATAATCCGCTTCCGTCATGTCAAGGTCCCCGCATTTGACGAGCTGGAACACCTCCCCTTCGGACATTTCATTGGTGATGGCCGACATGAGCTGGACCAGGGCCAGGTCCCCGTCGTCGGACATCAGCTTGAACGACTTGGAATACAGGAAATCTCCAACGAGAACGCTCGCCGAATTGCCCCAGACGTGATTGGCCGAAGGTCTGCCGCGCCTTGTGTCGGCATGGTCGACAACGTCGTCGTGCAGGAGGCTTGCCGTGTGGATGAATTCTATGACCGCGGAGAACGGGAACCGCCTCTCGCCCCGGTAACCGCACAGGTCCGAAGCTATCAGCAGGAGCAGAGGGCGGAGCCGCTTGCCGCCGCTGCTGATTAGGTGGTCGCTTATTTCGGGAATGAGAGCGATCTCGGAATAAAAATACGATTTGATGCGGTCTTCCACGACCTTGAGATCGATCTCATACCTCTGAATTACGTCCTGCATTTTCATAGCGCATTTTTATACTTGAAGGCGGAATTTATGTCAAAACTTATTCGATTTAAACATCTTAGCCTTTTCTTTGCCCGCGTGCAAAAAACATGATAGAGACAAATCCACTCACTATCCGGAGGCGGAAATGCTTAAAATTTATGTCCTGGCCATATCTCTGGCGATTTCCGGCTGCGCGGCCAAGCACGGTCCGGTACTTTACCCCAATGAGCACCTCAAGAAATACGGGGAGGTTCAGGCGCAACGCGATATCGACGAATGTTCCCGTATGGCCGATAACTACGTGAAGCAGAACCCCGGGGCCAAGGTCGCGGGAGGAACGATAGTGGGCGGCGCAGTCGGTGCGGCCGGCGGGACTGCTGTCGGGGCCGTAGCCGGCTCGGTCGGGAGAGGGGCCGCCATCGGCGCAGTGGCGGGGGCCACAACGGGTCTCTTCCGGGGCATCATCAATGCATCGCAGCCCAGCCCTGTGTACAAAGCATTCGTGAACCGCTGCCTGAAGGAGAAAGGCTACGACCCCATCGGTTGGGAGTAATAGACGGACAAGGGACGGCGCAGACTAACCCTTGTCAATCGGATATTGCGCGAACAGGTCAAAATCGCCTGCTCCCGTGATTTTACAGCAAATCATATCTCCCCTGCGAAGCCTTTTCCCTGTTTTAATAAAGACTATTCCGTCTATCTCGGGAGCCTGGCCTCTCGTCCGGCCCCGGTACCGGTAATCCGGCCCGGGGTCCTTCCCGTCAACTATGATTTCCCGGCGGGAGCCCACGAGCGCTATATTTTTCTCGCGCGAGATCTGGGCCTGTTCGCAGAGCAGAATGTCCTTCCGGCGCTCAACCTCCCGCGCCGGCACGCGCCCGCCAAGGCGCGCCGCTTTCGTCCCCTCTTCCGGGGAAAAAGAAAAAGCGCCGAGGTGCTCGAACCGGGCCTCTCGCACAAAGTCCAGCAATTCAATGAAGCGCCTCTTCGTCTCGCCCGGATAGCCCACAATTACTGATGTCCGCAGTGCAACGTCGGGGATAATCGAGCGGGCGGCGGCAATCAGGCTTTTGATCTTCCGGCCCGTCCCCCTGCGGCCCATTGATTTCAGGATGTCGCCGTTTATATGCTGGACCGGCATATCGATGTAATTGCATATCTTCTCCCGGGCCGCGATCGTCTCCAGCAGCTTTCGCGTGATCCGGGCCGGGTGCGTGTACATGAGCCTGATCCAGAAATCGCCTTTCAATGAGGCGAGTTCGTTTAAAAGGATATCTATGCCCGGCGACCCTTGCCTGTCACGGCCGTAGGAGGTCGTGTCCTGGGCAATCACGACCAGTTCGCGGACGCCTTTCCCGATCAGCAGTTCCGCCTCGTGCAGGATATCGGTTAATTCGCGGCTCCTCAACCTTCCCCGAATGGACGGTATGGCGCAATACGCACAGCAGTTCGAGCACCCTTCGGATATCTTCAGGTATGCTATGTGACTTGGTGTGAGCACCTTGCGCGGCATTGCGGCAGTCATCAGGAAATGCGGCTTGCCGACCTCGGATTTCCGCAGCCCCGCATTCAGCCCGTCCAGGGCGCGGGCGATTTCGTCTATCCTGCCCGTCCCCATGAAGAGGTCTATCTCGGGAAGCCCCGCTTCCAACTCAGCCCCGTGCCGCTGGGGCAGGCAGCCCGTCATCACCAGGCGGCGGCACGAACCTTTTTTCTTGTATTCGGCCAGCCGCAGCGCCTCGGAGATGGACTCCTCCCGCGCCGGCAGGATGAATGAGCACGTATTGAGGATTATGACCTCCGCTTCATTCTCTTTCGAGGTCAGCCGGAAGCCTTCCTTTTCCAGCACGCCGCTCATGATCTCCGAATCAACCAGGTTCTTCGGACAGCCGAGGGTCTGGATGTAAACCTTGGGTTTCAAAAAAAACTCCTGCCTAATTCTTCTTTCCAAATAGGTGTCGAATGGTCGCCCTGAAATATTCAGCAGCTTGAAATGAGGCTGCATGCTCTTTTGAGATTTTTTCGGGTCACCATTCTTAAAGCGGTGAAGCGCCCGCAAATCCATCTGAGCCCGCCAGGGCGAATTTGGATTTGCAGCGTCGCCGGTTTTAGAATGGTCGAAAAAATATCATGAGCAAAGCCCCTATTTCAAGCTGCCAGATTTTCAGACTTATCTGATTAAAGAATCAATGTGCCCCAGGATAGAATAGCGGAAGCAGGTTATGCGAGCATGCGAAAGCCGAAGCGCGGCGCATCATGAGACTTTTTCAAAAAGTCGGTGTAATCAGGAGATTTTCCGGGCCAGCACTTTGCGGGGTTTGACCCCGTCGGAGGGGCCGACGACGCCTTCGGCCTCCATCCGCTCGATCATGCGGGCGGCCCTGTTGTAGCCGACCTTGAGGTAGCGCTGGACGAGAGAGATCGAAGCCTGCCCCAGTTCCGTAACCAGCTCGACCGCCTCGTCGTATTTCTCGTCGTATTCCTCGTCGCTCCTGCCGTTTTCGCCGGTTTCGGGCTCCTCTATCAGGATGCTTTCGTCGTAGCAGGGGTTGCCCTGCCTTTTCAGGAAGTCGACAATCCGGTCTATTTCACGGTCTGACACGAAAGCCCCGTGAATGCGGATCAGGCGGGAAGTCCCGGGGGGCATGAAGAGCATGTCGCCCTGGCCCAGCAGCTGCTCGGCCCCGAGCTGGTCGAGGATAGTCCGGGAATCCACCTTTGACGAGACCTGGAAGGAGATGCGGGTCGGGAAATTCGCCTTGATGATCCCCGTGATGACGTCCACCGACGGCCGCTGGGTGGCCAGGATCAGGTGGATGCCCGCCGCCCTGGCCATCTGCGCCAGCCGGGTCAGGGATTCTTCGACATTGCGCTGGGCGACCATCATCAGGTCGGCCATCTCGTCTATAATAATGATAATGTAAGGGAGCTTCGCGAGGGGCACATACCTTTCCGGGTCTTGGGGCCTGTTCTTTGTCTCGGGGGTTGCCGTGAAGGCGGGCCCGTTGCCGTTCTCCGCTTCGTCCTCTTCTTCCGTCTCCGCCGGTTCCGGCCTGCCTTTCCCTTTTAAGCTTTCGACGTGCTTGTTGAACTTCTCGATGTTTTTTACCCCGACCTCGCTGATGATGCGGTAGCGGCGCTCCATCTCCTGAACGGCCCAGCGCAGTACCTGCGCGGCGTCCTTGGGGTTCACCACGACGGGATGCAGCAGGTGGGGGATGCCCTCGTATGATGAGAGTTCCAGCCGTTTCGGATCGATCATCAGCAGTTTAATGTCGTCCGGGGTCCATTTCAGCAGCAGGCTGCAGATCATGGCGTTGAGGGAAACGCTCTTTCCGGAGCCGGTCGTGCCGGCGATCAGCAGGTGCGGCATCCGCGCCAGGTCGGCTATCACCGGCGTGCCGGTCGTGTCTTCCCCAAGCGCGATCGGCAGGCGGTACTTGGTTTCCAGGAACTCCTCATTCTCCAGACAGTTGCGCAGGTGGACCGATTCCCGCTCGTTATTGGGGATCTCCACGCCGACAACGGATTTGCCGGCAATGGGGGCGATCCTGATGCTCTGAGCCTTGAGCGCCATCGCGAGATCGTCTGACAGGTTCGTTATGCGGTTTATCTTCACGCCGGGAGCGGGCTCCAGCTCGTAAATCGTGATCAGCGGCCCGGGGCGGACCTCCGTGACCTTGCCTTCCACGCCGAAGTCGGCCAGTTTTTTCTCCAGGATGCGGGCATTCATCAGAAGGCTCTCCCTCTTCACCTTAGTGTCGCGGCGCGGGACTTCATCCAGAAGCGAAAGGGGAGGCAGCTTGAAGGCGCTGCCCGACATCACGAAATCAAGGACGGGCTGGCGGGCCTTCCTCTTCTTCGAAGGCTTTTCAGCCGGAACTGCCGGAGTGTCCAGTATAACGGGCGGCGCGACCGGCTCCCTGATCATTTCTTCCTGCTGGACCTGCCGCTTTTCCTTTCTCTCCTCCCTGGCCGCCCGGAACTCCTTCCAGGAGTCGAACCTCCGGCGGAGGAAATCGAACAGCCTCCGGACGGTCGCGACAAAGGACATATTTACTGTGACGATGAGAGATATGGAAAAAACGACCAGCAGGAAAATATAGCTGCCCGCCGTATTCAGCAGATGTACGAGGCACGCGGAAATGTACTTTCCCGTGATACCGCCCGAGTAATAAGCCTCAGCGGGTATGCCCATACCGGAAAACAGTATTGTCACCAGGCAGCAGGTGGAAACGAGCAGCCCGAAAAAGGCGATCGCCGGGCCCGGGCCGAAGGAGAAATCGTCTTTCTGGAAAAGCCGGACGGCATTCAGCAGCATGATAAGCGGTATCCAGAACGATCCCACCCCGAGGAGCAGCATAAATGTATCGGAAATATAGGATCCCACATACCCGCCCCAGTTGGACACGCTGGTTCCGACGGACGCTTTGAAGAATGAAGGATCGGCAGGGGAATAGGAAAAAAGACAGATGAGCAGGAAGACGGCAGAGGCAAAAATTATAATCCCCGCTATCTCCCTTGTCCTGGATATGTTCAAGTCAGCTCCTGATCAGACAGCAGTTCGGCCGCGGTTAGAGGTTCAGTTCCTTTTTGCCTTGTTCGTAGTTGCGCAGTATAACTTCATGGACCCGGTCAATCAAGGCGTCCAGGTTTTCAGCGGAATAATCGCTGGTATTTATCGGTTTGTCGATGATGAGCAATATTTTGCCCGGTCTGATCCGCATCGATTTTGTCGCCATGATCTCGCCGCTGCCGATAATGGAAATGGGGACCAGCGGCACACCCGCTTTCATCGCCAGGTGGAACACGCCTTTTTTGAATTCCCGGATCTGGCCGGGCCGGCTCCTGGTCCCTTCCGGGAAAGTCATGACCGACTTGCCCTCCCTGATCTTGCGGGCGGCTTCGTCGATGCTCTCCATGGCCCGCTCCCGGTTTTTCCTGTCGATCTCGATGCTGCCGGTCCTCCGGAGGGCCCCGCCGAAAATGGGAACCTCGAAAAGTTCCTTCTTGGCTATCCACCGGAACTGGGCCGGCAATTGGGCCAGGACCACGAAGATGTCGAAAACGCTCTGGTGGTTGGCCATGAAGATCTGCGGACGGTCAAGGTAAACATTGAAACTGCCGCTGATCCGGGTGTCCACGCCGGAAATCGCCAGGACGGTCTTTGCCCAGCTGCGGGCAATCCTGTGGATTGTGAATTCCCCTTCGCGCACAAAGGGGGAAAAGATAATGACAACCAAGCTATACAGGCCCGTGACGAACGAGGCTATCAAAATCAGGACGGCGGAGCGGTACATAATTTTCCGATTAATTTCAACTTTCTACGGCTATTTACTTTATAAGCCGTCTTTAGTCAACGGATGAAAAATCCACGGGTCAGTCTCAGGCTCACCGGCATAGGCATACCGGCAGTGGCTTACCTGTTGCGGCCGGCGGCGTTCCTGTAATTGTCGTACGATGTCCTGTGCTCTGAGAAGGTTGAAACACAGAGGACCAGGACGGCAATGAAAATCAGGACTGCCGCGGTCCTTCTGCCTTTTGCCCTGCCGCAGAGCGCTGCAGGGGCGGCGCAGATCCCGGCGAGCACCAGGAAGAACAGCCGCCCTTCCGGTGATATGATTGCGGTCCCGGGGACGAGCAGGGCGACAGACAGTACGAGCAGCGCGTTTATTGACGAATCCTTCATTTCTTTTACCGTTTCTGTGTTTCCCGTCCCGCGCAGGCGCCGAGGCATTCTCTTTCCGAGGAAAACGGCCTCGGTCCGCCGCAGCCTCCCCAGAAGAACTGTTTGCAGGAATTGCTGCCGGGATCATAATGCCAGCTTTCGATAAGCGCCTTGCACGGCCCCCTTTCGCCTCGATGGGTGCAACGCTGATCGGACGGCAAGGCCCTGCCGGCAGTCGCCGTATCCTGCGCCAAACATCGGGGTGCGATGAGAACCAGACAAAGAAAAGCCGTTATTATATAAATAGATTTCACAAAATCACTCCGTCAGGGAAACAGCGATATATGAACTCATGTGAAATAAAGCCCCCCGTTCACCATTATGTTCTGTCCGGTGATATATCCGTTTCGCGCGACCATGACAACTGCCTCCGCAACTTCTTCCGCAGTCCCGAAGCGACCCACGGGGATCGCATCCGGCCTGGCCCGCGGATTGTCGTCGATCATTGCGGTCGCGATCAGCGCGGGCGATATGCAATTGCAGGTTATACCTTGCCCGGCAAGCTGAGAGGCATAGGAATGGGTCAGGCCCTGAATGCCCGCCTTGGATGCTGCGTAATGCGGGCCGATAATGCCGCCCAACTGGGCAGCGGCCGAGGATATGCTGATTATTCGGCCCCACCGGCGGGCCCGCATCCCCGGGAGCACCGCCTGGATCATCAGAAAGCACGATTTCAGGTTCACCCTGATCGTTTCATCCCAGGTCTCTTCATCCATATTGTCGATGGCCTTCGGATTCGCGACACCCGCATTATTGACAAGAATGGAAATATCGCCCAGCTTCACGGCGGCGGTCTCGACCAGGGATTTCACATCGGCGGCGCTGCCCACGTCCGCTCTGAGAGGCTCCGCCCTCCTGCCCAGCGCGCGGATTAACGAGCACACCTCATCGGCATCCTGCTTTTTTTCCACGTAATTCACCGCAACGTCCGCGCCTGACCGCGCGAGGGCGACGGCAATCGCCCGTCCTATCCCCCGTCCCGCGCCCGTGACCAGGGCGACTTTGCCCTGCAGGTCATCCGCCATATCTTCACCTCCGCTTTTTTTTCAAACAGCTCAACACATCTTAATACTGTTTTCCGGACACATTCAAATCGCAGAGGCGGATTGCCTCATTTGAGCTGCAACAGCGGGCTGTCCTTCCCGAAGTTGATGATCAGCGGGGTCTGTGTATGCCCGATCTCCCGGGAGATATTTATTGTCATTCTCTTTGCGTATTCGCCCAGGGCGGCTATCGTGATTTTTCCTTCACCGTCCCCGACGCCGCGGTTATCCAGTCCGTCCAGCAGCGCATACGTGAACAGGCCGTTGCCCCTGTACCCATCCATGGCAGTCTGTTTGTCGCCGGCCGATGCGAAGATATGGAGACCCATCCGCTTCGCCAGGGCCGACATCCTCGCATCGTATAGACCGCTGACGATGTGATCGACGCCACCGGCGTGGCAGGTATCGAAGATCATAAGCTGGACCAGGGACTTTATTCTCTTGGAGGCCTCCACGATCTCGTTGGAGCTGATCATGTTTGCATTATCAAGCGAGCCGCTGTAATCGCTCGTCAGCAGGTAATATTGGTTCTGCAGCAGAATTCCGTGCGCCGCCGCGAAGAGGATGAAGCTGTCCTGGGGCTTAATCTTCGCCGCAAGCTCGTCTATTTTTTTCAGGATATTCGTTTTCCCCGCTTCCCGGTCGGTCAGCAGGACTCCCTGGATATTGCCGGGGCGGTACAGGGTGGCCGCGCGGGTTTTGAGCTTCTCCAGCACGTCCGCCGCGTCCTTGGCGGCATACTTCAGGTTAATGCCGGCGTCACCGTAGCGGTCAATGCCGATGGCCAGGATGAACAGGGCCGGCTCGGGAAATTCCGCCTTTGACCTGAAACCGGCCGTCTTCAGACTGCTCTGCACCGTATTGGAGGCATTGAAAGCGGCAACACTGATTTCGTTTTCGCCGGGCGCCGCATCGATTTCCCTGCACTCCTCGAATTCGTCCCCTTTTGACCTGGAGATCAGGGCCGGCGCATTTTGAGTTTTGCCTTTGATTGCAATGCTTCTCATATTCCTGTAGATGGCCTTGCTGTCGAGCGCCGCCAGGTCGGTTTTGCCGGCCGCCCCGGAGCTTTCCCGGTAATAGCCGTCGGATTCGACGAGTTTGCCGTTATGGAACAGCCTGATTTCGCCTATTCCGCCGCCTGCGCCCTTCACCCGGTAGCATACCCTCGCTTTTGCCCGGCCCGTGTCGCCCTTCTCATTGAGGCTCGCGATCTCTACAACGGGCGGGGGGCTCTTGATCGCGTCGCTCATCCGGATTGTCACAAGGTCGCGGATGTCCTCGCCCCGGAGTTTGGCCGCTACGATGTCGGGGCGATAGAACACATCGTAGAACCTGTCGACGCCATAGCGCGCGTCGCCTGCCGCGACACTCAGGAATTCGGCGCCGTTTTCCGAGGAATTGTAGTAGCCCTCCGGCGTGATGACGAGCCATTCCTTATCATTGAGCGCCATCATCGCTGCAAGCTCCTCGCCCGTGGACGCGTCCCAGAGCCTTGCCGAAGCGTCTGCGCTGGAAATTATTTTCTTCCCGTCGGGTGAAAAGGCCAGCCCCGAGACCTCGTCCGAATGGCCGGCCAGTGTCCTTATTTTCGCGCCGCTCTGAACATCCCAGAGCCTGATTTTCCCGTCCTGCGAGCCGGCGGCCGCGTATTTTCCATCCGGAGAGAAGGCGACCGCGTCTATCTGGCCCGTCCCCTCGTCGACAAAAGTCCTCAGGAGACAGCCGGTCCGGGCATCCCGGAGTTTGAGGATTGTGTCCTCCCCGGAGAGGACGTATTCCCCTGCCGGCGAAAACTTGACGGAGTTGGCGTAAACGGCCGCCCCGCCGCTCCATCGCGTCCCTCCGGTCTTGTCGCCGTAAATCCAGAGCCTCTTGCCGGAATTGATGTCCAACAGGCTGAAAAAGCCGATGCCCCTGGTGAAGGCAAAGCGCCGGTCGGGGGAGAATGCCATCGCCAGAGACTGGTTGCGGTCGAAAAAGGCTGCGTGCGTAATCTCGCCGATCTCTTTGCCGGAATCTGCGTCCCAGCGCTTTATGCTGTAAGACCCTCCCGTCCAGATGTATTTGCCGTCCTCGGAGAACGCGAAATCTTCCACGCACTCGGTTATCGTATGCCCCTGCAGTTTTCTCAACGGCTTCCAGGCCGCTGCATCCCACAACCCCACTTCGCCTCCGCCCCTGGCCCCCATCAGCAGGCGTTTGCCGTCCGGGGAAAATGCCAGAGTGTGGACGCCGATGCTCCTGGTGAATTGCGGATCAATGACTGCAATCCTGCTGCCGGCTGCTATGTCCCACACCGCTACGCCGGTATCAAGGCTGCCCGAAAGCGCATATTTCCCGTCAGGCGTGAAGGCAGCGGAAAAGACATAAGAGGCCGGCCGGTCGATCTCCATTGTTATTCCGGCGCTCCTGACGTGGAGCTTGGGCGTGGTTGAGCAGGATATGAGCAGAATGGAAGCGCAAAACACCAGGATCAATTTGCCGGCCTTCATCTCAAGCCTCCTTTTATATATTCATACTTATATAGGTGAGGGACAAACCCGGGTCAAGACACGAAACCAGTACATTTGAAAAGGCACAAACCATACAGTAGCTGTATGCTAAAGCCGTATTGACAGAAAATGCCCAGGGTGTATCATCCGGGCAATTAACTCATCTTAATAAGGTGCCCCATGAAAAAGCTCCATCTTGTTGCGGTCATTATTGTGGTATCGCTTGCCTGCGGCTGCGCGACTCTGGAATCCAGAAAGGTCGATTTTTGCGAAAACAAAAAATGCTCCGCCGTGGAAACGGACGCCCAGAAGCAGGAAATCCTGAGCAAACTCTATGCGCTGCTCAAGAATAACCTGAACAGAGATGTTGTGTTCTACGAGACTGACCCGGTGAAGAGGGAACAGGCCGACATCGGCTTCGGTTATTTTCTCCAGGGCGGGCCGATGCCGGGATGGGCAAAGGTCCGGTCGATCAAATTCACGGATATACTTTATATAGACCGCGAAAAGCTGGAAATAAAATTCAAGGTCGACCCCGATATGACCTGGAACATGACACCGGTCTTCTCCATGGCTTCCGAAGGCACCCTGAGCGTCAAGGACAACAGCCAGATAAAATACTCGACAACTTATCTCGTCAGCTGGATGGTGGTCGGGACTTCCGCCTGGAAGCACGAGATGATGTTTGATTATGTCGACCTGGATAAGGGCCTGCTGGGATCTTTCTACTCCATAGGCGGCGGCGGGCCGCTGTGCGCGGGGGGCGGCTCCGGCTATACCCTGGCCAGGTTCCCGGTAAGCGTCCAGGAGCAGCCCGATACGGTCGTCATTGCAGTGAAACCGCAAGACCAAGCAGTACAGGGCTCGGGCGGCAAGCCCCCGGCGCTCGACTACAAGGTCACGCTCGCCGACGCGGCGGGCAGGCCTGCCCTGGAGGGCGGCAAAGAGGCGGTCCTCAACCTGGAAGTGTCGAATATCGGCGGGGACACGGCAAGAGACGTCCAGGTCGTCCTGTCCGGCAGTCCGGAACTTGTCGGCTATCTCGGGGAAAAGCACTTCATCGGAGAAGTGAAAGTCGGCGAGAAGAAAGCGGTGGCGATCAAGGCGGTCCTGCCCGCCAAAATGAACGCAGCAAAAGCCGATATCAGCGTTGAACTCAGGGAAGGCAGGGGATTTTCTCCCGCCGGGAAGAAATCCGTGGAAGCAGCCCTGTTGCCGGCGGGGGTGACGGAGACCGTCGAGGTCATTTCGCAGCTGCCCAATATCTCGTTCACAAGCCGGCTCAAGGACCAGAACAATAACCGCATCCTCGACGGCGGCGAAGAAATAATACTCCTTGTCGAGGTGGGCAACTCAGGCCAGGGCGCGGCGAAAGACGTCCAGGTGGTCTTGTCCGGCCACCAGGAGCTGGTCAGCTGGCTCGGCGCGAAGAAATTTATCGGCGGCGTGAAACCCGGAGAAAGAAAAATGGCCGAGTTCAAGACGGTGCTGCCGGCCCGGATAGCGTCGGAAACGGCAAACCTCCGGATCGAGCTGGTCGAGGGCCAGGGGTTTGCGCCCGCGCAACGGAAGACCCTGCAGATTGCGATGAGGACGGCTGACGTCAAGGAAACTGTTGAAATTATTTCCGAAGTCAACGTCGACGATATCCCGCCCCGGATCAAGGGCTATGAACGCGGGGATGCGGCGGCAATCGTGATCGGGATCAGCAGGTACCGCGAGGAGAAGATCCCCCCGGTCAAGTACGCCGTGCGGGATGCAGAGGTCATGGCGAAATATCTCGAGAATCTGGGCGGCATCCCGAAGACCAATATCCAGGTGTTGACCGACGACAAGGCTTCCAAGAGCGATATTCAGGGCTACTTAGAGGACTGGCTCCCCCGGCGGGTCAATCGGAACTCGACCGTGTTCGTTTACTATTCCGGCCACGGCGCGCCGGATACTCAGGGAAAGAACGCATTCATTGTGCCGTATGAAGGGCAGCCGGACTTCCCGTCCAAGCTCTACCCGCTTCAGGCCATGTATGATTCCCTGAGCAGACTGCCTGCAAAGCAGGTAGTCGTGATGCTTGACAGCTGCTTCTCCGGCGCAAAAGGGAGGAGCATAACGCCGGAAGGCGCCCGCCCGCTCGTCATGACACTCAACGAAATCGCGCCTGCCAATGACAAGGTGATTGTCCTGGCCGGGGCGAACGGCAGCCAGATCAGCTCGGATTTCGACCGGGCGCAGCACGGCCTGTTCACCTATTATATATTGAGGGGTATGAGGGGCGAGGCGGACAGGAAAAGGACCGGCTCGGTGGAACTGGGCGATCTTTTTAAATACGTGAAAGCAAACGTGGAGGAAAAAGCCTCGCTCGAGCTGAACCGGGACCAGACGCCGGTCATCCTGCCGTCGGAAGAGCAGGCGGCCGGCCGGCTGAACATTCCCATAACCCGGACGAAATAGATTTGGATGAAGGGCGGGGCCCCAGGGACTTAAGGGTCCCGCCTTTCATTCATTTGGAATTGAGCCTCGCCCGCAGCTCCCTGATTTTCGCCTTGCCCTCCGCGACCTGCTCCAGCTCCTGTTCTCCGGGGTTGCGCATTTTCTTGTCGAGCTTTCCCCAGATCGCGACGTATGCCTCCCAGGCATTAAGGGCGTCGAGCAGGCGGCCGGCCTCTTCGCAGGCCTCCGCCTTGATGCGATGTCCATGGGTGTCCTCGGGGTCCTTCCGGATCAGTTCGTCGGCGGCGGCGATTGCCTCATTGAACCTGCCCAATTGCCGCAGCAGGCTGATCTGCTGCTCGCGCGGGACCCTGTTGTCCGGATAAAGCCCGATCAGATTGTTATATTCCTCCAGGGCCTTCTCCTTTTGCCCCATGCCGCTGTAAACGTCGGCGCGGATCGCGCGGGCGGTATAGAGCTTCGGGTTATAGCGGAGAGCTTCCGTGCAGTCGGCGATCACCTTTTCATTGATTTCGCTCAGACCGGATGTGATTCCGGCGGAAAAACGCAGATTGCAGCGCGCCTCGTAGGCTTCGGCGTAGCGCTTGTTGAGCTTGATTGCCTTGCCGTACGCCTGCATGGCTTCATCGAATGTCTGCTGCTTGTTGCGGCGGCTTTCGGCCCCGAGCTGCCATTCCTGGGCCAGACGGTTGCCGGTCTGCATCCAGCGGCCCGCCGGCGAAAACCTGGCATCGAGTTCCTTTTCGAAATTGGCGGCCGCACAGATTTCGATGCGGTCGTTGGCGTCGGAACGCATTTTTGCCCATTCACATGCCTTGCGCATGTCGGCTTTGCCTCCTCTGTAGTCCTCCAATTCCAGGCGGATCAAGGACCGGTTCTCGTATGCGGAGACCAGGAATTCCAGCTTGACCATGCTCTTCTGAATTTTCTCTACGAGCCGGGGCATTTCCGCATCAACCTTTTCAGGCGCAATGCCGAATTTATCCGCGATCAGGGCCCGCTCCCTTTCCTGGGGTTTGACCTCAAACGCGCTTGACAACCCGCTATGGGCCTTTCCTGAAGCGTCCGCCTGGGACAGGGACCGCAATATGTCCAGAGTGCGGAGGTCATCGGAGGTCAGGAACAGGGGGGCCCCGGCGATTTTTACAGTCTTGTCCAGTTCGGCAAGCGAAGCCTTCAGGTCGCCTTTCTCCTTCAAAATCCTGGCTTTTACCATATACGCCGAGAGTATCCCTATGTCGGCCGACATTTCCCCGCCCAACTTCAGGGCTTCGTCCATCTCGCGGATTGCTTCGTCGAACCGCTCTATCTCAGCCAGCATATCTCCCTTGGCGACGCGGTATACCGAATTGTCCGGGGCGAGCCTGATCGCCGTGTCCATATCGGCCAGGACCCGGTCGCAGGTGGTCCGGACATAGCGGCCGCACCCGTTCTTTACCCATCCCCTGCGCAGGATATCCGCCCTGGTCATGTAAAACTGCGGGTTGCGGGGTTCGAGGGAGACGGCCTTTTCCATGTCAGCGAGCGCCGGCTCGATTTTCTCCACGGCGCGGGCGGCCCGGGCGAACGCGCGCCCGACATATGCCATGGCGAAATCGGGATTGAGGGCTATCGATTCCGAGAGCGCCGCCTCAGCCGCCGCGAAGTCAAGGGCCTCGTTGAGCTTTGTCCCTTTCTCGTAAAGGACGTTTGCTTTATAGCGGGCCTCCTCGCTCCCGATACGGGCCACCACCTCCCTGCGCTCTTCGCCGCTGGCCCTCTGCAGCCTGGCTTTCAATTGTTCGGTCTCGCTGGCCAGGCGCGCATAGTCCTCCTGGAGTTTCCGGTACGACTGCACCAGCAGCAGGTCGGTTTGCGCCCGGCGGACATTGGCTTCCACCTCTTCCGTGGTAAGGGTGGCGCGGATCCGGGTCCGGAAGCGCAGGGACTTCTTCCCGACAAGCTCCGTATGCTCGTCCAGAACAGTAACCTTCATTGCGTGGCCGGCAACGACCTCGATGACGTCCTCTTTGAGAGTGAGGTTCTGCACCTTGCTGTAGCTGCGGACGAATGTACCTGCCTGCTCGGCGGCGGAGCGGACCGCATTGCGGCGGGCTTTCTCCCCGGCGATTTCCATCGTTTCACCCTCGCCCATGATGTATTCGCCTTCGGCCATGATCTCAAACTTTTCCGCGGGGGACGCGGGCACGATCGTCAGGAACAGCAATATGGCAAAAAGGATAGGTAAACATCTTCTCATTAAAAAGATACTCCGGTTGATTATTATTTCAGCCT
>CAZKYN010000004.1:0-24318 GCA_964556675.1 uncultured Syntrophaceae bacterium
TATTTCGAACTCTTCCATATCTCATTAACTGAAAGGGCGACCGTCGGCCGCCCCTACGGTTTGTATTCCAATGCATTTTAAAGGCACATCATCTTCTCTATGCTCACCCGGGCCTTGCGGGCGACTTCTTCCGGGACGAGGACTTCATGGGCCATGTCCTCCAGGGCCCAGGCTATCTTCTCCAGTGTCGTGAGCTTCATGTTGGGACAGACCGCCAGGTCCGTAGCCGGGTGGAAAGTCTTACCCGGGCTCTCTTTTTTCAGCCGATGGATAATCCCCAGTTCCGTTCCCACTATTATCTCTTCGGCAGCCGACTGCCGCACGTAGCGGCACAGCCCCTCCGTCGAAAGCGCCTGGTCGGCAAGTTCGATCACGGCGGGCCTGCATTCCGGGTGCACGATCACCTCGGCCCGCGGGTGCAGTCTCCTCTGCTCAATGATGTGCTCCGGAAGGATGCGCGCGTGGGTCGGGCAAAAACCTTTCCAGATTACGAATTCGCGCCCCGTCCGGGACGCAACGTAAGTCGCCAGGTACTGGTCGGGGACAAAGATGACCTCTTCTCCATTCGGAAAAGCCTTCGGCACGATGCGCTCGGCGTTTGCCGATGTGCAGCACAGGTCGCACTCGGCTTTCACTTCGGCGGTCGTGTTCACGTAGCAGACCACTTTCGCGCCGGGATGCCCGGCTTTCAATTCGCGGAGCTGGGCGGCCGTGAGCATGTCCGCCATCGGGCAGCCGGCCCGCGGGTCCGGGATCAGGACCGTCTTTTCCGGCGAGATGATCTTGGCCGTTTCGGCCATGAAATGGACGCCGCAAAAGACAATCACGTCCGCCTGCGTCCCGGACGCCTGAATGCTCAGTCCCAGGGAGTCGCCGACGTAATCGGCGATATCCTGCACCTCGGGCAGCTGGTAATTATGGGCCAGGATGACGGCATTGCGCTCGCGCCTCAATTTTTGGATTTTTTCAATCAGCTCCACCGATCACCTCATCAATTACTCCGCCCCCGAGGACAATGTCCCCTTCATAAAAGACAACAGCCTGGCCAGGTGTGACCGCCTCCTGCGGTTCCGAGAAAGCGACCCTGGCCTTGTCCTTCAGCTGCTCTACCCGGCACGGCACTTCCTTTTTCCGGTAGCGGATCTTTACCAGGATTTCCCTGCCTGCCGGCGGCCATTCATCCGTTAACACGACCAGGTCCCCGGCGACGAGCCCCCCGGATTTGAGCTGCTCCCGGCCGCCCACGGTTATCGTGTTGCGCTCCGGGTTTATTGCAGTAACGTAAAGGGGCGCCGCGCTGCTGATCCCCAGCCCCGAGCGCTGCCCTATCGTGTAAAAATGAATGCCGCGGTGCTCTCCGAGGACTTTGCCCCGGCTGTCGGTGATCGGGCCCGGGCGCAAGCCCGCAGCCCTGGACCGCAAAAATTCCGGGAGGTCTTTCCTGGTCACGAAGCAAAGGTCCTGGCTCTCTTCCTTGGCGAACACGGGTATCTTCTCTCTTTCGGCAATGGCCCTTACCTCCTCTTTGGTGTAGGGGGCCAGGGGGAACAGGACCGACCCGAGGTTTTCGCGGGCTATCGGGTAGAGGAAATAAGACTGGTCCTTCCTCCTGTCCCTGGCTTTGAGCAGGCGCAAAGAGCCGTTTACTTTCTCGATCCGGGCGTAATGCCCCGTAGCCAGGTAATCGAAACCCAGTGCCTTCGCCTTTTCCAGCAGGGTCCCGAACTTGAGGTAGCGGTTGCAGTCCACGCAGGGATTCGGGGTCCGTCCCCGGCTGTACTCGCCGACGAACTTGGCGATGATCTTATCTTCCAGCTCGCCCGCGTAATCGAGGACGTAATGGCGTATCCCGAGGGTGTCGCAGACTAGCCGGGCGTCTTCAAGGGCCTCCGGGCCGCAGCATTTCGCCCGCTCCAGACCGTCCTCCTTCACTCCCAGGCACATCGTCACGCCTGTGACTTCATAGCCTTCTTTCTTCAGGAGCCATGCGGCCACGGAGGAATCGACCCCTCCGCTCATGGCTGCCAGGACTTTCTTTTTCAAAGCCTTACCTCGAATCCATTGTCATTCTGAGGGAGCTTGCGACCGAAGAATCTGAAAAGATAGATCCTTCGCTTTGCTCAGGAATGACAGAAAACAGAAATGTTTACCCCGTCGCGGTTTTCAGACGGCGGCCGCCCCTTCCCCGATAATCTTCGATTGCGCTCACGAATGCTTCTTTTGCCAGCACCAGGCAGTGCAGGTCTCCCGGCGTCAGTTCGCTCACGAGCCCGCCCAGGACCCGGGAGGAGAGGACCAGGGCATCCCCTGTTTTCCTGTCCTTTACAGTTTCCGTCAGAAGCGAGCTTATCGCAATCGCGGCCGGCGAACCGAAACTCTTGAATTTGACCTCGGTTATCCAGCCCCCCTCGACCTTTATATAGATCTCGATAACATCTCCGCTCACGGGGTTTGCGGCCCGGCCCTTGCCGTCGGGGTCGTCCATGCACCCGGCATTCCGGGGATTGCGGTAATGCTCCTGCAATTTGCTGCTTTTAAACAATTCCATCTTTGACCTTTTTATAAACGGGCGACAGCGCCCGCAGCTTCTCTATTATTCCGGGAAGTATCCCGATCGCGTAATCCACATCATCTTCCCTTGTTATCCGGCCCAGCGTGAACCTGATCG
Organism: uncultured Syntrophaceae bacterium; assembly: GCA_964556675.1. Lineage (GTDB taxonomy): Bacteria > Desulfobacterota > Syntrophia > Syntrophales > UBA4778 > JBDKTK01. The sequence continues at coordinate 2,669 of CAZKYN010000004.1, forward strand.
ACCCCTGGGACATCTCCGGGGGCAGGCCGATCGCTTTCAAAATGTGGGAGGGCTCAAAGGTGCCCGATGTGCATGCCGCGCCCGTGGAGGCGGCCACGCCCTGCATGTCGAGATTCAGAACCAGGGCTTCGCCTTCCACATAGGCAGCGGAAATGTTTATGTTGTTGGGGAGCCTCTTTTCGGGATGGCCGTTGAGCTTCGCATGCGGGACACGGGCGAGCGCCTCCCCGATGAACCTGTCGCGGAGCTTCGTGAGCCTCTCGATTTCGACGCCCATCTCCTTCCGGGCAAGCTCCGCGGCCTTTCCGAACCCCACGATCCCGGGGACGTTCTGTGTAGAGGCCCTCCGGTTTTTCTCCTGGCCGCCGCCGTGCATGAACTGCGCTATCCTGGTCCCTTTCCTGATATAAAGGAACCCGACGCCCTTGGGGCCGTTCAGCTTGTGCGCCGAGGAACTCAGAAGATCGACGTTCATTTTCTGTACGTCGATGGGCAGACGGCCCACCGTCTGGACGGCGTCCGTGTGCAGGTAAATCCCCATGTCACGGGTGATCTGCCCGATCTCGGCGATGGGCTCCACGGTCCCTATCTCGTTATTCGCGTGCATCACGGAGACAAGGACCGTTTCCGGCGTGATCGCCTTGATTATGTCTTCCGGGCTCACGAGCCCGTATTCGTCGACATCGAGGTATGTGACCCTGAAACCCTGGTGTTCCAGGACATGGCAGGGCTCCAGCACCGCATGGTGCTCGATTTTAGTGGTGATTATATGGCTGCCCCTGTCCCTGTTCGCCCCGGCTACCCCTTTTATAGCGAAATTGTCGCTCTCGGTCCCGCCGCTGGTGAAGACGATCTCGTCGGGGTCGGCGTTGATCAGGCCGGCGATTTCGGCGCGGGCCGATTCCATTGCCCGGCGCGCGTCCTGGCCGAAAGCGTGCAGGCTGGACGGGTTTCCGAAGAAGTTGCCGAAAAACGGCATCATTGCCGTGAGGACTTCGGGGGCCACGGGCGTGGTCGCCGCATTGTCGAGGTAAATGTTCATAGGCCTCCTCAAATATTATTGCTCACGTTCTTTTCAACCTTGTCCCGGTTGATCCGGACAAGCTGCTGGAGCGTGATGGAATCAAGGGTCTCGGAGATCTTCCCGTCCAGCATGGCCCAGATGTCCCGGCTGGCGCAAGTGGACACCCGCGAACACGCGGCCGGGTCCTTGATGCAGTCCACGAGACAGTTGCCCTCCAGGACGTCGACAATTTCCTTCAAAGTGATCTTTTCCGGCGATCTTGCCAGGGCGTATCCGCCATGCGAGCCCCGGGTTGCGTTTACAAGTCCCACGCCCTTGAGCGGTATTATGATCAGGCTCAGGTACTTTTCGGAAATCTCCTCAACTCGGGCTATATCTTTCAGGTAGAGCGGCCCCTGGCCGTAGCTCCTGGCCAGGGCGAGCATCAACCTGACGCCGTAACGGGACCTTGTCGACAATTTCATAGGACACCCTTCATTCCCTATTATTACTATTGATTTAGTAGTAATTAAATGTTTTACTGCCGGCTGTCAAGATATTTTCAGGTTATTTCAGCGGGTCACAAAAAACTTGCGCCCGCCGCCTCCATTAGGTATCTTGACTACCTTTTTTAAAACGAGTGTGAAATCATGAACAAAGGAAAGGTCCTGGCCGTCAATATCGGAGAAAAAGTCGGCCGGAAAAAGACAAACACCGGAAAGGGCTTCCTCCTGCTGAACTGCGGCCTGAAAGGGGACGCCCACGCAGGGACGGGCCGGCAGGTGAGCCTCCTTGCCGAGGAGAGCATTAATAAAATCAGGGAAAAGGGCCTGGACGTCGGGTTCGGCGATTTCGCCGAAAACATCACGACGGAGGGGATCGACCTTCCGGCCCTGCCGGTAGGCACGAAGCTCCGCATCGGCAGGTCGCTCCTGCGCATAACCCAGATCGGGAAGGAATGCCGCGACCGCTGCCATATTTTCTTCACGGTCGGTGACTGCGTCATGCCGCGCGAGGGGGTCTTTGCCGAAGTGCTGCAGGAGGGCGAGATCAGTTCGGGCGATGAGATAGAGGTCCTCGCGCCATAATCAAAAAATATTGACTTGACGCGGTCTTTCCACCAACCTTGAAAAAACTAATTTGCCGGGGGGATTTCATGAGTTCTGTTGCGATTCCGGAAGATGTATTTGATGTAATAGTCCTGGGCGGCGGCCCCGGCGGATTCACGGCCGGCATTTACGCCGCGCGCGCCGGCATGAAGACGCTGATGCTCTCGGGAAGCGCCGGGGCAAGCCAGATTACGTACACGCCCCACGTGGAAAATTTCCCGGGTTTCCCGGACGGGGTGGGCGGATATGAACTGATCCAGAAGCTTAAAAAACAGGCGGCTAAATTCGGCCTCCAGGTGAAATCCGAAGACGCCCAATCCATAAAGCAGGCGGACCTGGGCGGGACAAAAGCCTGGGAGGTACAGGCCAAGTCGGTTTACCGGACACTGGCCCTGATCAATGCCACGGGCACGTCCTGGAGGAAGATCGGCATACCCGGGGAAGACGAGTTCGTGGGCAGGGGGATCTCCTATTGCGCAACTTGCGATGCGCCTTTTTTCCGGGGCCGGGAAGTGGCCGTGATCGGCGGCGGCGACACTGCTATCGAGGAGGCCTGCTTTCTCACGAAGTTCGCGAATAAAGTGACAATCGTCCACCGCCGCGACAAGTTGCGGGCCACAAAAATCATCCAGGAAAGAGCGTTCGCCAACGAAAAGATCGGCTTTGCCTGGGATTCCGCGCCGGAAGAGATTACCGGGAGCGACGATGGGGTCACGGCCCTCAAGATCAAAAACCTCAAGTCCGGGGCAACGAGCGAACTGAAGGTCGACGGCGTGTTCATTTTTATCGGCCTTGATCCCAATACCGGACTGCTGAAGGGCATTGTCGATCTAGACAGGAGCGGCTACATCCAGGTCGACAGGGACATGAAGACTTCTGCCCCGGGGATTTTCGCAGCCGGCGACTGCACCTGCAAGCTGCTGCGCCAGGTGATCACCGCTTGCGGGGACGGGGCGACCGCGGCGTTTGCAGCCCAGCATTATGTTAATGAGTTGAAGGGCGACAGTTATTAGCTGTGGCCGGGATCGCTCGTTGAGCCTGTCGAAACGAGCGTACGATGAGTATAAATCAGTGGGTCTTTTGACAAGCTCAATTACGGGTTTGGATATGGTTTAATCTGGACGAAATCAACATGGATTCTTTTATAAATTTCTGGCAGCACCTGCCTGAGCACATCGACCCCGGCATCTTCCAGATCGGGTCCTTCCAGCTGCGCTGGTACAGCCTCATGTACATAGCTGCGTTTGTCACGACTTACCTGCTGGCCGTTTACAGGATCAGGCGCGAGGAGAGGTTTGACAGCTATTCCCCGGAAACCGTCCAGGATTTATTCATCTGGCTGATTACGGGCCTCATCATCGGGGCCCGGCTGGGCTATGTGGTGTTCTATAATTTCTCCTATTATGCCCACCACCCGCTTGAAATCATTCTGCCCTTCGAATTCACCAATGGGCTGCGCTTTGTCGGGATCAGCGGCATGTCTTACCACGGGGGCGCCGCAGGAGTGTTAATTGCCGGCCTGATCTACTGCCGGAAATACAAGATCGACTTCTGGAACCTGGCCGACCTGCTGTGCCCGATAATACCCCTGGGATACACCTTCGGGCGGATCGGCAACTTCCTCAACGGCGAGCTGTACGGCCGGGCAACGAACTCCTCCTGGGGCATGTACTTTCCCTATGACCCAACTCACCAGCTGCGCCACCCCTCCCAGCTCTACGAGGCATTTTTCGAGGGGATATTCCTGTTTGCAATCCTGTGGAGGTTCAGGAAAGCCGATATCCCCAAAGGGGCCTTCCTGGGCGTTTACTTAATCGGATACGGAGCGGTGCGCTTCATTATAGAGGTCTTCCGCGAACCCGATTCCCAACTGGGCTTCGTCCTGGGAAACTTCACCATGGGCCAGTTGCTGTGCATTGCAATGATTATAATCGGGCTCGCGGTAATCGGGTACAGAAAATCCTCCCAGGCAAAAGCGGCCCAGGCCCCTGCGAAAGGATAAGACAATGCAAGCCTTGGAACCCGTGATACGGGCCGCCACTCCCCAGGATTTAAAGTCCATCTATAGCGTGGTTCAAGACGCTTCCCTCCGGTACAAGGGCGTCATACCGGACGACCGCTGGAAAGAGCCGTATATGCCCTGGGACGAGCTGATCCATGAAATCAGGGACGGCGTGGAATTCTGGGTTTTTGAGGATTACAGCGGCGTGACCGGGGTCATGGGACTCCAGGACCGGGGCGACGTCCACCTGGTCAGGCATGCATACGTCCTGACGGACCGGCAGGGCAAGGGGGTGGGCTCCCGCCTGCTCGATTTCCTTTACGCGAAAACCGGCAAGCCCGTTCTGGTCGGCACCTGGAAAGCCGCCTGGTGGGCAGTCAAATTCTATGAAAAGCACGGGTTCCGGGAAGTAACCCCGGAAATGAAGGACTTCCTGCTGAACAAGTACTGGTCGATACCCCCCAGACAGACCGAGACCTCAACGGTCCTCGCCGACGCGCGCTGGCACTTGTCGAACCCGCGATAATTTTCGCTCTCCCTCCATTCCTTTCACGGAATTCGGATGCTCGGTATAAGAGGTTGTCTCGAATCACCGGCCGGCACAGGTCTTTTATTCCCAATCCCAGATTCTTTCCCTTTCTATTGTTTCAGATTTCTTTTTTTCAGCGCCTTTCTTTTTTATCTGTTTTGTTTTTATTTCGGGCTTTGCTTGTTTTGTATCCCGCTTTTTCATACATCTCCTCATCGAACAGCTTCATCAATTCTTCGTCTATGTTTTACTGCCCTGAGTTCAAAAAAGCTCAAATCCAGCTCGACGGAAATTCAACCAGATAATCCTGTTCAGGGACGCCTTCTTTGGATAGAGAAAAAAAATGGGCGGACCCGGAGAGATCTTCATATTCAGGATAATTTCCGGAGAAAAGATCTTCAGATCTTATTGTCTTTCCGTCTATCGAGACATCGTATCCCATGGTCTCGAGTTTACGGCAGCATGATCCTAAGATATGCCCTGCACTGATTTCAGATTGGTTTTGCACATCTGAAATCAATTGAGCGAATAAATTGCTCAAATCTGTCACGGCATGCTCCTTTCTGATTCTGCTTTATTTTTTCTTTTCCGAAGCCCGCTTTTTGCTTTCGTTTACGGGGACAGCCCAGAACCCTGCGCTGGTCCAGACCACCTTCATATCGGCGTCCAACTCGCGACAGGCCTCTTCGATGTTATCAAGAGTGCCGCATACGACTCTCGAATTTTGGTTTTTTTTCGCAGCTTTGGATTTATTTCCCTTCATGAACACTGCCCTCCTCCATGGCTGTGGGTTCTTTTGAATCTTTTATTATTATTAGAAGAATGGGCCGGAGCGGAACCGCCACTTCCAACCGGCTTTGCTCCAGTTGAGATCTGATCCTGAACTCATTTTTGGGGAGACACGCAAGGTACGTGCCGATCGGCTCCATTCTTTTTTTCTTTACGATTGCAACCTCCACAATCAGCAGTAATGCTCCGATCTCTTCCGCCGAACGGATTCGGAGGTGAATGACGCTTCCTTTTCATGGCGGATTCAGGAAAGGCGCGGATCAGCTTAAGTCCGTTGCGAATTATCGTAACGGCTCTTGATATTTCGTAATTTGCCGGCAGTTGCGCAACATTTCTCAGGTAAGGCTTCGGGGCGGTAAAAGGGGCAAATAGCCACCGGCATTGGAAGCTGAGGGACAGGAATTACCGGTCGGCTTTTTCAATTTTTTCGGCAACAGCTGTCGATATTCAGCTCCATTCTTCTGATATTCCGTGCCGGGCCGCATTTCGTCAGGTTTTCAGCATCAGGATAGTGGCATATTACTTGCCTATTAAAGAAGGCATGGGCAAGAAGAAAATCTTGAAGAGGGCACGAGTGTGAAATTTTTCGATATACTCTCGGTGGATGGTTATGAATCCCTCCTAGCCATCCACCGAACTCCCCATTTCATTTTATTCCTTGCCTTTTTTAGTACCAGGTCCAGTGGCGGATACCTGTTGCTAAATCAATCAGGAGGATGCTTCCCCGGCATTCATTGTTTAATGCCGTAATGCACCCGAATCGAGAGAAGCCGGGTCCACGCCAGCCCGGCTTCTCCTTTAATCCAGTACCACAACTAATCGGAACAACGGAGGTGTACCCTAAAGACGAGTATCTAAACAGTGCACAAGACCGCACTTGGTTTGCGCATAAACATTATTGAGGGAGGTTTTTATGACTTACGCAGAAGAGTATCGAGAGAAACTGGTTTCAGCAGAAGAGGCGGTAAAGGTGGTTAAAAGCGGAGACTGGATTGAGTATGGTTTTGGCCACACGAAGCCTATTGCACTGGACAAAGCGCTGGCCGCCCGCAAGGACGAGCTTAAGGACATCAATATCCGCATTGTGCTCAGCCTGTCCCAGCAGGCCTGCATTGAAGCCGATCCTGCAGGAGATGTATTCACTCTTCAGGACTGGCACTTTTCGGGTTATTCACGCAAGCTCCATGACAAGGGCAGGTGCTATTACCATCCAATGGTCTTCCGCAACCAGCCTTTGTTCTACACCAAGAGCATCAAAAGCGTTGATGTCGCCATGCTCAGGGTGACAAAAATGAACAAACAGGGCTATTTCAGCCTCCACAACGGAGTTGCCGCGGTTCGAGCCGCCCTGGACGTTTCAAAAAAGATAATCCTGGAAGTCAACCCCAATCTGCCCTGGACAATGGGCGGCAGGGATGAGACCGTGCATATCTCGGAAGTCGATTATGTAACCGAGTTCGAATCCAAGGTGGAAGCGATTCCCCCGGCAGCGCCCACTGAAATCGACAGGAAGATCGCCGCGCACATGGTCCCCCTGATCCATGACGGCGCCTGCATCCAGTTGGGAATAGGCGGACTTCCCAATGTCGTGGGGACGATGCTTGCCGAATCGGATATAAAAGACCTTGGCTGCCACACGGAAATGCTGGTTGACGCATATTACCACATGTACCAGGCCGGGAAGCTTACCAACAAGAGGAAGGGAATCGACAAGAACAAGAGCGTTTACGCTTTCGCGGCAGGAAGTCCGTTCCTTTATGAGTGGATGGACTATAATCCCTGCCTGGCGACCTACCCGGTTTCATACACAAATGACCCCCATATAATCGCACAGAACGATCACGTTATATCGATAAATGCGTGCATCGAAGTCGACCTCTTCGGCCAGGTATCTTCCGAATCTTCCGGTCCCCGCCATATCAGCGGAACGGGAGGACAGCTCGATTTCGCAACGGGCGCGTATATGTCAAAGGACGGCATTTCATTTATCTGCTGCAACTCGTCATATAAGGACAAGCAGGGCAATATCAAATCGCGCATTGTTCCGGTGCTGCCCCAGGGGTCCATCGTAACGGTCCCGCGCACCCAGGCCCACTGTATAGTGACCGAGTACGGCATCGCCGATCTCGCCGGAAAATCCACGTGGCAAAGGGCGGAAGCCCTGATCAATATTGCGCATCCGGATCTGAGAGACAGCCTGATTCAGGAGGCGCAAAATATGAATATCTGGCGCAAGAAAAACAAGTAAGATGAAACATTGGAGAAAAGCCCCGGAAATATCCGGGGTTTTTCTCTATCCACAATAGGCGGGCCCCCGGGAAAAGCATTTTGAGCGCTTCCGACCTCGCCGATGAACAGCTGTTGACAAAAGTGGTTTCACTCTTCTGAAATCAGATTCCATAACAGTGAACTTTTACCGGCCTTTATAATCGTGCGGCGCCGATGAAATGCGAGTTTTTTATTTAAAAGCTCAAATGAATGAAACGCGGCCATATTGATCGGAGGTGTGATTCATGAAAGCTTTGACGAGTTTTGAAGAAGCAGAACAGTTAGCGGGAGCAGTGGCAAGGGAGTCCGGCCCCAGGAGAATATCCGTCGTGGGGGCCGAAGCAAGGGAATTCCTCCTGGCCCTGAAAGAGGCCCATAAAAGGGGCTACACAGAGCCTCTCCTGGTAGGCGATGAAGAAAAGATCCGCAGGATCGCCGATGATATAGAATTTGATATTTCGAATTTCGAAGTTTTCGATGAAAGGTCTTCTCAGAGAAAGGCCGAGCGCGGAGTTCAGCTTGCCATGGACGGTGAGGCGGATTTCATCATCAGGGCTTTCATCGAAGGGCCTCCTCTTTACCGGACTCTCATCCGGGCATCCTCAAAGAAATTCGGCAAAAAGAAACAAGTGTGCGCTGTGGGCCTGATGAAGTTCCGTCCCGTGCCGAAACTTTTCGCCCTTGCGGACGTTGCGATCACCGTGGCCCCGGACTTCAATGCGAAAATGGATATCCTCAAGAATGCCATGTTCATGTTCTCACGGCTCGGATATGACAGCACCAGGGTTGGGATCGTAACCGCAAGGAAAGATTTTGACGACCGGCTCGATTCTCTTCTCGATGCCGAAAAGATCAGGAAGGCATTTGCAGATAAAGGCCTCTCCGGCCTGGTGGAAGGCTCATCCCTTTCAGACTTCCTGCTCGGTGAGGACGGCTATCTCGAAGACTTCGATAATATCGACTATTCCCGAATTCCCGATATCCTTCTCATGCACAACCTGGATCTTGCCAATGTCTTCGTAAAGATTGACGGAATGGGAGAGAGGGACATTTTTACCGCATATAGAAGGCATGCTTTCATCATGGGCGCCGGGATTCCGATTGTGATCCCCTCCAGGTCGGATTCCCACAAGACTATCATCACCGATATAGCCCTTGGCGTGCTGGTTTCATGAAGAAAGGGGCTTTTTGATGGTAACAAGTTTCAAGCAGATAATGGAGCTGGCCAAGGAAAAGAAAAGAAAAAAGCTCGCCCTTCCGGCGCCGCGCAGCTCCAGGGTGTCTCATTTTGTTGAGAAAGCCGAGAAGGCCGGTCTGATCGAGCCCGTTATCATAGGCGTCAACGGGTCAGGCAAGCCCGTGCCCAGGGATGTCCTGGATGAAATGATTGCCACGGCCCGGAACGGGAAGGCCGACATCCTCTTTCAAGGCGATGCTTCATTGAAGGACTTTACCGACGCACTCACTGAGAAAGACGCCGTCGCCGCGGGAAGAGAATCAATGAGCTATGTTTCATTATTTGAGTTGCCGGCGGAAAACAGGATATTTATGCTGACAGATACGCTCATGCAGTCTTTTCCGGATATCAGGCAGAAGGTCCGGATCCTGGAGAATGCTATCGAATTTGCCGGGGCCCTGGGGATTGAGAAGCCGAAGGTCGCCGCCCTGTCTGCAGCCGAAATCGTCAATTTCAATATCCCTTCCTCGCTGGACGCGGCTATTCTTGCCCAGATGTCGAGGCGCAACCAGTTGAAAGCGATTATCGACGGGCCCCTTGATATCGATTGTGCCGCATCACGCGAGAGGTGCTTGAGAAAAGGAATAGAAAGCAAGGTCGCGGGCGAGGTGGATATATATTTCCTTCCGGACATAGAGGCCGGCTACTCAATAGCGGAGGTCCTGACATTTCTGGGCGGCAGCATGCCGGCTGGGGCGCTGCTTGGAACAAAAATCCCCATCGTGCTCAATCCGCGATGCGAGTCCCAGAATTCGCTGATCCTGGACATGGCCCTTGCAAGTATCAGGGCGTAAAGACCAACGGGTCAGGCAAGCCCGCGCTGGTCGCACCTGGAAAGCCGCCTGGTGGAGGGTCAATACGAAAAGCACCGGTTCGGGTTCCCGACGCAACCTGGCCGGCTCCCGGGAAAGCTGCTTCTTGTTTTTATTTTCCATTATCCTGAATGCAATTACTCGAAGGTTGATTACCGATCATAATGACCGTATGCTTCCGGCTGATACAAAATCTTTTCGATTTTCAAGCGTTTCAATCCCGAAGGAACCTGCCATTCAATAACGTCCCCGACCCTGTAACCAATCAAGGCTGTCCCAATTGCAGACAGAATAGAGATCTTTCCCTCTTCGATTCGGGCATCGGACGGAAACACCAATGTGTAATCCTTCTTTTCGCCCGAACCAAGGTCCCTGACCCGAACAATCGAATTCATCGTGATTACATCCGGGGGTATGTCGCGAGGACTGACTACCCTGGCTTTTTCAAGCTCCTGGTCCAACTGCCTCAGATAAAACTTTTTTTGATATCCGGCAATCTTTGAAGATTCAATGACACTGCTCAATCTCTCAAGATCATATGAAGTTAACCATATTTGCTTTTCGAGCATTGCTTTCTCCTTTAAGATATTACGCCGGTCAGTTTAAAACGACTCCAAAAGATTCAGGGGTGGATAAGTGGGTGGTTCCAAGAAAGGTTAATTTTTACAGATGAATCCACCCCTGAATTTGAAAGGAAAACCGCCCGCAGACCGAATACTTACAGACAACCCCCCCATTGTAAACACCCAAAAAATGCACTATAATTGCATAAGAAAAGGTGGGGGGAGGATTTAGACTGCCTATGATAAGATCAAAGCAAAGAAATAGTTCTACAACTGCACTTCAAGAGCGCATTAAGGAATTGAACTGTCTATATGGTATGGCATCCCTGGTCAAAAAAAACGGCTCAATACAAGACTTCCTTAAGCTCCTTGTCGATTATCTCCCGGCATACTGGCTTTATCCGGAAATTGCCTGTGCACGGATCACCTTTCAGGGAGAGTCTTTCGAAAATAAAAATTTTGAAAGTTCGGAATGGCGACAATCTGCGCAAATCAGACTGGATGATGAAATCGTCGGTGAGGTGAGTATTTTTTACACTAAAGAAATGCCGACTGCTGATGAAGGGCCTTTTCTTAAAGAGGAAAGGAATTTACTGGAGGAAGTTGCGCAACGTATAAGTGAAATCTCCATTCGAATAATAGCGGAAAAGGAATTACAGCAAAACAATACGCAACTGGCATTGGAAAGGAAAGCATTGCAGGAAGCTAATGCGGTATTACGCACTGTTCTTTCAAACATAGAAGCTGAGAAGAGGCAAATTTATGAAAATGTTCAGTTGAGCATAGATAATGTAATCATGCCGATTGTTCACGCATTAACCCCGGCAATAGAAAAAGACAAGCAGAAATATATTGAGATTTTACGAACCAATCTGGAGGAAATTGCCTCGCCTTACATCAATCGAATTGTGAGCCAGTTTCAAACCCTGACCCCGACGGAAGTGAATATATGCAATATGATCCGAAATGGGTTAGGGAACAAAGAAATCGCCGAATTGCGGGGCATATCTGCTTCAACAGTCGATCGGCATCGGGAACGTATTCGTCGGAAATTGAATCTTACAAATAAAAAAATCAATCTGACTACTTATTTACAATCTGTGCGCATTAAATAAAATGAAATTCTTACCATTTGGAAAAGGATTCATCTATTCACAGGTATAACATTTTCCCGGTTTCCTGCTTTCGAATGAAGACAACAAACATTCAAATTATGGGAATTTCAAGCCAGGATTGACTTTCCGGCGATTACAGGGTATACCGCTGCTCGTTTTTCCGAGGCTTCATGGATTTCAACGCTTTTCTAAATTCATACCTTTTCACCTGGGGAATTCTGCCGGTCCTGCTATTTCTTTCCCGGATAATGGATGTCTCCCTGATGACCATCAGGATCATCTACATCTCCAAGGGCATGAAACTGCTTGCGGCCGTCATTGGTTTCTTCGAGGTCTTCCTGTGGCTGATAGCCGTCTCCCAGATAATGAAAAACCTCACCAGCCCCATCTATTTCGTCGCCTATGCGGCCGGGTTTTCGATGGGCAATTTCGTCGGGATGCTCATTGAGGAAAAAGTGGCGGTCGGAAAGGTTTCCGTCCGGATCATCCTCCAGGAGGAAAACGGACTTCCCAGGCTGCTGGCTTCGAAAGGATTCGGCGTGACCCGCCTGGACGGTCAGGGCTCGAACGGGCCCGTCAAAATGATCTATACCATTATCAACAGGAAGGACCTGGACAGGGTCAGGGAACTGATCACTAATTCCGCACCGCAGGCTTTCTTCACAATCGAAGACATCCGGAGCTTCGGCCGGGGCATCTTCCCGCCCGCTCCCGTCAAGAGTCGGGCTGAATCCCCTCACCTGTAAATGCCCGACCTGATCGTGTCTTTCCCTTCATTCTTGGCCTGGTACATCAGCATATCTGCATGCCGGACCATCTCGTCGAAATTGTCCGGGGCCTTGAGAAACGTCGCCATCCCGAAGCTGAAGGTGGCCGGCCACCCGTGTTCCTCCATTAGAGAAATCAGCTTTTCCCGGAGCTTCGGGATTATCGCGCCCGCCTGTTCGAAACCCGTTTCGGGCAGAAGGATGGCAAACTCGTCTCCGCCGAGCCGGGCGACCATGTCGCTGGCCCGGATGTTGCGCCTGATCCCCTGCGCGACCTCGTAAAGCAGTTTGTTGCCCGCGGAATGCCCGAAGTTGTCGTTGACCGCTTTGAAATTATCCACATCGATGTAGACGAGACTGAACGGGCGGCCGTATCGGCGGCAGCGCTCGATCTCCATGGCGGAGATCTCGGCGAAGTGCTGGTTATTGGCGATCTTGGTCAGGAAATCCTCCCGGGCGAAGATCCGTTCCCTTTTATAAGCATTCACCATATAGATGAAAATTATGAAGACCGCGAGCCTCGTCAAGGTATTCCAGGCGTGCCCCGCCAGTTTTGAATCAAGAACAAACCTGCCGAGGATGAAATAGGACAGGGCGGCGCCGAAACTGATCAGGATGGCCCATGTCGAGTCAACGAACCATATTACAATGAAGAGGGGGATAAAATAGAAGATTACGAGACGGAACTCCTGGCCCAGGAAATAGTTTATGACTTCCAGGGCCGCGATGATGCTGATGCAGAGCAGGACGAGCGACGACCTGCTCTGCCTGGCGAGATACGATTCAATACCGTACTGGATCTTCATTATCATTTCCCGGCCCGGACTGGCCCCGGATAAGATGGATGGGACGGCCTGAGGCCCGAAATGATATTATCATCATCGCGCTGTTTTTTGCATCAGCATGAGAATTTATTTTGCAATGCCCCTCCTGACGGCGACGGCGAAATCCCGGATTTTCCCGATCAGGCCGCCGCCCGCGCAATCGCCGATTATTTTCATAAAAGCGCTGCCGATCACTATTCCGTCCGCCCTCGCGGCGATAGACCCCGCCACCTCGGGGGTCGAGATGCCGAAGCCGGAAACGACGGGGATTGAAGCGTATTTTCTGATTATCCTGATATCACGTTCGATCTGTTCCGCCTGCGGCAGCTGCGTGCCCGTAACGCCCGTGACGGAAATATAGTACAGAAATCCGGAGCCTTTCGCGGCGGCCGCCCTGATCCGCTGTTCACCGGAAGTGGGGGCCAGCAGGAAGATGAATTTGATCCCGTGCGGGTCCGTGTATTTTTTGAGCTCGTCCGCCTCTTCCGCGGGCAGATCGACGACCAGGACCCCGTCCACACCCGCGCGCGCGGCCCTTTCGGCAAAGGCCTCGACTCCGAACGAAAAAATCGGGTTGAAATAACTGAACAGGACGATCGGGATTTCGCTTTTCCGCCTTAGCGAGCCGATCATGTCAAGGATGGCGGAAAGAGTCGTGCCCCGGCGCAAAGCCCTCTGGGAAGCCGCCTGGATAACGGGCCCGTCGGCGGTCGGGTCGGAAAACGGCACCCCGATCTCCAGGATGTCCACCCCCGACTTTTCCAGCTCCAGAGCAATTTCCTCAGTGATTTCCAGGTCCGGGTCTCCGGCAGTGACATAGGCGACAAATGCCTTCTCACCCCTCGCTTTCAAATATGCGAATTGTTGATCAATGCGGTTCCGTCCCATTACTGTTTGCCTCCTCCCGAACCAAAGTTATGAATGACCGCCGCGTCCTTGTCTCCGCGGCCGGAGAGGTTCACAACAATAATTTTGTCCCTGCCCAGCCCGGGGGCGAGCCGCATGGCATAGGCCACGGCGTGGGCGCTTTCGAGCGCGGGTATGATGCCTTCGTGGCGGCAAAGGAACATGAATGCCTCGACAGCCTCATCGTCCTTAATGGAAATGTAGGCGGCCCTGCCCGTTTCGCTGAAAAAGCTGTGCTCCGGGCCTACACCCGGATAGTCCAGGCCGGCCGCAATGGAGTAGGCGTCCCGCACCTGGCCGTGCTCGTCCTGGAGCAGATAGGTCTTGTTGCCGTGCAGGACCCCCACCCGGCCCGCGCTGATGCTTGCCGCGTGCTGTCCGGTGGCAAGCCCCATTCCCGCCGCTTCGACGCCCACAAGCCTGACGCAGGGTTCGTTGCGGAAGGGGTAAAATATGCCCATCGCGTTGCTGCCCCCGCCGACGCACGCGATCACGTAATCCGGGAGTCGGCCCTCTTTCCGCCTTATCTGGACTTTGGTTTCCCTGCCGATAACGCTCTGGAAATCGCGGACCATCATCGGATACGGGTGAGGACCGGCCGTGGAGCCGATTATGTAAAAAGTGTCCCTCACGCGGGCGACCCAATGGCGCATCGCCTCGTTCATGGCGTCTTTGAGCGTGGCCGTCCCGGACTTGACGGGCACGACCTCGGCGCCCAGGATCTTCATCCGGAAGACGTTGGGGGCCTGACGCCTGATGTCTTCCTCCCCCATGAAGACCTTGCACTCCATCCCGAACAGGGCGGCAACCGTGGCGGCGGCCACGCCATGCTGCCCGGCGCCCGTTTCGGCAATGACATGTTTCCTGCCCATGCGCCGGGCGAGCAGCGCCTGGCCCAGCGTGTTGTTGATTTTATGGGAGCCGGTGTGGTTGAGGTCCTCGCGCTTGAGATAGATTTTCGCGCCGCCCAGCTTTTCGGTCAGGCCCGCGGCGAAGTAAAGGGGCGTTTCCCTCCCGGAATAATCGCGCAGGCAGCGGGAGAGTTCGCTTTTGAAAGCAGGGTCGCGCCGCGCCTCAGTATAGGCGGCCTCCAGCTCGATCAGGGCGGGCATCAGCGTTTCCGCCGCATACCGCCCCCCGTAAACCCCGAAATGCCCTTTCCTGTCCGGCAGATTTTTCATGTTGCTTCCTTTTTTTAAACAGTGAAATGTAACTTCCAGCCTGAAATATAAACGAGAGCCTTCTCGTCATCCTTTTTTAAATATTGAATTGCCGATTCTTTTTAAAACCGTTCTCTTCGCAATCTCCACGGTCTTCCCCATTTTCACGTAATCTTTTTTGCCCGGTTCGGATTCGATTCCGCTGTTCAGATCGACAGCTGAAGGGGCGACTTTCCTTATTGCCTCCTGGACGTTGTCCGGGCCCAGCCCCCCGGCAAGGATCAGTGGCCTTTGCCGGGCAAGGTTGGACGCCAGTTCCCAGTCGCATGTTTTTCCGGTCCCGCCGTACAGGCCGCCCTTTCTCGTGTCAAACAGAAAAGCGCGGACAACGTATAATTCAAGTTCCGGGAGGTCTTTTGCGCTCTCCGGAGACACCGCCTTGATCAGGCTTTCCCCCGGGAATTTCGCGCAAAACCGGGGCTTTTCATCCCCGTGGAGCTGTATCAGGTCAAAGCCGCAGAACGCGGCGATCTCCTTTATGATCCTCCAATTCCGGTTTACGAAAACTCCCACCTTGCAGACAGGCTTTCCGGACAGGCTCTCAATGATGTTTTTTGCCTGTTCAGGGCTCACATACCTCGGGGACGGCGCGTGAAAAATGAAACCCAGGGCATCCGCGCCGCATTCGACGGCTGCTGCCGCGTCTTCAATATTGGTTATGCCGCAGACCTTTACTTCCATTATCGCCCCATCAGGTCCCGCAGCCTGAGGCCGGGGTCCTCCGCCTTCACCAGCTCCTCGCCGACCAGGAACGCGTGGACGCCCATGTACTGCAGCATTAAAATATCCATGCGGGTCCTGATTCCGCTTTCGCTCACAATTGCCTTCCCTTTCGGGATAAACCGCAGCAATTCAATAGTCTTCCGGACGTCGGTTGCGAACGTCGACAGGTCCCTGTTATTGATCCCGATAATCCCGGCCCCCGAGGCCAGCGCCTTTTCGGCATCCGGTTGGTCGTGGATTTCAACGAGCGCCGCCATCCCGAGCGATCCCGCAAGTTCGATGTACTCTTTGAGCTGCGCCTGATCCAGAATCCGCGCGATGAGCAGGACCGCATCCGCCCCGATCGCCCTCGATTCGTAGATCTGACAGGGGTCGATGATGAAATCCTTCCTCAAAACGGGTATTCCGGCCGCATCTTTTATCTTCCGGAGGTCTTCCGTACTGCCCCCGAAAAACTGCCTGTCCGTCAAAACCGATATTGCAGCCGCCCCGCTCTGCTCGTATTCCGCCGCGAGGGCTACCGGGTCGAGGTCCTCGCGCAGGACGCCCCTGGATGGAGATTTCCGCTTCACTTCCGCAATGATCGGACACGTTCCGCCCGCCAGGGCAGCCCCGAAATTCCGGGCCGGGCGGAGGCCCGCGACGGAGGAGTCCTCGATCCGCCTGTTTTTTTTCAGGACGGCCACTTCGGCGCGCTTGATTTCCAGGATCTGCTCGAGAATCAATTCCCCTCCCTCAACTGTTGCTCATCTCGATAAGTGCCTGAAGTTTCCTGAGTGCGAGGCCGCTGTCGATGCAGTCTGCCGCGACCTCCATACCCTCCTGCAAGGTGGCCGCCTTCTCTCCCGCGACTATGGCCAGGCCGGCATTGAGCACAACTATTTTCCTGCACGCGCCGTCTTTGCCGGAGAGGACGTCCTTTGTGATCTGAGCATTAACCGAAGCATTGCCGCCGACCAGATCTTTAGCTTCGTACGCCTGCCCGAAGAGCGCAACCGGATCGATGTTGTATGTGGAAATTATCCCGTCCCGGAGTTCGGACACCCTCGTCTCGCAGGCGACCGTTGCTTCGTCGAGTCCGTCGGCGCCGTGGACGACAAATGCCCGGCGGGCGCCCAGGTTCTTGAGGACCCCGGCAAACATCTCCGTCAGGCGCGGGTCGTAGACCCCGATGAGCTGCGAAGTCGCCCCGGCCGGGTTAGTCAGGGGGCCGAGCATGTTGAATACCGTCCTGATGCCGATCTCGCGGCGCGGGCCGATGGCGTATTTCATCGCCCCGTGCAGCTTCGGAGCAAACAGGAAACCGATCCCGGCCTGCTGGACGCATTCTTCCACGATCTCGGGCGCCGCCTCGATATTGATCCCCAGGGCTTCGAGGACATCGGCGCTCCCGCAGCTGCTCGACACCGCGCGGTTGCCGTGCTTGGCGACAGTAATTCCCGCGGCTGCGACGACAAAAGCGGCCGTCGTGGAGATATTGAACGTCTGCATTCCGTCACCGCCGGTTCCGCACGTGTCCACTATGACGGGCGAGCGCGCGTCGATCCTCGTCGCCTTGCGCCGCATGATCCGGGCGGCTCCCGTCACCTCTTGTACTGTTTCTCCCTTGAAGCGGAGCGCGGTTATGAAAGACCCGATCTGCGCGGGGGTGGCCTCCCCGCCCATGATCTCCTCCATGGCATCCATCATCTCAGCCTCTACCAGGTCATCCCCTCTGACAACTTTGGATATGGCTTCCTTGATCATTTTCATTCAACTCCTTTCATTGTTAACGGCGATACGAGCCTTTTCAACAGCCTTCTAAATAATCTTCAGAAAATTCCTCAGTATTCTCTTCCCGTTCGGCGTCAGGATCGATTCCGGGTGGAACTGGATCCCTTCCACCGGGTACTCGCGGTGACGCAGCCCCATGATCTCCCCCTCCGCCGTCTCGGCGCTCACCTCCAGGCAATCCGGGAGCGTATCCCTGTCCACGATCAAAGAATGATAGCGCCCCGCGGGGAACGGATTGGCCAGTCCCTTAAAAATCGTTCTGCCATCGTTGAGCACCGGCGAAACCTTGCCGTGCATGAGCCGCGGGGCCCTGACAACCGCCGCGCCGAACGCATACCCTATTGACTGGTGCCCCAGGCAGACGCCCAGGATGGGCGTTTGCGCGTGAAACCTTTGGACGATATCCACGCTGATACCCGCCTCCCTGGGCGAGCACGGCCCCGGTGAAATGACCAATGCCTCAGGCTTCAAGGCGCCGATCTCGTCAAGAGAGATCTCGTCGTTGCGGCGCACCGCCGTTTCCGCCCCGAGCTGGCTGAAGTACTGCGCCAGGTTGTAAGTGAACGAATCGTAATTATCGATGATCAAAAGCATTCTTTAACTCCCTTCTATTCCGGATCTACCCTGAACCCCGAAGCGGCCATCCGGAGCGCCTCCACAAGCCCTTCCGCCTTGCTCAGCGTTTCCTTGTACTCGGCGTGCGGGTCCGAATCGGCGACAATGCCGGCCCCGGCCTGGATGTAAATCTTCCCGTTGCGGATAACGAAGGTCCGGATTGTTATGCAAAAGTCCATGTTGCCGGAGAAGCTGAAATAGCCGACACCGCCGCCGTAGGGACCCCTGCGGGTGGGCTCCAGTTCGTCTATGATCTGCATGGCCCTTATCTTGGGCGCGCCGCTCAGAGTGCCCGCCGGGAACGAAGCCCGCAGCACGTCAAAGGCATCCTTGCCGGTTGCGAGCTGGGCCTGGATGTTTGAGACGAGGTGCATCACGTGGGAGTACCGCTCCACGGCCATGAGCTGGTTCACCTGGACGGAGCCGGTCCGGGCTATCCTCCCCAGATCGTTGCGGCCCAAATCGACAAGCATCACGTGCTCGGCCCGCTCCTTCGGGTCATTGAGCAGTTCGTCCGCGAGCCTGCGGTCCTCCTGCTCGGTCCGGCCGCGCCTTCTCGTTCCGGCAATGGGCCGCAGTTCCGCGACGCCGTCTTCGAGCCTGACCATGACCTCGGGCGAAGAGCCGACGAGATAGATATCCTCCATCTTGAGGAAATACAGGTAGGGCGAGGGGTTTACAAAACGCAGCGCCCGATAGATGCTGACGGGGTCCAGGCCGTCGCATTCGACCTCGAACCTCTGCGAGAGCACGACCTGGATGACGTCGCCCGCAGCAATGTACTCGCGGGCCCTCTCGACCATGGACTTGAAAACGGGCTCCTCCATATTCGGCCGGAGGCGGAAATCGGCGCTGAATTTGACCGTTCCGGTCTTCTTAGCGGGAGGGCAGCGGAGCTTCGCGATTGCCGCATCTATCCTGGCTGCCGCCGCGTCGTACACCGAGCGGGGCTCCTTGCCTTCCTCAATCACCGCGCACGAGACCACCTTGATCGTGTGCCTGACGTTGTCGAAGATCAGCAGCGTATCCGTGATGAGAAAGACCGATGCGTCCGCGCCTATATCGTCGGGGGGAGCTTTGCCGCTGTTCAGCGATTGCGCCTCGAAATAGCGGGCCATGTCGTGTCCCATGAAACCCACGGCCCCTCCGCAAAAGCGCGGGAGCCCTTCCACCAGAGCCGGCGGGGCCGGCCGGAAACGCTGGAGCTCTTCCTTGAGTATGCCCAGGGGATCGCCGTTGTGCGGAACGGACCGGGAAGTTCCGTTTCCGGTTATGACTACCTCTTCGCCTTTCACGCGGAAAACGGCGCGAGGGTCGGTGCCGATAAAGGTGTAGCGGCCCCATTTCTCCCCGCCCTCCACGCTTTCGAGCAGGAACGTGTACGGATGCGAGCTGAATTTCATCAGGACCGAGACCGGCGTTTCGGTGTCCGCCAGGATCTCGCGGGAGACCGGAACCATGTTGCCGGATGTACTATTTCGGGCGAATTTTTCGAATGTTTCAAAATCGGGGTAATACATTGATAACAACTCCTATGTCTGTCACCCGCCGGCGGGGGTAAGGAGGCGGTGATTTCTATCCCGTTTTGACCTCCCCCCGTCCCCTCCAAAGGGGGACATAAAAAATGAAAAGGGCCATGATCTTCATCACGGCCCTTCCGTACATAACAAAAAAGCCGTGGAGCCTCGAGGTCTCCACGGCTTGTATTTTAATTTAATGGCGAATCAGCAGTGGACAGACCCCTCCGTGTTGTGCCACCACCACCAATTCATTCTAATCGAGTTGATCTTCATTGAGTCTTTCCGTTGCGTTGATGATTCTGTTTAACAGTACAGGGGCGGCGTGTCAAATTGTTTTTTTCAGCATCTTCCAGGATCCGGCCAACTTCTCTTCCAGTTCGCCATTCACATCCATTGAATCTATGACACGGGTCAAAACCTTCCGGTAGAGTGACGCGGCTGCCTGCGATTCGGGATTTTCCCTGATTATTTGCGTGTAAAGCCCGGGGTGCTCGAATACTTTCTCGATCATTTTAAGTCTTTGCCGAAAAACCGGGGTCGAAAAATTTTCCAGCCCGGCGAAATCCTCTCCCATCTCCCGGAGTGTAAGCCCCAGTGATATCGTGCCCAGGTGGGTAAGGACCTGAACGGCAGCCATTTTGCGGTCGTGCAGTTCCGGGGAAGACTCGGTCACCACGGCGCCGCCCCGTTCAAATACCTCCCTGAGCCATGGAGCCCACGCGGAGCCCCGGGCCGGGCACAGGATGATGTTCTGGCCGGAAAGCGAAACGGCATCGGGGCCGAAGAGCGGGTGCGTCCCGACCACCTCGGATTTCGAGGAATCCATCATGGCGCGCACCGGCCCCGTCTTGAGCGAAGTGAAATCGGCAAGCAGGGCATCCTCCTTCACCAGCGGGCCGATCTGGCGGATCATCTCAATTGTCGACCCGATCGGGACTCCCACAAAGATCACACGGCATCTTTCCGCAAGCTCGGGCAGGGACATGCCTGACTTTCGCCCGGTCACGTGGACCTTGTAGCCCGTTTCCCGGAAAAAGCCGGCAAACCATTTGCCGATCCCTCCCGTGCCGCCGATTATTCCGATTTCAAATCTTTCCATAGTACATTGCCAGGCTGTTCAAAAATGATTAGATGCAAGGCGCGCAAAAACCGGATCGCGAGGCGTATAGGTTAATACGTTGAGCGATTCGGTTTGCAGCGCAACGCAGCAGATGAGCTTTTTTCAACAGCCGTTAGAATTTCACTTGCGGAGTAGCCTTAGCCGCCGCCGGCGCTTCGAAGAAGGCCGCCTGCTTGAAGCCGAACATGCCCGCTACTATGTTGGCCGGGAAGCTGCGGCTCCTCACGTTGAGTTCCTTAACTGCTTCGTTGTATCTCCGGCGCTCGACGGCAATCCTGTTCTCCGTCCCCGCAAGCTCGTCCTGGAGGCGGAGGAAATTCTGGTTGGCCTTCAAGTCCGGGTATCTTTCCACAACGACAAGCAGCCTGCTCAAGGCGCCGGAGAGCTCGTTATTCGCCGCGATCTTGTCGGGGACCGTCCCGGCCTGGCCCACCCGCGCCCGGGCGTTTGTGACTTCCGTCAGGACCTCTTTCTCATGCTTGGCGTAGCCCTTGACGGTCTCGACGAGGTTGGGGATGAGGTCGAAGCGCCTCTGCAACTGGTTTTCCACTTGCGCCCAGGAGGCTTTTACGCCCTCATCAAGCCTGACAAGCGAATTGAAAGTCGACTGGAAAAATCCATAAACGGCAATGGCCAGAACGGCCACTACCGCCAGCACGATCAGGAGATTTCTTTTTGAACTGTCCATCCATTTCCTCCATTTTTTGGTCTTCGATATTTCCCAAGATCAGACTGGTTCAATTATATGCAGGGCG
>CAZKYN010000004.1:24418-31064 GCA_964556675.1 uncultured Syntrophaceae bacterium
GGAGATGAGCGTTTTTGAACAGTCTGACGCGCCTTTATAGAACGGATAGACATAATTTTCAATGCGGTTTTCGCACTGTAAGTTTACGATTCCTGTGGATTTTTTCGTCCCTTTACGATATTTCGGGGGAAAATGAACATAGGGAGGGGAGACATGGGCGCCATTCTCAGAACCGTTCTCGTTTTGATTCTCGCTTTAGCTTTCGTCGGATGCGCAGGCCTGAAAAATCAGGAAAGCAGCAGTTGCCGGAAGATGCTGGCTGATGTCCATCAGGACCTGGTCCAGTGCCGGTCGGAAAATATAGAATTGGCGAAGTCCAGGGAGCAACTCGACGTCATTAAAAAGGAGGAGCAGACGGGTATTACGCGGCTCCAGAAGGAAAACCTCGCGCTTTCCCTCCAGGTAAAGGAATTGCAGGACCAGCTCAACAGGTCCAGGAAGGACGCGGCGGTTGCGGCAGTCGAGAAAAAAGTCGCCGCCCAGAGCGCCGCTGAACCGGCCAAGGCAAGCGCCCCGGCAGCCGCCAAATCAAAAAACCGCATCAAGGTGCTTTACGGCAACGGCAAACCGGGATCGGCCAGGAAGCTTGCTGCAAAGCTGACGAATCTCGGGTACAAGGTGGACAAGACAGGAAGCGCCGCCCGCTCGAATTACCGGCACAATATGATCTATTATGCCAGGGACGCCAAGCCGGCCGCCCAGAGGCTGGCCAAACAGCTCAAGGCGGAACCCAGGCCGCTGACCTGGAAATCCGAATACAACCTGATCGTGGTCGCCGGCGGGAAATGAAAGACAACCAGTCCAGGATATTCGAAGGCACGGCCCTCATCGCCGATCCGATCCACCGCTATGCTCTGTTTACTGTGCCGCTGAAGGAGACCGATGCCGGAGAGGGGACGGAAAAGGACCTGATCGATACGCCCTGGGTGCAGCGCCTCAGGAGGATCTACCAGCTCCAGAGCGCCCGCTGGGTTTATCCCTCCGCCGAGCACAGCCGGTTCCAGCATTCGCTGGGAACAATGCACGTCGCCGGGGAGTTCGGACGGCACTTGCATGCCGGCCTGAAGGACGCCTGTCCCGACGCGCCCTCAATAAATTTTGTAGAGGAACTGCTCCGGCTCGCCGGGCTGCTGCACGATATCGGGCACGGGCCGTTCGGCCATTTTTTCGATGATAATTTCCTGGACCGCTATAACCTGAACCACGAGTTGCTCGGACAGCAGATCATCAATTCCGAACTGGGCGAAATAATCCGGTCCATTCGCCGGAGCCCTAACGGGCCGTTCGAGAAAGGCGAAAGGCTCAACCCCGCCCAGGTTGCTTTTCTGATCAAGATGCCGGAGCCCTCCGAAGGCAGGAACAGGCCCAGGTGGCTGTTATTCCTGCGCCAGCTCTTCTCGGGAATTTACACTGTCGACAATCTCGATTACGTCCAGAGGGACGCATATATGACGGGCTTTTCCCTGGACATGGTGGATATAGCGAGGCTCAGGTTCTACAGTTTCTTTTCCGGAGAAGGCCTCACTCTGCACCAGGCCGGGATCTCGGCCCTGAGCCGGTTCCTCAACGCCCGGCTGAACCTCTACTCCAATGTCTACTTCCACCGGACGACCCGCGCTCTCGACCTGCACCTCCAGGAGATCTTCCGTGACACGATGGAATTCGTGCTCCCCTGCAATCCTGCAAAGGACCTGAGGCAGTACCTCTATTGCGACGAATGGCAGCTTTTCCAGACCGTCAGGGGATGGCTGAAGGACAGGGACCCGAAAAAACGGGCGCTCGGCCGTGAGTGGCAGAAGCTGCACCTGCGGGAGGTGAAATGGAAGATGTCTTACTCGGCCGAGATATCGCTCGACCAGGTCCACAAGGGGATGGGCTTCGCGGCGGAAGCGGATTACGAAAAGCTAATCCGCGGCAATCTGCCCGCTGCATTGCGAAATAAAATCAGGATGCGCGTGGACCTCGCCACCCAGGACCCGAGGCCCTTCAACATCATGGCGGAGGGGGAGAAAAGGATAAATGTCTACAACCCGGCGACGGACAGGACTTCGCCCGAACCCCTGAGCGATATTTACAAATTCATCCCGGCCAGGGTCGTCCACCTGCGGGTCTTCTCCCTCAACCACGACCACGACGACGAAATCACCGGGGCCGCCGAAAAGGCCCTGGGCGCGCCCGGGGGCGGCCCGGGGACGAACATCTGACAGGCTGTTGAAAAAGGCTCATATGCTTCGTGCTCGGCCCTCGCTTGCTCACGTACACTCCAGTACGCTGTCGCAGCCAGATCCTGGCACGCCTTGCTTTTAAGCCTGTTTGAACAGCATGGAATCCGGAACGGGCGACCGGCGGGTCGCCCCTTTTAACTGCCGGCTATTTAGGGTACCCCACCGTCTGGCAAAGGATAACCTTCTGGTCGGGCCGGAGCTTCATTTCCTTTTCCAGGGCGGGACCGTCGAACCAGGCTCGGACGACCGTGCCCAGTTCCATGGATGCGCAATAAAGGTAAACATTCTCGGCCATGAAACCCGAGTGCGCTGCGGAATAGCGCAGTTTGTCGGCTTCGGACGTGTTTGTCATTTTCGCGAAATCCGCAACGTAAATAAGGTTCAGCGGGGCCTTGCCCACGAATTCCTGCTTTCCGGTAACTGCGCGCAGGTCCTTGTTGATCACGGATTTGAGGGAAAGGGATTTTGCATCGTAAAGGAAAACCCCCTCCGGCATGGCGACATATACATCCATCCCCTGCTTGTTGTTGGCGGTCGGCGCAGTGCGCCTGCCGTCCGGCCTGTTTATGCCCCAGGCGGCCCACAGCAGGTTGGAGAGGGACTGGGGCGAGAGCTTGCGGTCGCTGAAAGTCCGCGTCGAGTGCCTTTCGCTCAGGCACTGCATGAGCGGCTTTCCTCCCGTGATCTGCGGCTTGGGAAGGTGCATTATGTCCTCTGCGCCCGCCCCGATTGCCGTGAAGAAAACCATTGCCGCTGCAGCGGCAAATCCGGCGAATTTCATGTTATTCACCTCCCGGAGAATTGTTGGCTGCAGGAAAGAATGTACAATAGATTTAAATCGAGGGACACAGAAAATTGCAGACGATCTGAGAGGCTATAAAGGAGGGGGCTCCCGCCGACTGAACGGGAGCCCCTGTCACATCAGCCAACCAGCCCTTTGATAAGGTCGACGACCGGAGCTGTGAAGAGGGCTATCATCACGGTGTACAGGGCGAAAGAGCCCATCGCTTCCGTCATGTAGATCCTCTCGTATTTGTGCTTGAGGCTAACGATTATCAGACCCCCGACGATCAGCGCACCGAGATGGAAGAAGGGGAAGTTGCCTCCGCCTGCCGCCACCTGCTCTGCTACTGCAAAGGTTGCCGTTCCCAGCACCACAAACGCAGCCACCATCAGAGTTGAAAGGATTCTTTTCATTTTATTTGCCTCCTTTCCCTTACGGGGGATTTTTTTCTCTTTGATTTCTTATATATGAAAATCCCGTGCCAGAATCGGTCCGCCTTTTCGAATCCATTTAAAACCTTGAATTCATTAACTAATATTGAGGGCAGGAACAATATGCCCGGCCTGAACGGCGCGATTCGTTGAAATGAAACGTTAAACCCGTTGAAAGATTCGTTGTGCCCTGGTTTGCCTGGCCCTTGACAGCCGGCCTGTTACGGACAAAAATTTTTTATCACCACCGAGTTCTCCTTTTTTTCCGGGCCTGGACCTCCGGCGGCGGAAATGCCGCGCAACAGAATAATTCCAAAAGGAGGCAGTTATGGCTGAGCCCAATCAGCTGGACAGGACATATTCCTTTATCACCAGGTACATGGTGGAAAACGGCCGGGCGCCTTTTCACACGGAGATCGCCGCGGAACTCGGCCTTTCACCGGTTGAAGGCCGCCAGGCGCTCCACGATCTTATGGAGGCCGGCGTGCCCGCATGGCTCTTCCCCAATACGGATTATATCAGCTCCTTTTCCCCGTTCAGCAGCCTTCCCACCCAGTACCGGATTTCAATCGGGGGGGAACAGAAATGGTACGGACAGTGAGGTTTTGAATCGCTGGCGGTCAGCTGGCTTTTCAAGGGAAAGGAAGTGAAGATCGAGGCCCCCTGCCTCGACTGCGGCGACCCGGTCCGCGTTGATATGCAGGACGGGAAAATAAAGAGGACAGACCCGGAGGGGATTGCGGCATACACCTCCGTGCCTTTCAGCGAGTGGTTCCAGGACCTGCCCTATTCGTGAAGCACCATGAACCTCTTTCGGTCGAAAGAGCATGTGCAGAAATGGAGCGGTTACCGGAAAGGCACCGTTGAGGGCATTCTCGAGCTGCCAGAGGTGCTCGAATTATTTTCCGGCGACCTGTTCACAAAACGCCTGGACCCGGACTATGTCTCGCACTACAGGGAATACATCGGCAAGTTCGTTGCCGCCGTCTCCGCGATGGGCAAAAGGTTCTGGGCGGCGGGACCCGCCTGACCTGCAGAGAGTGAATCCTCTCGTCTGTGAGAGGGGCTGAGACAAATCCCTTCCGCTAAGGGGAGTTACTCGACCTCCAGGTACATCTCCTGAGGGCTCTGGCAATTAGGGCACTGCTCCGGACGTTTGCCGTCCTCGACCCAGCCGCAGTTCCGGCAAACGTAATATTTCGTCCGCTGGTCGTTGGCCATTTCGGTCAGAGCATATTTGTAAAGCTTCGCGTGGCGCTCCTCGGCGTTGCGCGCCTTGGTGAACGTCCAGATCGCATCCTTGAGGTTCTCGGCCCAGGCCTGCTTGAGGAACTGGGCATAGGCCACCTCGTTTACGTATGTTTCCTTCTCAAAAGAGGTCTTGAGGTTCTCCTCGGTGGTACCGACCCTGTCCAGGTGGGCAAAGCCGTTTTGCGCATGCACCTTTTCCGCCTCGGCTATCGCCCGGAACAGTCCGGCAATCTGGGGATAGCCCTCCTCGTCCGCTTTTTTCGCAAAGGCGAGCAGGCGGAAGTAAGCCTTTGCTTCCCCGATGAATGCCTGATATAGGTTCTCTTTCGTATCGGCCATGTGTGTAATACCTCCGGTTTTGATAGAGATTACAGGGTATTTCCGGCGCATTCAATAACATTTTGCAGGAGAGGGGTATGAACATCTACCAGGTGGACGCCTTCACGGACAGGCGATTTTCAGGCAATCCGGCCGGCGTGTGCATCCTGCCGGGGGATCCGGGTGGAGCCGGCGAAAAATGGATGCAGGACGTCGCGCGGGAGATGAACCTTTCGGAGACGGCTTTCATTTTTAAAAAGGACGGGGCTTTCAGCCTGCGCTGGTTCACGCCCGCCGTGGAAGTCGACCTGTGCGGCCATGCCACCCTGGCGTCGGCGCACATCCTGTGGGAGACAGGAGTAGCCGGCCGGAAGGAAACTATCCGCTTCGACACGCGCAGCGGACCGCTCTTCGTGAGATGGACCGAAGCTGATGGCGGCTGGATCGAGATGGATTTCCCTGCAGAGCCGGAAACGGCGGCCTTCTGCCCTGCAGACCTCAAACGGGCCCTGGGCGTTGAGCCCCTTTATTGCGGCAGGAACCGTTTCGACTATTTACTGGAATTCGACTCGGAAAAAGTTGTGCGGGAGATGCGGCCCGATTTCAGGTTACTGGGATCGGTCGACATGAGAGGTGTTATTGTGACCGCCCGCTCCGGGCAGGCCGGATTTGATTTTGTCTCGCGGTTCTTCGCTCCGGCCGTCGGCGTTGACGAAGACCCGGTGACCGGCTCTTCCCACTGCTGCCTCGGCCCTTACTGGGAGAAACGCCTGGGCAGGAACCCGCTTACGGGCCTCCAGATATCGGCCCGCGGCGGGGTTGTCAAAGTGAGGAATTCCGGCAACCGTGTCCTGATCAGCGGTAAAGCGGTATCGGTACTGAAGGGGGAGCTTGTCTAGACTGGGCCTGCGGCTGCTGTTGCTGCTGGTACTGGTCGGGGTAACCGCCCTGAGGGACCGGGATGGGCATCAATATCTCGTGAGCGTCTTTGACCTCCGGCGCGCCGGTGAGCTTATTGACCAGTTTGTCTGTCGCGGAGCCCGGGACTATGCAGTACCAGCCGGAAGCGGCCTGCGTGATGGCAAGCTGGTTTCCCTTCTGGTCGTATACGGAAGTTGAAACGACCCGGTAATTCCTCGCTTTCACGTTGATTTCATAAACCTGGACTGTCTGGGCCCAGTTCTGCAGCACCCCGGCTGGAAAGCCCATCGCCGCAAGGTTTGCGAGCTCCTTGTCCCTGCAGTCATTGCTCCAGCCGGTCTTCAGGACAGGTATACTCACCGTGCTCGCATCCTGCACGGCGCAACGGTCTTCATCATACATCAGCGAGCAGTCGCCTCCCATGGTCCAGCCGAATATCTTCCAGTTCTGGCCGGCAGCCGGGGGCGGGCAAAAAAGGATGAGTCCGCAAAAAAGGCAAATGGCGCTTACTATGGCCCGGTTCATATTACTCCCCCTTCGGAATTTATTTTTTCCTGTGCGATGATTGTTCCTCCAAACAGCCTGGTACATACAATCCGGGAAAACATGTATTTTGGGGGTCCATTAAGATGAAAAGGGATGAGGGAAAGTATGATGGGTCCTGATGACCTGAAGATCAAATGAAGCAGTTGCTGCCGGCCGCCCTGTGTATAAAC
>CAZKYN010000005.1:0-29206 GCA_964556675.1 uncultured Syntrophaceae bacterium
TCAGCCACAGGGCATCTGTGCCGTTGCCGACGCCGACCGCGTATTTTGAGCCGCAGAACCGGGCAAAATCATTTTCAAAGGCGGCTACGAAAGAGCCGCCCGCAAACGCCGTGTTTTCCATGACCTTGGCAAGTTCGGCATGGATCTCATCTTTCAGTGACTGGTATTGGATCTTGAGATCGAGAAAAGGCACGTTCATTTTGTTTGTTTGCTTTTCCGGTAACGACATATATATCTCGACTTTCTTTTTTGCTTTATTGCACCCTCTGACGAACAAAGACTCCGTATCTGGGCGCCGGTATTGAAAGACCTGGATTCCCGCCTGCGCGGGAATGACGAGTTTCGGTTACTGAGCTTATCTAACGACTATTCCTTTATCTTCTCTCCCCGTGTCGGGAGGGAATGAGGAAGGGTTATCGGATTTTCCACCCTCTCCCCGGCCCTCTCCCATCAAGGGAAATGGAGATTGTGATTTGTACACGCTTCAACAGGCTCAGCGTGCGTTTTCTATCTTCCTCAGCACTCTGGCCGGGTTGCCGGCAGCTATCGTATCCGGCGGGACATCCCTGGTCACAACGCTGCCCGCGCCCACTATTGCATTTTCGCCTATTGTCACATTGGCGAGGATTGTGGACCCTGACCCGATCGAGGCGCCCTTCTTGACAGTCGTGAATTCGACCTTCCAATCGGCTTCCGTCTGCAAGGCCCCGCCCGAGGTTGCGCGAGGGTAAGTGTCATTTACGAAAGTGACGCCATGGCCGATGAACACGTCGTCCTCTATTGTCACGCCCTCGCAGATGAAAGTATGGCTCGAAATCTTGCAGTTCCTGCCGATACTCGCGTTTTTCTGCACCTCGACAAAGGTCCCTATTTTGGTATTGTCGCCGATCGTACAGCCGTAAAGGTTTATGAACTTGGTCAGTTTTACGCCCGTGCCGAGCTTCACGTCCGCGGAAACGTAGAGGTCGTCTTTCATATGTAAACTATCTGCCCCATGTTCTTGAGGGATTTTTCCGCCGACTGCAGCAGTTTGACAACCTGGAGCCCGGCCTTTCCGTCATTGACCACCCTGCCGAGGCCGTTGCCGACATAATCGACGAACGTCTCCGCGATTTTCTTCAGGGCCTCCGTCTGCTCGATCTTGGGCACCCAGATGTCGCCCGAACGGTAGTCCACGAGCAGACTGTACTTGCCCTCTTTAGTCCTGACCTGGACGCCCTTGTCATAGACCTTGATCTTCTCATCCGGCTCCAGATCGTTCCAGACAAGCATCTTCTTCTCGCCGCCGATAAGGGTAGTCCGGACCTTCACGGGTGAAAGCCAGTTTACGTTGATATGGGCTATCATTTTGCTTTTGAAATAGAACGTCAGGTAGGCCACATTCTCCTGGCCGTCCCGGAAGTGCCCTGCGCCGGTGGCGACCACCGCGACAGGCATTTCTCTCATTATGTAAAGCATTATCGAGAGGTCGTGGGGGGCGAGGTCCCACATGACGTTTATATCGTGCTGGAAAAGGCCCAGGTTGACCCTGATTGAATCGAAGTAGAACAGGTCTCCCAAAACATTATCTTCGACGAGCTGCTTGATTTTCCGAACGGCTCCCGTGTAGAGGAACGTATGGTCAACCATGATCTTCAGGTTCTTTTTTTCGGCGAGCTCAATGAGGTCCTCGGCTTCCCGGCTGTTGGATGTGAAAGGCTTCTCAATAAAAACGTGTTTGCCGGCTTCGAGCGCCTTTTTGGCCAGCTCATAATGGGTGAAGACGGGGGTGACGATTGCGACTGCGTCGACCTCCGTCGATTTCAAAACGTCGGAAAGTTCAGTGGTAACGTTTATGTCTGCATAGCTTTTCTTGACTTTCTTCAGGATCTGCTGGTTCATATCGCAGACCATAACGACTTGCGACCCGTTGGCGCTGTTGAAATTGCGCACGATGTTGGGGCCCCAGTAGCCGTAGCCGATAACTCCCATCTTTAACATGATTACATATTCTCCTTGTCTGTCTTCCCATGGGAGGAGATGATTTTTTTCACCCTCACCCCACCCTCTCCACAAGAGAGAGGGAGATTATTGTTTTTAATACGCCCCTTTGCCCATTAGGACTACGCGGGGGGTTTTGAACAAAATTTTTATGTCCTTCCAGAGGGTCCAATTCTCGATGTATTCCAGGTCCATGCGCACCATCTCGTCGAAGGTCGTCGTGCTGCGCCCTGTGACCTGCCACAGCCCGGTGATCCCCGGCTTGCAGGACAGCAGGCGGCGCTTATGCCAGACATCATACATATCGCATTCATACGGAATGGGTGGGCGCGGGCCCACAAGCGACATCTCCCCCTTGAGCACGTTTACGAACTGGGGGATCTCGTCAAGGCTGCTCTTCCTGAGAAAGCGGCCGAACGGGGTTATCCTGGGGTCATCGGTCATTTTGTAGATTATATTGTCGCTTGAGCTTTTCTTGCTCTCTTCGATCAGCTTGCGGACATACTCCTGGTGGCTGCGCGGGTCGTTGTCCGCGTACATGGACCGGAACTTCAGGAACATGAATTTCCTGCCGTTCAGGCCCAGCCTTTCCTGGCGGAAAAATACCGGTCCCGGAGAAGAGAATTTGACCCCGATCGCAATTGCCGCAAACAGGGGGGAAACGAGCAGCAGCGCCAGGGAACTCCACACCAGGTCAATCGACCTCTTGATTATAAGGGAGCTCTTTTTCGTTATCTTTTTCCAGGAATGGTCAGGATACAGGTTATCGTCAAAGATATTGCCTTCACCGTCGGAGTCCTTGTCCAGGTGTTCCGGGTAAACGTGGAATGATATTTTTATTTTCCGGAACAGCTTGTCGTAATTTCTTTTGTAATAGGCGCGGGCAACCTTTTGGAAGATCTTCCTCTTGGAGGTCTCGTCAATTTTAAGCATGTCCGTGAAAATCACCCCAATGATCCTGTCTTCCTCGTACCAGCCCTTGATGTCCGTTTCCCTCAGGGACGAGTCGAGGATCGCCCTGACCTCTTCAGCGTAGGCCATGCGCTCCAATCTCGAGAGGTCCCCCAGGTTGACAAGCATCAACAGGAAGGGCACGTTTGACCTTTCCGTCCGTTTCCTCTCGATTTTGAGCATATGGAGGAAATGGGTTTCGGAATAGAAGACCGCTTCCGGGCCCTCTTTGGCCTTTTTGACTAATGATAATTTTTCCAGGATAAACTTGTTTATTCCCGGCATTGACAATCTCCTTTTTGTAACTCATGTGAATAACTAACCGGCCAGGAAGAAGCGCCGAATATATAACCGGGGTATTTCTTAATTTTTCTTTTTCAAACCTATCTTGCTTAGAAAACCTCCTTTTTTCATTTCCTCTTCGGACTTGCCGTACTGGTAATAGTAGTATTTGTACTTTGTCCCGAAGAAGCGGGAATGCATCGCATCCGTCATGAACTTTACGTCGTTGAGAACGACCCCTATGATCTTGTTTTTATCCAGGACTTTCATCGCCTGCTCGACAGATTCGCGACCTGTGGAATCGGCCCTGACGACCAGGACTATGCCGTCGACCATCTTGGTCAGGACGCTCGGCTCAGTCGTGGCAAGGATCGGAGAGGAATCGAAGATTATGTAGCGGTCCTCGTAACGGTCCTTCAAATCATTGATCAGGGAACTCATCTTTTTCGAGCCGATCAATTCGACGGGATTCTCCTGCGAACTGCCGCCGCTCAGGATGCTGAGTTTCTTTATATCGGTCTTGATCAGCAGCTCGGAAAGT
Organism: uncultured Syntrophaceae bacterium; assembly: GCA_964556675.1. GTDB lineage: Bacteria > Desulfobacterota > Syntrophia > Syntrophales > UBA4778 > JBDKTK01. Next base: position 3,755 of record CAZKYN010000005.1, read on the forward strand.
TCTTTTTTGTCCAGGAGATAATCGGACAGGCCTGCCGCCTTTTCCTGGCCGAACCAGCGCGTGAGCGAGGGATTGCGCAGGTCGCAGTCGACCAGGAGAGCATAGCTGTCGAACTCGGTCGCTATTGTAATGGCGAGGTTGGCGGCGACGAAGCTTTTTCCCTCTGAACCCAGGGCGCTTGTGACCAGGATTGTCCTCGGGGGGTCTTCCGCCCTTTCCCGGAAAATATGGGTCCTCAGCCTGCGGAACTGCTCGGAGATAGTGGATGACGACTCGAAATGGGCAACGAGCATGCTGTCAAGCACTGTCTTGTCCGGGTCGGTTTTAACCGGCTCCTCCTCAATTACATCGAAGCGGTCCTTTTCGATTTTTTCAAGAGCATCAAACATTTTACCCATATATCATTCTCCCCAGTATCTTCAGTATTCCGCTATGGTAACTCCAAACAATCACCATGATAGCCACCGCTGCCGCCAGAAAAGCCATCGCGGGGTGCACCTTTGCCCGGCTTTCAGTTCTGGGTTGATTGGATACGTCAAGTTCCCTGATAACGTCCTTGATCACGCCCTTGTTGAGGCGCTTCGCCCCCCTCGCGAACCCGGTCAGCAGGGCATTGTCGCAGATGACGTTGATAAGCCTGGGAATCCCTCGCGAGAACCTGTAGATCTCGTCGATGGAACCCTTGTCGAATATCCTCAGGTCTCTGCTTCTCGCTCTTTTGATTCGATAAAGGATATATTCCGCCGTCTCCTCGCGCGTCAGCGGCTTGAGGTCGAAACGCACGGTGACTCTCTGTTTGAGAGGCCTGAACCGGTCCGTGTTGAGGATATCCGTGAGTTCCGGCTGACCCATGAGGATGACGTTAAGGAGCTTGCTCTTCGAAGTCTCAAGGTTGGTCAGCATGCGGACGAGGTCCAGCAGGTCGGGGTCCATCGCCTGAGCCTCGTCGATGATCACGAAGACCTTTTCCCTCCTCTCATAGCACTGCAGCAGGAATTCATGAAGGGCGGAGACCAGCTTCCCGTCCGAGAGCCCTTCCGGGATTTCCATCCCCAGGTCCCTGCAGATGAACTCCAGGAAATCCGTCCTGTTCATTATCGGGTTGAATATATACGTGGTCCTTGCCACACCGTTGAGCTGGTTGAGGAGCTTGCGGATGAGTATGGTCTTGCCGGAGCCCACCTCTCCCGTGAGGACGGTAAAGCTCTTGCCCTCCCTGATCGCGTACTTGAGATTGGCGAGCCCCTCCTTGTGATTCTCGCTTGCAAAAAAGAAGTCGGGGTCCGGGGTTATCTCAAACGGTTTTTCTTTTAAACCATAAAATGTTTCGTACATCGAAGCCGCTCTCTTCTTCTTTTTCTATTTTGGGGATGCTTGCCAGCACTTTGAGCCCGAAGGTTTTCTCAAGGTCGCCCGCCTCGTGGAAGGTGCGGTCTGACTGCTCGACCAGGAAGGCAGTGGCAAATCCCGCGGCAATGCCCAGCGCCAGGCCGATCAGGTATAGTTTCGGAATGTTCGGGGAAAAAGGCTTTTCCGGAACCCTGGCCGGGTCAATCACCTTGAACTGCTCGCCCTTTTGCCGCCTTTCCAGGTTCTCCGCCTGCTGGGCGTCCTGGCTCTTCTTTAACAGCCGCTCATAAGTTTCCTTGCTGTTCTGGTACTCTCTCATCAGGGACGCCATATCCTGCTCCCTCATGGGGACCTTCTCGATCCTCGATCTGTAGCTGCCTATCTGCCGAGCAATCTGGTCGGATTCTCCGTGAAGCCGGCGGATCTCCAGTTCCGTTGCGGCAAGCTGGCTCCTGATCTCGCGGTAACGGGGGTCTTTGGCAATATTGTATGTCTCCCTGTTCTTCTCCAGGTCGGCGAGTTTCTTCTTGGTCGAAATAACGTCGGGGTGAGTTTCGGTATATTTGGTCCTCAGGTCCTGGAGCTGACGGGTGAGGGCCTCTTTCTGCGACTCATAAGAGCCGGCCCCGTCTCCCAACTTTCCATCCACAGAACGGCCGTCCTTTCCCGGCAGGGAGATTGCGGAGGCGCCTGATTCCATATCCGAAAGCTGTTTCTGCAGGAACAGCTTTCTGTCCTGCGCCGCCCTCAGGCTCTCCCCCGCCCTCTGGGCCTGCACCTGCAACTGTTCGAAAATCTTCAGGTTCGTGTCCCGCTGCTCCGGAAGCTCTCCCATGAAGCGCTTTTTGTACTGGGCAATCTGGGCTTCCTGGGTATCAAGCGCAGCCTTTACGTTTGTAAGTTCCGTGGACAAAAATTCGGTCGTGCCCATTGCCTGCTGTTCACGTACTTTCAGGTTTTCCTCTATGAACAGCGATGCAAGTCGGTTGGCAACAGATGTAACGACCTGAGCGTCCCCGCCTGTGTAATTTATGGTGAAGTATCCCTTCTCCTCTTTCTTGGAGGGGAGCTCAAGTTTTATGTTTTTCTGCATGAGCGCGACTACCTCCTCGGCAGACATGCTCTTGCGCTCCTTCTCGTAAAGGCGCATTTCATTGATGATCTGTTCGAGCCTGGTGCGGCTCATGACTTCCTGGGCAATGGTCTGAAGGCGCTCTTCGATTCTCGCAGTTACCGTCGTGGGTACAAAGGCCTCGGGGACGCGCTGGGGAGTTACGAGGACCAGCGTAGATGCCTTGTATTCCCTCGGAGCAAAAATACAATAAATGGAGATTCCCAGCAGGACTACGACGAACGGCACGACGATGAACCATAACCTGCGCCGCAGGATTTCGAGATAGTCTGTCATGGTGTATGACTTTTCCGGATTGATCATAAGGTAACCTCAGTAGACAGCCTTTATTGCAATCATTACTCTGTTGTTGGTGTAATCGTTTGCGTCAATGTCGGAGTTTCGCTGCTGGTAAGTGTAATTCAGGGATACGGTAAACCATTTCGTCAGGTCGTAGCCCGCGCTGGCGCCGCCTCCGTAGATCCAGTCGTTCCTGTCGCTTGTATAATCGGCGTATTCGCCATTACCCGTCAGGGAGACGAAAAAACGCCTTTCCAGGCGATGATATGCGGAGACGAGCAGGCGGTGGTAGCGGGCAAATCCCAGGTTCTGTGAAGTGAAGTAATCTTCATAAAACCCGCCCTGTAAGGTTATGTTATACGTTGAGCGCTGGTCGACATTGGTCAGGCCTGCCGTATATGTCGGCGCCGACCTTGTAGGGCCGTTCTTCTGGTCCTGCCAGTAGTAGCCGCCCTCGAGCTGGCCGGAAAGGGTCTTCGTGAAAGCATGGTTTATCCCGATCTTGGGGTTGTATACGTCGTAGTCCGAAGAATCCGAACCCTTGAAGTCGCGCCTGAGCACGTAATTGTCAAGGTATACCGATGACTGCGGACCGTAGCGGTTGGTGTAGCGCAGGGACGCATTTTGCCCTCTCATATCGGGCGAGTTGTCGAAGTCGCCGTGCGTGTAGCCGTAATTGCCGGAAATCCCGTTGCGCTGGTCAAGCCAGAATTCGAAATACGGGCTGACGGAGGCTTCCCGCCTTTTTCCGATTGTCTCATCCTGGTTGCTATAGTCGTTCTCTGTATAGCTGACGCCGATTTTGCTTTCCTTGCCGAACATGTATTCGACAGAAGGTATGACTATGTTGCGCCAGTATACGGACCTCTCCTGGACGGTCGAAAGGACGTAGGCATTTGGAATTGTCGAAGGCGCCAGATATTCACGTTCCCGCGGCTCATCGGACCTGACGAAAATTTCCTTCAGGTAAAAATTGAAATGCGAACGGGTCAGGTACTTGATATCCAGGTTACCGTTGTGGCTTACATAGTTGAAGTCAGTGTGGTCCCAGTATTGGTTCCAGCCTGCGTTGTAATCAAGAGATATGCCCCCTTTCTGGTCCATGTTACTGAAGCTGAGCCCGCCCCTTGCAACGGTAATCCAGTCATCCACTTTGTTTTCTTTGGTCAGAAAGAGGTTGTCGTCATATTTCTGCTCGACTGAAATATAAGGGTGGATCCTGGTTGTCCAATCTTCCGCCATGGACAAGACAGGCGATATGAAAACCAGGCACGCGGCCGCGAAATACAGGATGGATTTCGCCTTCATCTTATTCCACCACTATCCTGTCGCCGCGCAGGAGCTCTATATCCGCCTGGTCGCCGCTTATGACTTTTTTATAGTTTATGTAAAACCGCTTGTCGGCATCCTTCTCTTTCCTGATTACCAGTATTTTTTTCTGGTTGGCCCACTCGTTGAACCCCCCGATCATGGTGATCAATTGCAGGAAAGTAGTTTTGGCTCTTAATCTCACAACACCCGGGTTCTTGACCTCGCCGATGACGAAAACCTTGAAGCTGTTGGCCTCCATGACGGTTACGGAAACTGACGGGTTTTCGATCTTTTCCTTCAATTTCTTTATAAGGGCTTCTTTCAGCTGCAGGGGGGTGAGGCCGTCGGCTTTGATATCATCGAGCAAAGGCAGGGATATCATGCCGTCCATCCTGACCGGGACGGTCTTGGTCATTGCCTCTTCTTTCCAGATATGGATATAGAGGACATCCTCCGGGCCGATGATATACTGGTCCGAATCAGCGGCTATCCGGCCTGAATCGCCTTTTTTGGTTTCCTTGGATTTGTCCTGACCGAAAGACGCGAAGGGAAGGACGAACAGCAGCATGAGCACGAGCGCGATGGTCTTTTTCATGTAATGAGCCCCTGTCTGAAAATAATGTGCTTTGCATCACCAAAAATTCTGTTAAGCTTTTTATTGAAATGTGTTATTTGTGGAAAACACCTTACCAAACAAAAAGCGAATTGTCGAGTTTTTTTACAACTAATGTTTGATAAAATTGATTAATATATTTCCTTTATGTTTGTATAATCCTGTTAGTTTTTGTTAGCATTTCTTTGCATTTATTAATGAAAGATGTTTTGAAATCTGCTGAAATTATTGCTCAATTTTTTAACAATCTAACCAGCAAGGGGGAAATTAAATGCATCCTTTGAAAAAATGGAAGGCATGCCTGTTGTTAATCGGTTTGCTTATTTTTGCTGTTATCTGCTTACCTGGTTGCTCAAAGGAAGCAAAAAAAGAAAGACATTGGACCAAGGCGGAAAAATATTTCGAGGAAAACAAACTGCGCGAAGCGGTTATCGAATACAAGAATGTCGTCCAGTTGGACCCGAACGACTTCAAAGCGCGCCACAAACTGGGGCTGACATACCTCAGGCTCGCAATGTTCAGGGAAGCGTATGCCGAGTTTTCCAAGGCAAAGGATATAAACCCCGATTACATTCCTGTACGCGCCCAACTCGGGTCGATTTTCCTGTTGTCACGGGACAAGAAAAAGGCGCTTGCGGAAGCCGAGTTCATCCTCTCCAAGGACCAGTTCAGTTCGCATGGACACCTGCTGATGAGCGCCATATATATGGCCGACCGCAACGTTGAAAAGGCTATTGAGGAGGGCAGGAAAGCGGCGGAAGGCGACCAGAAAACAGAGGCTTACCTTCACCTTGCCAAGCTGTATATTTTCAAAAAGGACATGGCCCAGGCGGAACAGATGTTCAAGTCTGCCATAGCTTCTAATGAAGGCGCAGTGAGGCCGCGGCTGGAACTGGCAACCTTCTATATGCAGTCAGGGAGGAAGGAAGAGGCGGAACGCGAGTACGTGGAGGTGACCAGGCGCTGGTCCAGCAACGAAAATGCATTCATGGCCCTGGGTAACTTCTATGCCGCCCTCAACCGGCCCGAAGACGCTGAAAAGCAGTTCCTCAAAGCCCTGGAACTGGCTCCCAAAAATCACGTGATATCAATGCACATCAGCAATTTCTATCTTGCCTGGGGCAAGAAAGACAAGGCCGAAACATATCTGAAAGATGCAGCTGACAAGAATCCCAAAAATACTCTGGTGCTCGCCCGCCTCGCGGATTTTTATCTGACGCAGGGAAAAGTGAGCGAGGCGTCCGCGAAAACCGAAGAGATCCTGAAGATCAATCCCAAGAGCAGCGAGGGTATTTTCCTTAAAGGCAGGATACTGCTGGGCAAAAACGATTTTGACCAGGCCCTGAACATCTTCCAGGCGCACCTGAAAGAAAACCCGAAAGACCCGATGGGACATTATTACTCGGGCCTCGCCCAGGCAGGAAACAGGAATATCCAGCAGGCCAAGGCGGAACTGGCCGAAGCCTCCACTCTCAGCCCGAAATGGCCCGAGCCGCGGATTGTCCTTGCCGATATCTACCTTAGAGAGGGAAGCACGGGACAAGCCATGGATGAAGCGCACGCAATCCTGAAAAACAACCCGAAAAGCCTCCAGGCTTACATCATCATGGGAGAGGCACAGCTGCGGAAGAAGAACCTGGGCGGCGCCCTTTCCGCATACAAGGAGGTGCTCTCCATCGCCCCCAACAATCCCGTCGGCTACATCCAGACCGGGCGCATCCTGCTGATCGCCAAGAAGGAGAAGGACGCCCTGGCAATGCTTGAGAAAGCGCTCACTGTCAACCCCAATGCGGTTGAACCGCTGCAGATGATTACGCAAGTATATGTGGGCAGGAAAGATTTTAAAAAGGCGGAGGAAAGGATCGAGAAACAGATCGCAGCCGCTCCGCAGAATGCAACTTTCTACAACATGCTCGGAAGCACTTATGAAGTCGCGGGCGACATCCCCAGGGCAGAGGCTAACTTGAAGAAGTCTGTCGAAATGAGCCCGGACGCGCCGGTCCTGCATACGGCTCTTGCCAACTTCTATCTGCGGCAGAAATCGAACGAAAAGGCCAAGGCCGAATTCAACGCAACGCTTCAAAAAGACCCTAACTCCATATCCGCCCTGATGGCCCTGGGAATGATTTATGAGAACGAAAGAAATTTCGAGAGCGCGAAACAATACTATGAAAAAATCCTGAAGATCAGGCCGTATTTCCCGCCTGCCGCGAACAATCTGGCTTACATTTACGCGGAGAAGGGCGGCAACATAGACGTGGCGCTTGAGCTGGCGCAGAAAGCGAAGGAGCAAGTGCCGAACGACCCGCATATTTCGGACACCCTGGGGTGGATTTACGTCAAGAAGAATGTGCCGAAAACGGCCATCTCTTACCTTAAAGAAGCGGATGAAAAAGTCCCGAACAATCCCATGCTCAAGTACCACCTGGGAATGGCATATTACAAGGACGGCAATTTAAGTCTTTCCAAGTCGCAGTTGAACCAGGCCCTTAAAATCGACCCGAATTTCCCGAATGCACAGGAGGCAAGGGCTACCCTGGCGTCAATGAAATAAGTTATGGCCGGCCGGCAGCAGAGGAAAAGGAATTCTCAAAACAGCGTCGGGGTTCTTTACAATCACTGATATTCCGGCCAAAGCCGATTGTTTGATTTTTTTTAAAATGTTTTGTGCTTGCCGCAGGTTACAAGTTTTGGCCGGCTTTGGCACAGAATCTGCTTTACTGAAATTGCAGAACGGAAATTTATTTTGGAGCAGGAGAACGAAATGAAAAAAATACTTGTTTTGATCAGCGCATTCTTAATGGTCATCGGTCTGGCGGGGATTTCGCATGCGTGGAGCATCAATTACGATTACACAGCCGCGGGCGATGAATTCACTTCCGCGTATTCTGCAACTACGGAGAATTTCGACGGCGCAAGCCTTGTATGGTCCTGGTCGGGAAGCGGTCAGGTCGTAAGCGGGAGCGTTGCAAACAAGTATGCAGCGCCTGCCGGGGTGGGCGGCGTTCCCGACGCATCCCAGTATTTCACCGTCCCGGACCCGGACGGAGCGGCTTCAGGCTCAGCAAGATTTTCGCTCGGCGGCTTCTATAATTACTTCGGCCTGTGGTGGGGCTCCATTGATGCGTATAATACCATAAGATTCTTCGACGACGATGCCGTCGTGGCCACCTTTACAGGCGCCGATGTCATCACAAACTCCATTTTGTTCGGAAACCAGTTTGAATACGGCTCCAATCATTTTGTGAATTTCCTGAATATGCCCTCGTTCAACAGTTTTGAGATTTCGAGCACAAACTTCGCGTTTGAATTTGATAATGTATCGGTGGCGAATGTCCCTGAGCCGGCAAGCATGATCCTCCTCGGATTCGGTCTGCTCGGGCTCGCGGGACTGGCGAGAAGGAAATAAGCATAACCAGATCATGAAATAAAAAGCAGGGCCGCAAAGCCCTGCTTTTCTTTTTTGACTGTTGTCTGACTTATCTCAAATCTATTTCACAGAATCGGCCCTGCCCCGCCGCGACAGGGAACTGCCCTCTTTTCTCCGGAAGAATTTGCGGTACTCCGTAGGATAGGTGTCCAGCACCCAACCCAGGTAAGCTATATTCCTCTGGATCTGTTCGGCATAAAGGTCCTCGTCCATGTTCCAGCGCACCCGGAAATGGGCCGTTGCGAACCGGTTCACGCCGCCCAGTTCATCAGCGAAGCGCTTCCGGGTCAGATGGTAAAAACCGGTTGTTTTTCTCAGCAGGTCGAATTCGCTTTCGAAACCCGGGACTTTTCCCTCCACGAATTCGGGATAAAGATGGAGGAGTTTTTCCAGGTAGTGGCGGTCCGCCATTTGCCCCAGGAGATCGGCTGTGCCGAGCATCTGGCCGAGCAGCCGGACTTCCGGAGCCGAAAATTTGATCTCGCCGATCCTGGTATTCAACCCGGTACAAAACAGGATGTCGTTGAAGTTCTTTCCGTCTCCGGAGAAATAGGGGTCATGAGCGTAGATCCGGTTAGTGAAATCAATGCTCCTCTGGATATGGCTCATTGTGTACTTGGCGCCTGTTCCGGCCGTGTCGTCAATCGTCTGGATATATCCCGTGTCGTGCATGAGGGCGCTGATAACCCCGAGGTTCATGTGCTTGTCGCTTAAATCCACTCCGTCAATAATGGCGCCGTGGATCAGCCTGGTCATGGCCAGCATGATTTCGTTCGTATGAAAGAGGTCATGATAACTGGTGTTGCATTCCCTGTATCCAGGGTAAAAACCGTTAAAAAGATCGTTCACCAGGCTATAGGCCATGTCCAGGTGGGTGAAATCGAATTGAGGATTGATCGACAGCAGGATGGTTTTGACTTCGTTAAATATCTCCTCGTGGTTATCCATGTCCACGAGATCGGTCAGCTGGAAATCATTCGAAAGCATAGTCACTTCCTTTATCAAGTGTCCTGTACGCAGGGAAAATCTACCCCAATATCAATCCCAGAATAACAGCGGCCGCGACCAGGATTAATCCCAGCGTAATTACCCATGCCGCCGGCCTCGCATAATTCAAAGTCAACCCCACTCCGCAGACTTTCTCCACGAACAGCCTATGGTCCCGCGGGTTCATGTAGAACATGCCCCAACGGTAATGTGCCGCTTCGGGCGAACCCGCCAGGAGTTCCTTCGTTTCCCTCAGGGTGAAATATACTGCCGACGCAATGCATGCAAACAGGGCGCCTATGCCGGCATGCAGGGTTATCAGTCCGAAAAAGGGGATAAGCAGACACGCTCCCATGACCACTGACATGCCCATAACAATTAAGCCGCGGGTTGGCTGCATTGAAGCTATACGGGCCTTTAACGGATCAGAAGGCATTGCTGATGCGGCTGCTCCGATTACCATGAAGACTGTCCAGACAATTACGGGCACACCGAAAATCAACCAGTGCAGGGATGCTTTGCGGGTCCACCCGTCGGCCGTTCCGGACCTGTTGAAGTGCGTCGGGAACGGGTCGGGGAGCGCCGGCAGGACCAGGATATAAAAAAGCGCCAGGGCCGCAATGCTGCCTGCCGCGAGCAAATCCCAGGTGGAGAAGAATGCGAGCCGTCTTTCAGAAATCATTCCTGTACCCGGTCGAGCTTGATCTGGATTGAGTATCGCAAAGATTATCTTAAAGGATTATTCGTTGTCAACTGATTGAACAGGACAGTCCAATAGCAGCTGGAAAGATGGACCCGGCTATGTCTCCGGCGGAATTTCGGCTTTCAATCCGTTGCGCCTTGACATGATGAACAGCAGGATGCCGACGAAGATCAGAGTGCCTCCTATAATGTGGAAGGCCGCCAGGCTCTCGCCGTAAATCATGTTTTCCACTATCGCCGCCGACAAAGGTATAAGGCCGAAAAAAATGGACGCCGCATTAGGGTTGGCATCCCTGATCCCCTCGCTCCAGAAATAAAAAGCCAGGTTGGTATTGCAAACAGAAAGGAAGAGGATCGCCCCGGCGAGGGCAAGGCTGACATGGGCCGACGGAAGCGGCTCGAAGCACCACGGCAGGAAACCCAGGGTCGCTATCAGTGTGCCGAAAGTGATATTCTCAATGGAACCCACCTCGCTCTCGAATTTCTTGATCAGGATGGAATATGTGGACCAGCATACGGCGCTCATGCTCACGAGCACGTTGCCGACATTCACGTCAAGGTTGCGCAGCGCCATGAAATCGCCCTTTACAATAACGATCAGCGCGCCTGCCATGGACAGCCCGATAGAAATTGCGCCCGCGGAATTAAGCCTGTCTTTGAGGAATATATACGACAGCACGGCGATGTTCAGGGGGTTGCTCATGACAATTATAGATGCGGTAGTCGCGGTGGTGTACTGCAGGCCAAGATAAGATACGAGGTTATTGATGTAAAAGCCTGTCAGGCCGAGGGGGACGACGTACAGTATGGACCGCAGGCTTATTTTCACCCGTTTCGGATAAAACAGGAAAGGGAGGAAGAATACGAACGCGAGCGCAAACCGGAAACCGCCGGTCATGAAAGGGCCGATGTGTTCCACGGAGTACCTGGCGAGCGGCCAGGCGATACCCCAGATGATGCACGCGAGGGCGAGCTTTAAATATCCCATATGCTTCAGCGCTTGTCAGTTTCGATCGCGGGCCGGATTGCCTCTGAACGGATTGGGGGACAATACATAATGAACGGCCCCAAGTCAACGCTGAGAGGCGGGGATAAAGATCTTAAAAATGAGAGGGGCCGGTCCTCAGACCGGCCCCCGCGCCTTGAATGTCGTCATTCTGCGGCAGGCGCCCTTCCCGGGGCCCCTCAGCCGCTTTTTTTATTAGCCTCATTCCGGCCTCCTTCGGTGAATGGAGGGCCGGATAAAGACAAGGGTTATTTTTTAGTTCCGCAGACCACGTCCTTGAATTCCTTGCCAGGAGCGAATTTGGGGACTTTCCTGGCCTTGATCTTTATGGCCTCGCCTGTTTGGGGATTCCGGCCGGTGCGCGCAGCCCTTTTCGTCACACTGAAAGTGCCGAATCCGGTTATGCTGACCTTGTCCCCTTTTTTGAGCGCCTTCTTGATCGTGTCTATCACAACGTTAACGGCGGCATCCGCCTCCTTCCTGCTGCAGACGACTTTTGTCACTTCGTCGATAAGATCTTTCTTGACCATTTTTTTCTCTCCTTTTTTTGAGTTTTATAAAAACCATCGCCCGTAAAGGGCGCTGCTGTTTTTCAAATATGCATTGTAGACCAAAAATGAAAAGACTTCCCCATGTTTTTCAGCCGCTGTTCTTCTTTAATTGCTTTGTGAGCGGAAATCACCCAATGCATTTGTTATGTCAATCGCCGTGCGGCTCCTGTTCATGCAGCAGATATGGAGGCCCGGCACTCCGTTTTCCAAAAGGTCCCGGCACTGTCCGATGGCGTAATCGATCCCGAATTTCTCGGCATCATCGGGGCTGTCTTCCAGTTCCCGCAGCCTGACTTCCAGTCCGGCCGGGATGGAGGCCCCTCCCAGAGACACTATCCTGGGGATTTGCCTGAAACTCAGCAGCGGAAAAATCCCGGGGATGATCGGAACGGAAATCCCTGTTGCGGCCGCTTTGTCCCGGAACCTGTAAAAATCCTGATTATCAAAGAACAGCTGGGTTATGATGAAATCCGCACCGGCCGAAACTTTGCGCTTCAGGTTGCTCAGGTCTTCATCGAAGCTGGGCGCTTCCGGGTGCCCCTCCGGGTACCCTGCAACCCCTATGCAGAAATCGTTCCTCTGACGAATGAATTCCACCAGTTCATTGGCATATCCGAAGCCGCCGACAGTGCGCTGAAAGCGCGTCTCACCCTTGGGAGGATCTCCTCTCAGAGCCATTATGTTTTCAATCCCGCCTTTTTTGAAATCCTCAAGGATCCTGGCGATATCTTCTTTTGTCGAACCGACGCAGGTCAGGTGCGCCATCACTTCCTGCTTAAAGCTGTTCTTCACGGTGGATGCAATCTCCAGGGTCATGTCCCTGGTGCCGCCGCCAGCCCCGTACGTAACCGATATAAAGTCGGGCCTTAGCTTCCGGATCTCGCCGATAGCCGTAAAAAGCTTTTCCAGGTTGCCTTCCCGCACGGGAGGGAACACCTCAAAAGAAAGCGTCCTCCTTCCCCTTCCAAACAATTCGCAAATACTCATTCCTGTTCCTTTTCAGCAATACTGGGAATATGGGGTGGAAAATCTCACTTCAAACCTTGATTGTCAATTATATTTTGCGTGTAATCTCAATGCAAATCTGATACTGAGAATCTGCTTCGAACCTTTTGCGGATTATGAGAAAACAAGCAGCCATATCAGTTGCCCTCTTTTTTTTGCTCGCCGCCTCCAGCGCTTTTGCCGCGCCCGAAATAATCAAGATACGCTTCTGGGCAGCCCCGGAGCACACCCGGATTGTCATCGACACTTCAGAGGAAGCAGAAATAAAAGTCGACAAGTCCTCACGGAAATTGTCCATCCTCTTCAAAGGCTGCGGCCTCTCCAGCGAAGTCCCGGCTGAAAGGGCCGTAAATAAGCCGGGAATTGATAAAATACTTGTGGAGGCGGTCGAAAAAGATGTCAGGATCGACCTGCTCATCACAACCGGCGCCGATGCCGCGGTGTTCAAGCTGAAAGCCATCCAGGATAAACCCTACCGCGTCGTCGTCGACCTGACAAGCCCCGAACTGGAAAAGAAGGAGAGCGAAAAGAGACAGCAGATAAAGGCCAGGATCAAGGACAAGGTCAGGGTCGTGATAATCGATCCGGGCCACGGGGGTGAAGACCCGGGGGCTGTCGGCAGGAAAAAGACAAAGGAAAAGGATGTCGTCCTGCAGATCGCAAAAAAAATCGAATCTGATCTCAACAAAAGGGAGGGATACCGGGCCTTCCTGACCCGCAACGGCGATTATTATCCTTCTTTTAAGAAAAGGCTTCAGATAGCACGCGAGTACGGGTCCGACCTCTTCGTCAGCATCCACGCCGACGCCGCCCGAAACAGGTCCGCCCGGGGAGGATCGGTGTACTGCCTGTCGACCTCGGGAGCGAGCAGTGAAGCTGCGAAAATCCTGGCAAGGAACGAAAACCTGGCGGACATAGTGGGAGGCGCTGAAAGCGAGGCGGCAAGCAGCGAAGAATCCGACGTGATCATGCTCAACATGATCCAGACAGAAACGATAAACATGTCCAGGACGCTGGGTTCCATTGTCCTGAGCAACCTGAGCGATGTAAACAAGTTGAAATTCAAAAGGATCCAGGAGGCGCCGTTCCGGGTCCTGAAACTCCCCCACATACCGTCGGTGCTTGTCGAAACAGCCTATATATCCAATCCCGTCGAGGAGCAACTCCTGAGAGACCAGTCATTTCAAAAGAAACTGGCCCGCGCGATATCCGATTCCATAGTGGATTTCCTCTCGGAACGGGACGAGAACGGCATGCATCCGGCTGTGCTGGCCGGGACCACCCCGGCAAAAAAGCCGGCATCGCCTGCCGGTGAAGCCGTTGAATCCGCGCCGGACAGCCCGGCAATAAAACCGGGGGAAGAGGCGACCGAGCCGGGACTGCCCATCGTCGATGAGCCTGAACAGACGCCTGCGGCGACTTCGGCGTCACCGGGTCCGTCGAAGGAAACTCCGAAGAAAGCAGTGAAAAAAGAGTTTACCTATTACACGGTAAAGAGGGGCGACAGCATTGAAAAGATAGCCCGCCGCCACAAGACTACAGTGGCCGAGCTGCTCCAGGCGAACAACCTGAAGCCCGGAAAGCCCCTGTATGTAAGCAAGAAAATAAGGATCCCCTCGGGAGAAGGCATGCCGGCCGAGACAGCGCAACCTCCGAAAAAGAAAGAACGCGCAGTAGAGAGGTTCTACACGGTAAAAAGGGGGGACAAGCTCTCGAAGATAGCGATCAGGTTCAGCACAACAGTTCCTGACTTGTTGAAGCTGAACAGCATGAAAATGGACGACCCGCTCGTGATCGGCCGCAGGCTGAAGGTATCGGGTGAAGTCCGCACGGCCAGGGCCCAAGGTACAAGAGACTCTAAAGCGCCCGCGGCCAGGGCGGAAACAACGGCTGCCAAAAAGAAAAAGCCGAAAACCGAAGCGGAGGATGAGGACCAGGAAACCCAGACAGGACGGAGTAAAGAAAGGCCCGCCGAAAGCCATTATGTGGTCAGAAGAGGCGATACACTGGAAAAAATCGCCTTGCGAAACAAAACGACCATACCTGCTTTGATGAAGTTGAATAATATGAAGAGGGATGAATCCCTGCATGCCGGAAGAAGGATAAGGATCGCGGCCGACGCCGAGCCGGAGAAAGGCTCGGAACCCAAAACCGACGCGGCGAAATCCGTCAAAACGAAAAAGACGGCTAAAGGCGGCTATTCCTCGTATGTGGTCAGGAAGGGCGACACGCTGGAAAAGGTGGCGGAGAAGAACAATACGACCATTGCGGCCCTCCTCAAACTTAATCGAATGAAAATGAAAGACCCGCTCCTTGCCGGGAAAAAACTGAAGATACCCGCCGAAGAATAACGGTTGACGGCTTTCCGGCTGTATAAAAGTACAGATTTAAACACACCGGAATAATCAGGTTTTAAGCCAGATCCAGATCCTTCAGCTTTTCCGGTTTCGGCAGGGCCGTTTTGGGATCCCAGCCCCGCACTCCGCAGTATTTGTCGAGAACCTGATTTATTTTTTGCCTGTCGAGCGTTCTCCCCTTGAACGGCGCGTCGTAATACTTATCGCTGAACCGCATGTCCTCCCTCTTCTCGCCCGCCGCTGCATTGAACAGCCTTGCCGCGGTCGAAATCCGTTCCCCGGCCTTCATTACCTCGTCCGGCGTGAAGGCATATCCCGTGAGGGATTCCAGGAGGCGCGCGTATATGGTCGGTCCCAGCGACCACAGGATCGGGGGCCTGATGCAGGTGCCTATTGAGTTGACTACATTCATATGGTCCTGGGCCCACGCGGCCATGTGCGGGATGCTGATAGTGTTTTTCTCGAAATCGAAAATCTTCTCTTTCCACGCCGGCAGGATGTCGACCGGATCGACGGCCTTTTTCGGTATGCCCTGCTCATACATGTATTCGCCGTCCGGCGAGGAATCTTTGAAATTTTCAGCCTGCGCCTGGACGCGCAAGTGGTCGCCTCCGCGCGGATTGATCAGCGACCCGAAACTCCACGTGTCCCAGCGGCCGCGGGGGTCGCGCGCCGTCGTCTCCAGGCCCCTCGTCTGGGTCAGGAATTCTTCCGCGCCCCTGCCGATCTTCTGCGCCATCCGGACCGGGCCTTCCGCGAGCAGGTCGCCAAAGCCTTCCCGGTACGCGGCCTTGCGCATCAGTTCAAAGATTGACGGCTCGTCGCCCCATTTCAGCTCCATGCCGCCTGTGTCGGCCTTCGTGATTATACCCTGCTCGTAAAGCTTGATCGCGAGGGCAATGGCGGCCGACATCGTGGAGCAGTCCACGCCGTATTTCTGGAAGAGTTCGGTGGCCCTGGCAATTGCCGGCATGCTGCGGATTCCGAGGCGGGCCCCGAAATCCAGGGTGGAGATTATCTCGATTCCCTTGACCCGCAGCCCCTTGTAGGGGCCCTCCGCAATTTCGACCCAGGGGGCGCAGGCGATCGGGCAGGCGCTGCAGGCGAGTCCTTTTCTCTTATATTTGAGGAGGTTGCTCTTCCCCAGGGCCTCTATGAAATCGGCGCCTACCGAGTCGCTCTGGTCACGGCCGGAAATCACGCCCAGTGTAAAATATATATCCAGGCCCAGCATGGAGCCGAATTGCCGCCACGGTTTATAGGTGATATGCCCGGCGATCCTGGCGCGCATGTCTTTCACGGCTTCGCGATAACCCTTCGGATCGGCGTCTGAGACGTCCCCCGTCCCCCGCACGGCAACGGCCTTCAGGTTTTTCGAGCCCATTACGGCGCCCAACCCCGTCCTGCCCCAGGCCCCGTACATGCCGTTCTCGATGCTCGCATAGCGCGCCAGCTTTTCTCCTCCGACGCCTATACAGGCCACGGCCGTTTTCCGGTCGTGGGCGGACTTGATTTCTCTTATTGTCTCCCACGCATCGGCGCCCCACAGCTTCGCGGCGTCGCGGATTTCTACTTCCCCGTCCCTGATATGGACATACACGGGCCGTTCCGATTTACCCTTGATGATAAGGCTGTCGTACCCCGCGTATTTGAGCTCCGGTCCCCAGAAGTAACCGCTGTTGCTCGTCGCCAGCAGCCCCGTTAAGGGTGATTTTGCGCTCGCCTCGGAGCGGCTTGCGGTCGGGGCATGGGTCCCGACGAGCGGCCCGGCGCCGAACACCAGCACGTTCTTCTCGTCGAACGCGTCGACCCCCGGGTCCATTTCCGCCAGGAGAGTCTTGATATTGAGGCCTGCGCCGCCGATGAACTTCCGGCAGTCATCCGGGGAATTATCCCTTACTTCCTTTGCCCCGCTCCCGAGATCTATAACCAGTATCTTCCCTGTGTATCCGTGAAAATGCATAATCCATCCCTGTTCTAATTGTCTTCGACTCTCCTGATCGCCTCGAACGGGCAGCTCTCAGCGCATATGCGGCAGGCAGTGCATCCATCCTTCAGCTTCAATTCGAAGCTGCCGTCCTCATCGTTTTCAATCACCTCGATAAAGGCGCGTTCCGGGCTGAACACCTTGAAATATGAAAACGAGCACGTGAGACTGCAGGTCCTGCAGCCGGAGCATTTTTCCGGATTGAATTCCAGCCGGGCACTCATTGAAACCCTCCTGGTATGGACTGATATGGGTATCCGGCAACGCCGGACATGAACTGGAGGGAGCGTTTCCCCTCCACGGCCATGCTTTTAATAGCATAACGAACCTGGTCCCGCAAGGAGAGTGCTGTCCATTTGTCTTGATTACCAGCCGGATTCCGCGTTAAAACCTTACAATGAAATAAAATTAGAGGAGGCGTAATGGATCCGGCCAAAATTCGCAATTTCGTCTTCTTTGCCCTTTTCGCAATCGTGCTGATCACCTCTCTGGTGATAATTGCGCCTTTCTTTTATCCGATCTTCTGGGCCGCCGTAATTGCAATCCTTTTCAAGCCCGTTTACAGGAAGCTTAATTTCAGAAAGGACCGCCCCAATTTCAATGCGACCGTCTCAGTGACCCTCATCCTTCTGATCATAATACTCCCCCTGGGGCTGGTCGGGACCCTGCTTGTGAACGAATCGATGACCATGTTCAACTCCCTGAGCAGCGAAAGCAGTTCCATAAGGGATACGTTCAAAAGCGCCATGGATACATTGAAGCACAACAGGTACACGGCTAAGTTCAACATCGACGAAACCTTTCTGACGGACAAGTTTTCGGAATTTGCCCGGGACCTGTCGGCCTTTATTTATAATCACCTGAAGAGCCTCACCCAGAACGTGGTGCAGTTCGTAATAATGTTCGTAATCATGGTTTATACACTTTTCTTCTTTATCAGGGACGGCGACAAGCTGCCAAAGATATTCGCCAGGCTCTGTCCGCTTGGGGAAGACAAGGAAAAACTGCTGGTTGAGAAATTCATTGCAACGACGAGGGTAACCCTGAAAAGCACTTTTGTGATCGGAGCGATTCAGGGCGTAATGGGGGGCATCGTGTTCTGGGCGCTGGGTATTCAGGGAGCGCTGGTATGGGCGGTCGTGATGGTATTCGCATCCATCCTGCCGACCGGGAGCGCTATCGTCTGGGTGCCGGCGGCAATTATAATCATGCTTACTGGGCATATATGGAAAGGCATTATCCTGCTTGCCTTCGGCACCGTGGTGATAGGTACTGTCGACAATTTCCTCCGGCCGATCCTGATCGGAAAAGAGCTGGAGATGCATGCCCTCCTTATCCTGTTTTCAACACTGGGCGGATTGGTGCTGTTCGGCTTCTCGGGCTTCATTATCGGCCCCGTGGTCATCTCGGTGCTGCTTTCCCTATGGGATATCTATAATGCCTACTACGGTGATTCACTTTCATGTGAGGTAAACAATAATAAAGGCAAAAAAATATGATTGCCGGGTCAATTCAATACATTGAGCTGCAGCAGCCCTCTTCCGAATATGGGCTCTAGTCCAGCGACATGATCGAAACCAGCTTGCGCAGATAGCTGCCGCTGCCGGTCCCCTGGCCCGTATTGAGTTCAGTGACTGCGACCCTTTTTACGAGGCGCACCCTCTCCCGTCCGTTTTCAGGCTCCTCGTAAGACCACATGCTGTGGATGGCATAAGCACGGCCTTCGGCCATTCCCAGGTAAAGCATTATGTGCCCGGGCTGATAGAGGAGCGCGGGGCGGCCTTCAATTTTTTTAAGCAGCTGTGCTTTGTCATTTTCGCTCATTTCGGATACCGAGACCCGCCTGGCGGGGTTGGACCTCTGCTGGTTTGAACTGTGGCGGGCGATTCTGAAGCCGAAACAACGGAACACGCTGCTGATAAACCCCGAGCAGTCCTCCGACCCTTCCAGCTTGCTTCCCCACACATAGGGTACGTCAAGCATTTTAAACGCCTGGGTGTAAACATTCCCCAGAGTGTAAGGGAGGAAGCCCTGGCGCACATCAGACCTTATTCCCGTATACCCGGACCGGAAAAAGAGCGAGCCGTCGGGGGCGCGGCACGGCAGCACCACTTCATAAACTGTTCCGCTTTTCAGAAGGAAAGGCAGGGTGGAGCCCATATCCATTTCCGTTGCAAAGTCACGAAGCGCCGGGTCGAAATAGAATGCGATAGATTTGCCGGTGATCACAAGTGGCCTCGCCTGGGCGAAATACCGGACTTTCGGCCTTGGACCGATGGCAACATGCTTCGTCAAGACCCAACCGGAAACACACTCCGATTCAATAAAAAGCCAGGCGGAATCCTTAGATTCATGCAGCACGGCAACAGCTGTGCCGGCATCGAGTTGGGCCGCCTGGAAGTGGTCGAAACTCCCCTTTGTGCCTTTATTCTTGGCCAGGTCGAAGGTGGGGATTACCCGGGCATTGGTCTCCCTCGTAATGATGCCGAACCTTACATTGACATCGGGTTTGGCTTCCCCCACGTTCTCAAAGATATTGTCAAAATAAGATTTGTCCAATTTTCGATTTTTATAATCGCAATAGCCTTTGTTTTCCAGGGAGGCCCTGGTACTCGCAAAAACTTCTGTCAGGTATTTTCCTTCGATGCTTCCCGGCAGCTGGAATATATCCCTGACCCCCAGGCCGGAAGCAAGGACCCTCTTATTGAAGCATTCGATTTCGTCCGGCTTAAGGATGAGCTTACCGCTCCCGGGGTAATGGGCCGTCCAGAATCCCGCTGTCCTGTAATCGGTGCGGACATTGGGAAGCGGCGAGGGGGCCGGCAGTGGTTCGAGCCGGCCGGCGCAGGAGATGATCAGGAAAGACAGCAGCGAAAGGCATTCTAAAAAGCAGAGGCCCGGCCTTGATCCGCCGGACCTCTGCTTCAAGGAAATAGTTGACATATTTTCGTTGTTTTATGCCGACTCGATTTTAACTGCGCAAACCTTGTACTCGGGTATTTTTCCGACCGGGTCCAGGGCCGGGTTTGTCAGCTTATTGACCGCCGCTTCCCGGAAATGGAAGTTCATGAAGATTGTGCCCCTGGGCGATTTTCCGGTCACATCGGCCCTTGCTTCAACAGACCCGCGCCGCGATGAGATACGCACCTTCTGGCCGTTTTTAATCCCATAGCTTTGGGCATCATCGGGATTGATTTCCACGAGACTCTCGGGATACCTCTCATTGGATCCGCGGGAAAGCCGGGTCATCGTCCCTGTATGATAATGATACAGGACGCGGCCGGTGGTCAGGATAAGCGGGAAACTGCTGTCCGTCTGCTCGGCCGAGGGCTTGAATTCAATCGCGCTGAAAAGCCCTTTCCCCCGCGAGAACTTCTCTTTATGGAGGTACTTTGTCCCCGGGTGATCGGAAGTCGGACAAGGCCACTGCAGGCCCTCTTTCTCAAGCCTGTCATAATTTATTCCCGCGTAGCTGGGGGCCACTGTTCCCAGCTCGGCCATGATGTCCGCAGGCGAACCGTACTGCATGGGATATCCCATTTTACCGGCCAGTTCGGAAATAATGAGCCAGTCGGGCCTGGCCTCTCCGGGCGGCTCGACCGCCTTCCTGACCCGCTGGACCCTTCTCTCAGTATTGGAGAATGTCCCGTCTTTTTCCGCAAAGCAGGCGGACGGCAGGACCACATCGGCGAATTTGGCCGTCTCGGTCAGGAAGATGTCCTGGACTACCAGGAATTCGAGATTACGCAGGCTCTCCTCGACATGAGTGAGGTCGGGGTCGCTCAGCATGAGGTTTTCGCCCATTACATAGAGGCCCTTTATTTCCCCCTTATGGGCGGCATTCATTATTTCCACGACGGTAAGCCCCGGCTTTCCCGGGAGGGAAACATTCCACGCCCTTTCGAATTTCGCCCGGACCTGTTCGTCATCCACCCGCTGGTATGCCGGGTAGCTTACCGGCAGGGCGCCCATATCGCAGGCTCCCTGGACGTTGTTCTGGCCGCGCAGCGGGTTGACCCCTCCGCTTTCAATTCCCACCATGCCGCAAAGCATGGCGAGATTGGCGACTGATTTGACGCCGTCGGTGCCGGTTGCATGCTGGGTCACGCCCATGCAGTACAGGATCGAGGACTTGGGCCCCTTGGCGTAGAGGCGGGCGGCGGCCCGGATGTCGGCTGCAGGCACGCCCGAAACCTGCTCCACGTATTCGGGTGTATACTTCTCGAGGACCCGGCTCATCTGCTCGAAGCCTTCCGTCCGCTCGGCTATATACTCTTTTGCCTGGAGGTTTTCATTGATAATGACGTTCATGAGACCGTTAATGACCGCCACGTTTGTCCCTGCCTTGGGACGCAGCCAGATTTCGGCAAACTTGGTGAGAGTTATCTCCCGCGGGTCGACCACGATAAGTTTTGCCCCCTGCTTGCGCACCGCACGCTTTACCTTGCTGCCGATCACAGGGTGGTTCTCAGTGGTATTTGTCCCGACTGCGAGGATGACGTCCGCATTTTCTATCTCGTCAATCGAGTTCGTCATTGCTCCGCTTCCGAATGACGCGGCCAGACCGGCCACGGTCACGGAGTGTCAGAGCCGGGCGCAGTGGTCAACGGTATTTGTCCCGATCACCGCGCGCATGAATTTCTGAAACAGGTAATTTTCCTCGTTGGTGCAGCGAGCCGAGGCAAGCCCCGCAATACTGTCGCTGCCGGACTTTTCCTTAATCGCTTTGAGCCTGTCGGCTATATAAGTGTAGGCTTCATCCCAGGAGGTTTCCCGGAATTCGCCGTTCTCCTTTATGAGCGGTTTGGTCAGCCTGTCCCTGCTGTGGATAAACTCCATCCCGAAGCGCCCCTTCACGCACAGCGTCCCCTGGTTTGGAGTGCCGTAGTCCTGGTTTCCGGTTACCTTCACGACCTTGCCTTCATGCACATTCAGGTCGAGCTGGCAGCCCACCCCGCAATAGCCGCAAGTGGTCTTTACTTTCTTTATTTCCCAGGGCCGGCCCTCGAATCTTGCCTGCTTATTGGTTATGGCGCCGGTCGGGCAGGCGTCGATGCAGGCCCCGCAGAAGACGCATTCTGAGCTGATGTAATCAGAGTCAAACGCCGGGCCAACTTTCATCCGGGAACCGCGCTCGAAGAAGTCCAGCACCTCGTTGACCTGGATATCATTGCAGGCCCTGATACAGCGTCCGCAAAGGATGCACTTATTCAGGTCCCGCTGGATCATGCTGTTGGAAATTTCAACCTTATAGCCGGGCGGCTGTATTTTGAATCTGGGAGTGTCTATCTTCAGCCAGTATACCAGGTCCTGAAGTTCGCACCTGCCGTTCGATTCGCAGGTGAGGCAGTTATGGTCGCCGGAAGACCACATCAGCTCTATGACGAGCCTCTGGGCATCCCTGACCCTCTTGGTATCAGTCTTGATCACCATGTTGGGGCTGACCGGCATAGCGCAGGCAGCCACAAGCGTCCGGGAGCCCTCAAGCTCTACGACGCACACACGGCAGCCCCCCACCCTCGCGGTAGCC
This sequence comes from uncultured Syntrophaceae bacterium, assembly GCA_964556675.1. Classification (GTDB taxonomy): domain Bacteria; phylum Desulfobacterota; class Syntrophia; order Syntrophales; family UBA4778; genus JBDKTK01. The sequence continues at coordinate 25,995 of CAZKYN010000005.1, forward strand.
TGATAATAGCAAAGGGTCGGAATGAAAATCCCGTTCTCCCGTGCCGCGTCCAGAATTGTCTTCCCCGGGTCGGTTTCTACTTTTTTACCGTCGATAGTAACTGAGATTTTTGCCATTTTCCCCCCTTGATTAAAAATATAAGTTGTCAAAAAGCTCAAGAAATAGTATCAAAAGTTGCTTGCCTTTTAAAGCTATTTCCTGAAATATTTTAAATGTTTCAATAGCTTAACAAAAGACTCGGTTGTTTTACCTATGTTATTCTTAACATACTTATTCCCGGAGGTTTGATTATGTCAAGTGAAAATCTGGAAAGCAAACGTTGGCTCATTGCAGGTGCGGCGATAGTTATGCAACTCTGCCTTGGAACTGTTTATGCCTGGTCGGTGTTCAAGATTCCGCTTATGAAAGCCCACGGTTGGGCGGAAACTCCCATCCAGGTCACATTTATGATCCTGATGGGAGTGTTGGGCTTATCAACGGCCTTCGGCGGGACACTGGTTGACAAGAAAGGACCCAAGTTCGTCGCCACCGTGGGCGGTATCCTTTTCGGGATAGGGACCCTGATCGCCGGCGTCGCCGCACAAACAGGCAGCCTCCTGCTTCTCTACCTCGGCTACGGGGTCATCGGAGGCATTGGAAACGGCTTCGGCTACGTCACCCCGATAGCAACCCTCATCAGGTGGTTCCCCGATAAGCGCGGTCTGGTTACCGGGCTCGCGGTTATGGGTTTCGGCGCGGGCGCATTTATCATGGGCCTCATCGCGCCGAAGATGGTCCTCAATATAGGAATGGCCAACACGTTCTATTTCTGGGGCGTCATTTTCCTTATAGCCGTTACGGCGGCGGCCCAGATGTATAAAAACCCGCCTCAGGGATGGCTGCCCGCAGGCTTCAAGCCGGCGGCTTCGGGCGTTTCGGCCGGGGAATCATTCACGTTCAACGAGGCGGTCAAGACCCCCCAGTGGTGGATGCTCTGGGGCATGCTGTTCCTGAACGTCTCGGCCGGCCTCGGGCTTATCTCCCAGCTGTCGCCCCTTGGGCAGAGTGTCGTAAAACAGGCCGACCCGGCTATAACTGCCGCAGCCCTGGCGGTTGCCGGCGGGAATATCGTCGCGATTACAGCCATCTTCAACGGCCTGGGCAGGCTTTTCTGGGCCTCGATTTCCGACAAGATCGGGAGAAAAATGGTATTCATGATCATGTTCGTTTCTCAGGCACTGCTGTACATCTATCTGCCGCAGGTGGCGAATGTGACCCTGTTCACCGTAATCGGCTGCTATCTGCTGGCCTGCTACGGCGGCGGTTTTGCCACGATGCCCGCATTCGCTGCGGATTCATTCGGCCCCGGATACATCGGGAAGGTTTACGGGATGATGCTCACCGCGTGGGGTTGCGCGGGAATCATCGGGCCCCTGGTCTTCGCGCAAATCAAGGGAATTGCCCTCTATGTCGCAGCGGGACTGCTGCTGTGCGGTTTTGCGCTGGCGATCTCTTATAAGCGGCCGGAGAGGAAAGCATAAAATTCTTTTGGCATGAACTGAAAAAAGGCGGAACAGGTTTCCGCCTTTTTTATGAACGACAGCGATTCGGACTCGCGCCGGGACCCTTGCCGATAGCGCGTCCCCTTGGCTCCAGGTATTCGCGAAGAGACTGAATGATTTTTTCCGGCTCGGCCGTGCCGGTCCTGCCGGGATACAAGTCGTACAGGGCGCGGTAGCGCCCGGGAGTAAAATCCGGCATCATTACATTTGCGCCGGCGTCGAGAGCCAGTTCCCTGCCTTTCGGGTCCAGGATCCCCAGAGCCGTTGTGGCGGGAATGTTCGCCATCCTGGCAAGGAGGCGCGTAACGGCGATCGCTTTCACCGTGAGGGCGGCATCTCCGTCCGGACTGGCGGAAAGCGGCGTATCCGGATGGGCAAGGAAGGGACCTATCCCGACCATGTCCGCCCTGATCCTCTTCACGAGGAGTATGTCATCTGCAAGCACGCCCAGGTCCTGCCCCGGAAGGCCGACCATGCAACCCGCCCCGACTTCATAATCAAGTTCTCCCAGCCAGGAGAGGCACTTGAGGCGGTTCTCGAATTCCGAGTCAGGATGAAGGCGTTTGTACAGGTCGACGGAAGCCGTCTCGTGCTTCAGGAGAAACCTGTCCGCGCCGGCCTGGCGAAACGCGGCATAATCTTCAAATGTCCGCTCGCCGATAGAGAGAGTTATTATTAGACCAAGCTCCTTTTTGATGCGCCGGATAAGCAAGGCCAGCCGCTCGCGCGTGTACCAGGAATCTTCACCCGATTGCAGGACAACCGTGGAGATGCCGGCGCCCCTGACCCGGCCGGCGGCCACGAGTATTTCATCTTCCGGGACCCTGTAGCGGGCGAGCTTTTTATTACCCCGGCGCAGGCCGCAGTAAAGGCAATTGCGCTCGCAGTAGTTGGAGAACTCGATTATGCCGCGCAGGTACACTTCGTCGCCGACGCATTCCTTCCTGACCCGGTCGGCAGCGGCGAACAGCATGTCCTTTTCGGCGCTCTCCGGAAGACCAAGGAGAGCAATGATCTCGTCACGGTCAATTTCGCCGGTGTTTTCGGCGATTGAAATAATTTCCCTGATCCTTGTCATAAAATATCAGATGTAGAGATCTCTTTCACCCGCTTCCATCCTCTTTAGGCGGCTCGCAAGGATTCTCTTAGTTCCGGGACTGGTGTCTTCCAGCAGCTTTGCAATCAGCTTCTCCCCCGCCCTCTTCGTTTTCGGCGATGCATAGTCGATCAGGTATTCCTTGAATGTCAGGATTGCATTCGTCCGGCAGAATTTCTGTATTAGGCCCGGCTTCGCAAGCTCCATAAAGTCGGCGCCCGTCCGCCCCAGCCGGTAGCACGCAGTGCAGAAACTCGGGATGTACCCCCTTTTCGTGATGTCGTATATGACCTCGTCGGTTGTCCTGGTATCGCCAAGGTTGAACTGCGCCGCCCGGAACGCCTCCGAGCCGTCCTGATAGCCGCCCGGGTTGGTCCTCGACCCCGCGCTTATCTGGGAGACGCCGAGCGCGAACACCTCGCTGCGCACCTTCGGGTTCTCGCGCGTGGTGAGGATCATTCCCGTGTAGGGGACAGCCAGCCTGATAATTGCCACCAGCTTCTTGAAATCGTAATCGGAAACCGGGCACGGCGGCTTGATGGCTGCAGGCGCGTTCATGGCGGGCTCAAGCCTCG
>CAZKYN010000006.1:0-26518 GCA_964556675.1 uncultured Syntrophaceae bacterium
GGCCGGTCGCCATAAACAATGATCCTTTCCGGCCTGTTTTTGATTAAATCGGCCGCCCTGCCGGACAGGTCCCTGCACGGCATGCAGAGCGAACCCGGTATCTGGTGGTCCCGGCACTCGAGGATGCTCATGATATTTATAACCGCGATGTTCTTGTTGCCGATAAGCTGCTGGACCTCTTGCGGGGATATTTTCCCCGGCGCCTGGGCGGCTGCCTGCGAAGCGAGCGCAAAACATAAGCAGGAGAGAATAATTAAAATCCCCCTGCGCCCCCACTCTGTACACCCTTTGAAAAAGGAGGAACTGTTTTTAATTTTCAGATTCTTTTTTTTCATATTTGAAGCCGTTCGTTGAGCCTTGTCGAAACGAGGATCACCTTAATTTATCCTTATTTTCAAACGATGGTCATTTCGACAGGCTTTAATGGTTGCCTTTTCCTTGCTTTCTTTACTTTCTAATCATGGGCGGGACCGAACTGAACCCCCATTCCGTCATCTGCGGGACTGCGTAAGGCTCCTTGAGTCCCGGGTACCCTTTCAGGAAGCCGCCGATGTTCACGACGCGGGGTTTCACAAAAAATTCGGCGTTGTCCGCGTGGCAGTCCCGGCAGCCCTTCGCCCCGTATGCTGTTTTTTTCGGTCCTATTTCATGGCTGATCGCGATCCGTTCCAAACCGGCCGGGATATCAGAGGACGCCGGTTTTCCCTTCGCTAACCGGTAAACCTTGTCCGAGACGAAGACCGGGTTTTTTATCCCCGCCTTTTCAAGGGCGGCAAGAGCCCGGGCAATCTCGTTATTGCCCGCGACGCTCCGCACTTTTACATTCCGTCCGTCCGTTCCCTTTACTGCGGCAACAGTCAGCCTGGCCGGTTTCAGGGCCTTTTCGACTACGTCAAGCCGGACCTGCTTCAAGACGCCCCCCTCTTCGGCTCCGAACCATTGCGACAAGTGGGGGACGCCGGCGGCATACATTGCCCGGGGGCCTTCACCGGACACGATGATCCAGGGCCGCCAGGGACGCGGGGCCGCCTGGGCCAGGGATCCCGGGTCGGCCGCCCTTTGGAGCGCGTCGGCCGTGTACCAGGACGGGATGCCGGAACTCATGTCGGCGAGGTATCCGCCCCGGGCGCCCTGTGAATTAGCATGGCATCCGGTGCACGAAACCACATAGAAGTGGAAAATGCTGCGCGGGAACCTCCTCGCATGGGCCGCCCGCGGGTCGCTTGCCTTTCCGGCAATGCCCGAAAGCTTTTTCCCGCCGGAATAGTGGCATTGCTCGCAAGTCCGGACGTTGCCTGCCGTCATGTCACCGGTCTTTTCCCCCGCAATCCGGTGCTGCAGCCTGTCTTTTTTTGTCTTCCCGGCCAGGCCGTGGCAATCTGTGCACTGGAGCCCGGCGGCGGCGTGCATGTCCCGTTTTTTATCATGGGTGGTCCCCGTGCGTGAGGCGTCGAGTTCGCCGTGGCACAGCAGGCAATTGGCTGAATTTACTCTGGTCCTCAGCGCTGAGCCCTTGAGTTTGCCCTCCGGCGAGAACAGGCGGCTATCCTTCCAGCGATAGGACACGACCGGCCGGGAGGAGAAATTCCATTTGCCCGAAAGGAAATCGGGGTCGCCGGGGACGGCTGCAGGATTGGAATAGGTGAACACGGCCCCTCGCACCTCTCCCAGCCCGGCCCCGGCTGCAGCGGCCCAGCGGTAATTTCGGGCGCTTACCTGGGCATTGCGCGCGGCCATTGAATAATTACGGGAATGGCAGATCAAACAATCGGCTTCCATTACCCCGCTTTCCCGGAAATGGCTCAGCCGGTCAGGGGTGAAACGGGAAGAGTAGTCCCCGTCCGTGCGGGACCGTCCGCGCGCCTCGCGCTGCGCCAGGTTCCCCGTGAGATCAGGTTTCCCTGATTTATCCCTCCCGTACTCCAGGGGGCCGCCGCCCGGCATGTACCAGCCGGCCGCGGGAAACGATATCTTCTTCGAAATGCGCGCCGCCGCAGCCGGCCAGTCATAGGCCGAGAGCCCCGCAAGGTAGCTGCCGCGGATTGCCTTGGGAGCGACAGGCTCCGGAAGCGCGGAGAGGTCGAGCCCGGTCCGGTAAAGGCCGGCCGGCCGCCCCTTCTTTGGTTCCGGCTGATCGAACCCCTGCTGGAAATGGCCGCCCCGGGTTATGGCGCTGTACGAGTGGCAGCCGCCGCAGGTCCTGCGGGGGCTGTAAGGGTCGGAGCTGTTGAGGGCCGGGGTGATATGCTCCCCTGACTCATTGCGGAGCCAAACGTCCTGGTGTGCTTTTGCTGCGTATGACAGCAGAGGGCATGTGAGGGAACAGACGAAAACGGCTACGGAAATAATTAATTTAAGTTGCATTTGACTGCTCAATAACTTGCAGCACATTCTTTTCATTTCATTTTGCCGGTATGGGTTTCGGCGTGTAGACCAGCGCTTCATTCGCCTTGGAACCATTTTCAATAAGCTTGTCTTTAGTCAGGAAATTCTTTTTATCGATATGGCAGGTATCGCAGGAGCGCGTCCGGTCGGTCCGTTTGCGTATATTGTGCGCCGGTGTATTCCAGTAATTCGGCAGGGAATCGAAATTCTCCATCTTGATCCCCGCCTTTTCAAAGGTGTCCCGCACGGTCGGAACCAGGCGCAGTGTGGTTACCTCGCTCCTTTTCCGCGGGTTCAGGCCCAGATAAAAACCGGGTTTGGAAGCCGAGCCTGTTCCGAGGTGGCACGAATTACAGTTGCGGTACTCGGTCGCCGAGTGGCAGCCATAGCAGCTCACCTTATTTGCGTGAGTCGTGTGAGCCGTGCGCGTCAGCAGCCTGGTCTCGTTGCCGGGCTTGTGGCAGTTGAGGCATTTCGGGCGGTCCCTGACTTCCTGCTTGGAGGCATAGGCCGTCCCGTCGCCGTGCATTTCCGCCGTTTTGTGGCAATCCATGCAGGCCATGCCCCTCTGGTAATGGACATCGGGACTGCCCCCGTATTCGCCCGTGTATTCCGGGTAAACCCTGCCCCCGTGGCAGAATGCGCAGGTCTTGCCTTCGTCTTTCCGGATGAACTTGTGCCCCTTGATCAGGCCGATGCTGATCCCGCCTATCTCGGGGGACTTGACGTGACAATCCCCGCATGAAGCATGGCAGCTTCGGCAGGAGCTTTCGAAGACCTTCTTGTCGAATATTTCGAGTTCCGCCCTGGAGAAGCGCGGCATCACCCCCGTCCTTTGACCCCTGGAAGTGTAATGCAGCGATTTGGAATACATATCCGATATTTTCGCGTGGCACATCCGGCAGTTCTTCAGGTTGTCCGAAGGCCTTTTGTCGACGCCGGCATGGGCCCTGGCTTTGTCGATCACCTTGTCATTGCCTCCGTGGCAGGAGGTGCAGCTCCTCTTAAGATGGACATCTGCGCCGAGCAGGGCCTTGTCGACGAGGAAGCCTTTATAGAATTCTTCCGCCTTGACCGGCGGAGGCGCCCCCGCTCAGCCCTCGCCCTCGCCCGCAGGCGCCTGGAAAGGCCTGCAGAGCTTTTTGAGGATATTTTCATTCGTGTGGCACACAACGCAGCTGCTCTGAACGGCAGCTGTTGTGTACCCGTAAATGATAACCACGACCACAGGGACGGCAATAAGAAGTATTTTTTTCATTGTCCCGCCTCTCACTGTCTTGGTTAAGGATATCCGAAGATAATGTTTAGTTCAATGAATTAGTCTTCTGTCCTTGGAGATGCCGAGAAACCTTGACGTTTTTTCCGGTCCCGTGGTACGTGAGACATCATGGCAGGGGGGCCGTTATGAAATATTCAGAGGCGAAAATGGGGAGGGTCTTTGTCGTCCGGCTCGAGCACGGCGAGGTCCTCCACGAAGTCATTGAGAAATTTGCCCTGGACAGGAAAATAAAGGCGGCGGCATGCATTGCCCTGGGGGCGGCGGACAAGGGGAGCCGTCTTGTAGTCGGGCCCGAGGACGGCGATGCCCGCCCGGTCGTACCGATGGAGCGCCTGCTCAAGGATGCCCATGAAATTTCCGGGACGGGCACTATCTTCCCCGATGAGGACGGCCGCCCCATGCTCCACATGCACCTGGCGACCGGCCGGCAGGATTACACGATCACCGGCTGCGTCCGGAGGGGGGTAAAGGTCTGGCAGATCGCCGAGGTGGTCATATTTGAGCTCCTGGAAACGGAAGCCGTGCGCCGGATGGAGCCGCAGGCGGGATTTGTAGTGCTGGAGCCCTGATGATTTCGCGCCGCATGCATACAGGCGCCGGGCGGCGGCTTAAAGTCGCCGTTGTCCTGGCGGCTCTCAGCATGGCCCTTTTCAGCTGCGGGCCCGGGAAAATAACGCCCGCGACGCCCCGGGCGGAACCGGCAGGCCGGGAATCCCCCCGGGAAGTCCGGCATATGGGGTACGCCATCCAGGCGGGGGCTTTTTCCAATGCCGTAAACGCGTCAAAATTGACCGAATCCCTGCGCAAGAAAGGGATTGACGCATATTATTTTGTATTCAGGACGGGACTCTACAAGGTGAGGTTCGGTAACTACCCTTCCGAAGAGGCCGCAAAGCGCAAAGCGGGAGACCTTGTTAAGGCGGGTATTATCCAGGAATTCTACATAATCAGACCCGAGGAGTATTCTGTCAACCAGGCGGGGCGCGGGCCGGATTACGTGCGCGAAGAGATCGTCAAATCAGCCCGGAGCTTTATCGGGGTCCCGTACCTCTGGGGCGGCAACACCCAGGAGGGCCTGGACTGCAGCGGTTTCACCCTGGCCGTCTTCAGACTCAACGGTCTGAGCCTTCCCCGGTCGTCCCGGGAGCAGTTTGAGACGGGCTCCCCCGTGGAGCGCAAGGACCTCAGGCAGGCGGACCTCGTTTTCTTTAACACGTCCAAAAAGACTGTGTCGCATGTCGGCGTGTATATAGGGAATGGACAGTTCATCCATGCGCCGGGGCGAGGCAAGACGATTTGCATCAGCTCGCTTAAAGGATATTATCTGAGGACTTATGCGGGAGGCAGGCAATACATCGGCATTTGAAAACGCCCATCCCCGCTTTTGCGGGAATGGCGTCTGTTTTTGCAACAGCCTGAAAATGGTTCGGCACAGTGATAATCAAATCGCTTTGGATCTGTTTTTTCAACTTCGCCCGTACTATTCTAAGACAATAAAACAAGACGGAGCTGCAAAATGAAAGCTTACCGTATGGGGGACAAAATCATCGCCGCCTGGTTTGAGCAGGATGCGGTGAAGTTTTTCTGTGAGGAGACCGGAGGGACGCCGCCCGATCCCATCGAGGAAATAAGCGTTGAGGAAACCGTGCCCGAGGGAGGGAGGATCAAGGAAATTATCAACAAGGTCCTGGATGAGAGGAACGCATGGCTGCGGATGGGGGTGCCGTGCGAGCTGGACTGGCCGTTTTTTGTCCGAAGATAGGTTGTCGAAAAAAGCTAATCCTGAATCAATGCTTCTCTAATCGCCCGCAAACAGCTATAATGCGCGGCATTGCAGGGTTTCAGGGCCCTTCAGAATTCATTGTCGATACTATCGGGGAGGAGAATAGAAATGATCCATGTTATTGCTGTTGTGGAAACAGCCGAGGGCAAAAGGGATGAGTATCTGAGGGAACTCCATAAGGGAGTTCCGTTGACCCGTGCGGAGGAAGGCTGCATCGAATACGGGCCGGCAATAGACCTGGAAACGGCATTCACCGCGCCCGTCCGCGAAAACGTGGTGACCATTATCGAAAAATGGGAAGACGTCCATGCCCTGCAGAATCATTTGAAGTCCCCCCATATGCTCGAATACAGGAAACGAGTAAAGGACCTTGTAAAACGGATCACGGTGAATGTCCTGCAAAACGCGTGACATCCGGAGCGAATTGGCCTGAAGGATTTTTTATGCCGCGCGAGCGATCCCGGGATTTGAACGACAAGCTGGCCGAAAAGGTCGATTCCTATAAACTGGCCCCTAATCTGAACCAATGCCTTGCCTGCGGCAAATGCGCCGGGGTCTGCCCGGTCGCCGCGCTCAACCCGTCGTACAATCCCCGGCAGATCATCCGCGACGTCCTCTCCGGCAACGAGGAAAGGTGGATATCCAGCGAAGAGATATGGCGCTGTTTCTGGTGCGCCGGCTGTTACACCGTCTGCCCGGCGGACATCCCGTTCCCGCTGCTTATGATGCAGCTCCGGTACAGGGCCATCGAGAGGGGATACGGACTCAAATATGTATTCCCCTTCAAGAGGTTCGCCCAGAGGGCCCGTGAGGATGCCCTGACCTTTGCCCCCGGCGCGAAAGGCCGGGAGAGGATCGCAAAGATCAGGCGCGAAATCGGGGAACGGCCCTGGCCCGAAGTGTCCGAAAAGGCGCGGGCCGAATACCGCGAGCTGTTCGAGGCCACGGGAACGGACAAGTGGCTTGACGAGATCAGGGAAGAGGAGGAGAAACCTGTCGAGTTCAGGTACTCCGGCGGGAGGATCACGGGTGAATAAGGAAAGGGTCGTCAGCCCCGAGGCGCTTTTCCCCGCCGTCCCGGAAAAAATCTTCCTCTTCCGAAGCTGCACCGGCAGCCTGGAGTACCCCGGCACGGAAGCAGCGGTCAGGGAGGTCCTGGCAAAGCTCGGGATAACGGCGGTGATGGACCCCGGCCAGACATGCTGTTCCGGATACCTGCTGACCTGCTCCGGCCACCATCCCCACGTATCGCTGGCAATAACTGCACGCAACCTGGCGATCGTGGAAAGCAGGGGCCTCGACACCTTCGTGTTCTGCAACGGCTGCTTCGGGTACAACAGGGAGTTGTCCCATATCCTCAAATCCAATCCCGAGTACCTTTCTGCGGCCAACGGGGCCATTGCGAAATGGGGATACGAGTACAGGGGAAGTACGAGAATCCATCATGTCCAGGAGCTCTATTGCCGTCTCCTGGACCGGATTGTGGAACTGGTGCAGGTCCCGCTGGACGGGCTGCGGGTCGGCGCTCATTACGGCTGCCACTATCTCGCCCAGAAGTACGGGATCCTGGATGATGCGGGCCACCCCACTTTCCACGAAAAGATTATCAGGGCTCTGGGGGGCGAGCCGGTCTTCTACCCGGAAAGGCAGGCCTGCTGCGGATACTCGGTGGGACGCGGCTTCACCCACAGGGAGAGCGTCGTTCAGCCGCATCTGCTCAAGAAGCTCAAGAGCGCCAGAGACCATGGTGTCGAGCTGATCACGACGGTATGCCCGGGCTGCAACGTGGCCCTGGACCGGGAGCAGCCGAATCTGTCCAGGTTGGGAGAGGGTGAATTTTCCATGCCGGTGATGGACCTCGGCCAGCTGATAGCCTTGGCAATCGGGGTGCCCCCGGCCCGGCTCGGGTTCCAGGCAAACACAATACCGCCGGAGAGGGTCCTGGCTAAACTGAAAATTCACCATAAATCCGCGGAGGGAGCGTGAGCGCAGCCGGAATATTACTCGTCGTGGGCGGCGGGGCCGCCGGAATGGAGGCGGCCGTGAAGGCAGGCCGGGCAGGGCGCCGCGTCGTCCTGGTTGAAAAGGAAGCCTGTCTCGGAGGCATGCTCAATAAATTGCAGGGCAGTTTCCCGGATTGGGAGGACCCGGCTGCCGTCCTGAAAGGCAAGAAAGCCGAAATCGGGGCTTGTCCGAATATTGAGGTGCGCACCCGGACGGAAGTATTCTCGGCGCGGCGCAGCGGCCGCCTTTTCGAATGCGCGCTGAAGTCGGGCGAAAACATAGAATCTCTGAATGCGGAAGCGGTAATCCTGGCTACGGGGTTCGGGCTGATGGACTGCAGCCGCTACGGCGAATACGGCTATGGAATATATCCCGGAGTCGTGAGTTCGCTGGAATTCGAAGGGCTGCTCAGAGACTGGAAAGGGGGTGTGAAGACAGACCATCCCGAGGCGGTCGGTTTCATCCAATGCGTCGGCTCCCGTGACCGCTCCAAGGGGTTTCCGTATTGCTCAAAGATCTGCTGCATGTACACGGCCAGGCAGGCCGGCATGTTCAGGGACCTGTTCCCGGGGTCCCGGTGCTATGTATTTTATATGGACATCCGCGCTGCCGGAAAAGGTTACGAGGAATTTGTCAGGTCCGTTATCGAGGAAAAGCGGGTACGTTATTTCCGGGGCCGGCCGGGCAAAGTACTCCCGGGCGGGGGACGGTTGCTTATCAGGAGCGAAGACACGCTGATGGGGGTCCCGATTGAAGTTGAGACGGACATGGCGGTGCTCGCCCCGGCCATCGTGCCCGGCCCCGATATGGAGAGGCTTGCGGGCCTGTTCGGGATCGGCAGGGACCGGAACGGATTCCCGGAAAACGGAAATCACGCTCAGGGCGTCTTCATTGCGGGCGGCTGCGGATTTGCCGCAAGCATTCCTGAAGCCCTGACCCAGGGGGCCGCCGCCGCAGCCCAGGCAATGGCGTTCCTGTGCAGGCAGCCGGGCTAGGGGACGCCTGATCACAAGACCGAATTTTTTCATCAGCCGCACGCCTTTTATTTCCATTTTTATGCACAATTAATTCAGACAACCTCCGATTGCCTGAATCCTTTCAATCGTAAGAAGAGTAGAGGAAAACAAACAAGCTCTTGAAGGACTGTTGATTGATTTCCTTTTCTGACGGGATTCTGCGTTGAAGTTTACAAAGCCCCTGGTCGTCTCCCTGCTGCTTCTGCTGCTGTGCATTGCGGTGCTTTTCTCCGTTTACGTCCAGGTCAGGCATGACCGGATCAATCAGTTCAACGTGAGGCAGATGACCCAGGCCCGGCAGGCGGCCATCGGGATCGAAACTTACTTCCATTACCTTATCCAATCGATGACAATCCTTGCCTCCGACGACAACGTTATAGACCTGGACGGCAACGGTATCAGCCAGCTCAAGGGATTCCTCGCGGTCTCCGCGCCCTTTTTGAAGAATGTGTCCCGGGTCGGCCCTTCCGGCATAATCCAGTTTTCAAGCCCCGCGCGCATAGCCGGCAAGGACGTGTCCAATCGGGATTATTTCAAGGAAATAACGCGGACCCGCAAGCCGGTGATCAGCGATGTAATCGACTCCCTGCCGGGCTATCGGGCGGTATCGGTCCAGGTGCCGGTTTTCCGCAACGGCAAATTCGATGGAACGGTCGGCGCCCTGCTGGATTTTGATGACCTTGCCAAATTTTATGTCGGCAGTCTGAAGACCGAGGAAGAGGGCTATGCCTGGATAATCAACAGTCAAGGCACGGAGATCCATTGCCCGGTCCCGGGCCATCTCGGGAATTCCGTCCTGGAAAACTGCAAGGATTTCCCCGATATAATAGCCATGGCCAATAAGATGATGAAAGGCGAGTCGGGCACTGCCAGATACAGGTATAACCGCCTGCGGGGCAAGGTTTCGGAAACGCTGGTCAAGCAGGCGGTTTACATGCCGGTCAGGGTCGGCAATACGTTCTGGTCCATAGTGGTTGCAACGCCGGAAGACGGCATCCTGGCCCTGATGGCGGACTTCCGCAATAAGATGCTGGCGGGCGCCGCCCTGATCCTGCTCATCGGCTGCGTTATCACATACATTACGGTAATGGGCCGCAGGAACCTGAAGGAGGAACAGATACGGCGAGAAACCGAGCAGGCTCTGGCTCAAAGCGAGGCGAGGTACCGCCGTCTCGTGAGCAGCGCTATGACAGGCGTTTTCCAGACGACCCTGGAAGGGAAGATAGTTTTCGCCAACAAGGCAATGGCGGCCATCTTCGGCTACGGTTCCCCCGAAGAGTTTATCGGAAGGAACATCGCTGATCATTATCAGGACATCCAGGACCGCAAGTCCATCCTGGAAATGCTCCGGACATCCGGTAACTTCAGCGAGGTCCTGATAAGGGTTGTGAGCCGGGACGGCAAGGAACTCGAAACCCTTGTCAGCGCTTCCCTCCAGGATAATATCATCTCCGGCATGCTCATGGACGTAACGGCCCGGCGCCGCAACGAGCAGTCCCTGAAGGAAAGCGAGGCCCGGTTCCGGACGTTGTTCGAACAGAGCCCCCTTGGAATTTCCATAGCCCGCGACGGCGTGACAAAGTACTGCAACAGCATGACCCTCAAGATGTTCGGATATGAGTATGATGAGATTGTCGGGACCCAACAGATCGGCAGAATAGCGCCGTATTGCCGGGAACTCGTGATGAGCAAGTTTGAGAACCGTAAAAAGGGGCTGATGGACTTCACTGGCGATGAACTCGTCGGACTGAAGAAAGACGGCTCAGAGTTCCCGATTTTTGTCAGGACTATCCCGATCCAGCTGGAAGACGGCCCCGGGGTCGTTTCCTTCATCGAAGACCTGAGCGCGCGCCGGCAGGCGCAAGAGGCATTGAAGGAGTCGCAGCAGCGGTTGGCAGACATCATCGACTTCCTGCCGGACGCCACGCTGGTCATCGACAAGGAAGGGAAAGTCATCGCCTGGAACCGGGCGATCGAAGAGATGACCGGCATCAAGGCCCAGGACATGCTGGGGAAGGGAGATTACGAGCATGCCCTGCCTTTCTACGGCGAGAGGCGTCCCATCCTCATCGACCTTGCCCTTTTACCGGACGGCGATTTCGAAAAAAGCAAGTACCTGAATACCAGCCGGCAGGGCACCAGCCTCTCGGGCGAGGCTTACATGACGGCTATGAAAAGCGGCGAGGTATATCTGCTGGGAAAGGCAAGCGTCCTGCGTGATTCCCGGGGAAATGTCGTCGGCGCAATCGAGTCCATCCGGGATATAACCGAGCGGCGGCGGGCCGAGCTGGACCTGAAAGAGTCGCAGCAGCGGCTGGCCGACATCATCGACTTCCTGCCGGATGCCACGCTGGTCATCGACACGGAAGGCAAAGTGATCGCCTGGAACAAGGCTATCGAGCAGATGACCGGCATCAAGGCCCAGGACATGCTGGGGAAGGGAGACTACGAATACGCCCTGCCTTTCTACGGCGAGCGGCGGCCGATTGTCATCGACCTTGTCCTTGAGGAACATATGCGAAAGGAGTTTGAAGGGAAATACATCACTTTCGAGATGCGAGACAAGGTCCTCTTCGGTGAAGCCGTAATGCCGGCCCTGCGCGGCGGCGGGGTCATCCTTTCCGCAACTGCGGCAGTGCTTCGCGATTCAAAGGGAAGTATCGTGGGCGCGATCGAGGCCATCCGGGACATAACGGAAAGGAAAGTGGCCGAGGAGAGATACAGGAGCATTTTTGACAACGCCGCCGAGGGTATATTCCAGAACACCCCGGACGGGCGCCTGCTCGACGCTAATCCGGCCCTCGCCCGTATCTTCGGGTTCGGCTCGCCGGAGGAGATGATGGCCGCAGTCAACGGGAAATCCGCGCATTTCTTTGTGGACCCCCGGATGCGCTTCGAAATCGATGCCATTCTGGACAAATTCGGGACTGTCCGCGATTTTCAAAGCGACCGGTTCCGGAGAAAAGACGGCAGCAGAATATGGCTGAGCGTTAATGTGCAGGCTGTCAGAGGCAAGGAGGGCCAACTCATATACTACGAGGGCACCGCCCAGGACATCACCGACCGCAAGGTCCTGGAGACCCGTCTTCTGCAGGCCCAGAAGATGGAAGCGATCGGGACCATGGCGGGCGGTATAGCGCACGATTTCAACAATATCCTGGCCTCCATCATGGGGTACACGGAACTCACCATGACCAGGACTTCCAACCGGGACCTGAGCCGTTATCTCCACCAGGTCCTCAATGCCTGCGGCCGCGCCAAAAACCTCATTTCGCAGATCCTGACCTTCAGCCGCCAGCAGGAGAAAGAGGTCAAACCGATCATGATGGGCTCCCTCGTCAAGGAGGCCCTGAAACTGTTGAGAGCATCGATCCCGGCTACGATCGAAATAGAAGCCGAGATACATGCAGATACGGGGGCTGTTTTTGCCGATCCGACCCAGATACACCAGGTAATTATGAACCTCTGCACGAATGCCGCTTACGAGATGCGCGACCGCGGCGGGATTCTCGGAATCAGGGTCAGGGATACAGAGGTCTCCGGGAGAGGTCTTGAGATCGATCCCGACATCCGCCCGGGGCGCTATGTCGAGCTCACGGTAAGCGATACCGGACGCGGTATAGGCAAGGACATCATCAACAGGATATTCGACCCGTTCTTCACGACCAAGAAAAAGGGGGAGGGCACAGGACTGGGCCTGTCCGTCGTTTACGGGATAGTCAAGGAATGCGGGGGAGCCATATCCGTCCGCAGCGAGCCGGGCCAGGGCTCTTCGTTCATTGTCCTGCTGCCCGCCATCGAGATGCCGTCTGTGCCGTATGAGAGCGCCCCCGAGCACGTCCAGCACGGGACTGAGACGGTGCTGTTCGTTGATGATGAGGTAAGCATATCCGAAATGGGCCAGGACCTGCTGGAATCGCTCGGCTACACAGTAGTAACTTACAACAGCGCCGTGGCGGCGCTTGACTCCTTCCGCAACCGGCCCAATGATTTCGACCTTATCATTACCGATATGACCATGCCGGGAATGACCGGCGCCGACCTGGCTGTTGAGATCCTGAAAATCCGCCCCGGGATTCCCGTCATCCTGTGCACCGGCTACAGCGAACTGATCTCGGAAATCGAAGCAAAACAGCTGGGCATCCGCGAATTCGTGATGAAACCGTATACAGTGAGGGAAATGGCCCAGGCAGTCAGAAGGGCCCTGGATACCGACAGGGTTTCATAAATCGCTGAAATTCTCTGCTCCAGTCCGGAAGCTCTTCCTTTCCGCCAGGTTGATTATCCAGGATGCAACGGCGGACTTGGAAAAGGGCAGGGGGAGCCTGTCCAGCATTGATTTCAGACTGTAGAACTCACGGTGCAGGCCCTCAACGCCGCGCACAAGCCCTTCCGGGGTGAAGTTAAGGGGCCTGATGCGGCAGGCCATTCCGGGCCACCTGCCGATGCCGTCAATGTCGATGATCCTCTCTTCGGCCAGGAGCCTTTCGTAGAGGTGTGAACCCTTATGGGGGGTAAGGATATGGAAATAGGCAACCGGCACCCTGTGGCCCTTCAGGAAAGATAGCGTGGCTGCGAATACGCCCCGCGTATCGGAATCCGAGCCGAAGATGAAGTTAAGTGAATAGCTGATCCCCCGCCTGCCCATTTCTCTAAAGACCCCGTCATAGTCAATGACGTTCATTCTCTTATTCATTTCTCCGAGTGTTTCCGGATAAATGCTCTCCAGCCCGATGTTGACGTGCAATATGCCGCTGCGCTGGGCCATGTCCAGGAATTCCCTGTTGCCGCACAGGCGGACCGGCCAGAGGGCCGACCAGCGTACCTTCAGCGGGATCATCGCCTCCATAAGCTCCATGGCATGCCCGGTGTCCCCGCCGAAGTTGCTGTCCGCAAAAAGGATGTTGGCGGCGCCGCTGCGGCGGATCTCATCAATCACCTCCGGCACGGGCCGAAACCGGTAGCGCTCTCCAAGATAAAAGCGTTCGGAGCAGAAGTCGCACTTGAAGGGACAGCCCCGGGAGGACTGAACGGAAAAGGTCTTGAATAACCCGAACCTTTTCATGTCGAGCAGATCGTAGCGGGGAAAAGGCAGGCCCGCCAGGCCGTGCAAGGGGCCGGGCCCGTAAATTTTCTTCAGCCTGCCCGTTTCCGCGTCGGCAAGCATTTCCCGCCAGATGCTTTCCCCCTCACCGATGCCAAGGGCATCGCAGTGTCCCGCCGCCTCCTCAGCATGGAAGAATATATGAGGGCCGCCCATTATTACCGGTATTCCCCTGTCCCGAAAACGATCGGCAATTTCGTAAGCGCGCAGGGAATTAATGGTCCAGACCGTAATAGCCGCAAGGTCGCAGGGCTCGTGAAAATCGACCCCGTCCAGCTGCTCGTCCGTCAGTTTGAGTTCCCAGTCTGCGGGAGCAAGGGCGGCCAGATACGGAAGCGTAAGAGGGACGACTTTCCTTTTTTTGCTCCTGATAATCGTTGGGTCCGACCTGCTCCGGAAATGGGACGGCTTTATGATAAGGAGCCTTTTTGACATGAACTGAACCCCCTCGAACAAATTAACATATTGAAAGATTTTGGAAATTATCCGAAAACTGAAATACGCGTTTTCACGGCTTGAGCAGGAGTAAGGTTTTCGGCTATACCGGTTGACCGAATGGAATGGGGCTTGCCGCCTCATTGTTTTTGTTCTAAAACTTCCGGAACATGACTCTGAAAATCACTTCGTCGAAAAGCAGCCTTCGGAAGGAAATTGAGCTGGCCTGCGGGGTAGATCTCGACCTTTGTTACGAGTGCGGCAAATGCTCCGGCGGGTGCCCGACGGGGCACCACTTCGATTTTACGCCCCGCAAGATCATCCAGATGATCCGCCTGGAAGATGCCGGATTTATCGAAGCAAAGCTCCTGCGAACGGATGCGCTTTCGCTGTGCGTATCGTGCCGGCTATGCCTGGAGCGCTGCCCTTCGGGGATAAATACCCCGAAAATAATAGATTATCTGCGGGAAAGGGCCATAAGGCGGGGAGTTCCCCCGAAGCGGCCGGACGTTGACCTGTTCAACAGGATCTTCCTGGACGAGATCGCCCGGCGGGGACGCGTTTCCGAATTCTTCCTCCTGGCGCGTTATAAAATCAAAAAGGGCGATCTTTGGTCCGACTTCGGCGCGGGCGTCCGCCTTTTCTTCAAGGGAAAGCTCAACCCATTCACGGCCGGTGTCAGGGCCCGGGACAGGATTAGAAAAGTCCTGGGGGGAGTGTGATGGAACTGGCGTATTTCCCAGGGTGCTCGCTGCATGGACTGGCCCGCGAGTACGAAATGTCCATAAAGGCTGTCTGCGGCCGGCTCGGCATCACGCTGAGGGAGATCCCCGACTGGAACTGCTGCGGTGCGAGCGCCGCCCACAGCCGCAGCGCGCATGCGGCACTGGGTCTGAGCGCCCGAAACCTGGCGCTGGCCGCGAATTCCGGACACAGCGAAATTGCAACGGCCTGCGCCGGGTGCTTCAACAGGCTGAAGACTGCGGCGTATGAGCTGTCAAAACAGGGCAAATCACAGGAAAGTTTTGCAGAAATGACTGGTCTGCCGATGCCGGGACCGGTTCAGGTACGTCACCTGCTTCAGGTCCTGTCGGAAAAGGAGATCGCTGCCCGGCTTAAAGCGGAAATTAAAAGGCCTCTTGGCGGGATCAGGCTCGCGGCTTACTATGGCTGCCTGCTGACGCGTCCGGCTGCGGTAATGCAGTTCGATGATGCCGAACAGCCGCGGACGATGGACAGTCTAATGGAGGCGCTGGGCGCTCAACGGGTGGACTGGGCTCATAAATCCGAGTGCTGTGGGGGGAGCCTTGCGGCGGCCGAGCCGGAAATCGCGCTCGAACTTTCAGGCGATGTCCTGGAATCCGCACGCCAGGCTGGCGCCGATGCCGTGGTGGTTGCCTGCCCGATGTGCCAGGCGAACCTGGACCTGCGACAGAAAGAGATCGAAAAACGCCGCGGCGCCGCATCTCCGGGAAAGCCTTTAGGCCTTCCGGTTTTTTATTTCACGCAGCTTGTCGGCCTGGCCCTGGGCTGCCCCGAACGACAGTTGGGGTTCCATCTGCTCATGACAAGTCCCGGCAAGGCTCTCAGGAGAATAAAGCGAAACTGATTGCCTGCATTGTTGCCAATGCTCCGGTCATGACGAGACCCTTCTAAAATTGGATATAGACACAATAGGACTGAAAGAGCTCGGCAACGCGGGGTGGGACCCGATTTGCTGCTGAGATCCGGCCGGACAAGCTTTAATCACCTCTTCAAACACTCTTCCCGCAGCTGGATGAAGCGGCTTGTGAGTTCCTCATGCGGCGCATTGATCAACAGGGGGAAGCAGGCCATTGCCCTCCAGGCGCCTTTGACCCTCTGCCTTCCTTGCTGCGAGCGGACCCGCAGGAGGTAAACGGCGAACCGGAAGAGGCAATACCTGTTCAGGCTGCGTCGCGCTTCTGAACCGGGCGCGGAATGCTTGCATACGACGTAAGCCCGGTTGAGCATATTGATCATACCCCATTCGAAATCGTCCGTCCTCTTCCCCGGTACCCGGAAATGGAAGACCCTGCCTTTTTTCGTGCAGATTATCAGGTGGCGCTTCAAAACGCTCAGCGATGCGTCACGGTCCTCGAAAAGCGAGTACCTCCCGAGGTTCTCGTCAAAACCGTATCTCCTGATCACATCGGTCCGGAACGACATCTGGAAACCCGTCATCGGCCCGAATAATTCCGCATCCTCTTCCAGCAGCCATTCCGGCGCAGTCCGGCCCACATTGCGCAAGTGCCCTTCGATATAAATCGGGTCCATGAGGAACCTGTCCTCGAACCTGTTCATGAGCTTTCCGAGCGCGTAAAAAAGACCCTCGGAACCATTGTTAATCGAGTTGATAAGGTGCGCCGTCTCCGGAGGAGGGACGGGGGAGTCGGCCGGGCACACGGCCCCGACAGCCTCGCGGCCGTCCTTTTCATAAATGCGCATCACTGCGCCGGCCATGCCCTGGAACCATAAGGCGTCGTCATCGGGGAAGAAGACTATGGGCGCCCTGGTGTACCTGAGCCCGCAGTTGCGCTGGCGGGACAGGCCCGGGGCGGACTTGATTATCTGGATATCGGTCGGCGGGCTGAATTCGTTGAAGGTCCGCTCAACTGTTTCGCGCAGCAGCGAGTGGTCGTCGCTGGAATCGATAAAGATGAATTTCGTGGGCAGGATGCCCTGCGAGATCATCAGGGGAAGGGACGTCTCCAGCACGGATTGCCGGTTGCGGGTGGCCACCAGGATGTCAAATTCCATTTGCTCTCCTGCGACGGATTAAGGCGGGGATTTCCGGAAGGTGAAAAAAGGATATTGCGGTTTGGAGCGCTGCGGATGTGCCTTTATCTAATTTTTAGTAAAAAGAAGCCGGGCTGTCAAAACAAGATTATCTGCTGAACCACTCAACCGTCCTGGCCATAGCCTCCCGGAACTGGAAGGCCGGCTCGAAGCCCAGGTGCTTGCGGGCAAGGCCGATGTCGGCCCGCGAGTGCCGGACATCCCCGATGCGGGCGGGCGCGAACTCCGGTTCGACGCTGTTGCCGCAGACGGCCTTGATTTCATCGAGCAGCTCCAGCAGGGAGGTCCCGCGGTCGCAGGCGATATTGAAGACGCCCCCGGCGGCGGTCGGCTGGGAACAGGCCAGGATGTTGGCCCGGACGATGTCGCCGACGTAAACGAAATCCCGCGTCTGCAGACCGTCGCCGTAGATGACCGGCCGCTTCCCCGCGAGCAGCGCGGTGATGAATTTCGGGATGACGGCGGCGTATTCGGAGTTGGGGTCCTGCCGCGGGCCGAACACGTTGAAGTAGCGCAGGCAGACGGTCTCCAGCCCGAAGAGGCTGAAGAACACCCGGCAGTATTGCTCGCCCGCAAGTTTTCCCAGCGCGTAAGGCGAAAGGGGCCGCATCTGCGAAGACTCTGTCTTGACGGGTTCGGGCCCGTCGCCATAGACGGAAGATGAAGAAGCCAGGACGAAGCGCCACGCGCCCGCCTCCCGGGCCGCGGTCAGCATGTTGAGGGCGCCGGTGATATTGACGGCATTGGAATACAGGGGGTCGGCAACCGAGGCGGGCACCGAAGCGAGCGCGGCCTTGTGGAGGATGTAGTCCATGCCTCGTGCGGCTGCCCGGCACGCGTCGAGATCGCGGATATCGCCTTCGATCACCTCCACATCCAGGCCCGCGAGATTGTCGCGTTTGCCGGTGGAGAAGTTATCAAAGACCCGGACCGTTGCGCCCTCGCGCACGAGGGCTTCGGCCAAATTGGAGCCGATGAAACCCGCGCCGCCGGTGATGAGGTATCTCATAGGCCGCCCCGGGTTCCGCCGCTTCTGCCGGCTTCGAATCCCATTTCTCCTCCTTCAATCGATTTCAGGCGAGGCAATTGGAACAGCTATTGGAATTCGATCGGGGAGAAATATCGTATGAGGTGAATGGTAGATGAGAGCTTTTAAATTAATTAGTAAATGCCGGGCCGGGTGTCAAACGATTTTAAAATTGTAGCCGCGCGTTACAAGTTCTGCCCAAAATAGTTAAAACTCGCTCCCCAAAACCATTTGAATACGTCAAACAGAGTTTGATTGCCTCAAGGTTTATTCCTTTTCATGGTTAATTTCTGGTCATAATTCGAGATTAATAACTCGTTAACGCCTTTTCTTTTATTCGCTCCGGCTGTCAGGTAGGTTTTTCGCTCGTTTTCAATGTAATAATCTTTAAATATCTGCCTTATTTCGGGTACATCGTTCATGGACAGCAAAAATTTGCCTTTTATATTGGCTATGATATCGCGGATTTTTAAAAAGTCTTCGCGATGAAATATACCGTCGCCATAATAATCTTCGAAGCCGTGATAAGGCGGATCAAGATAAAAAAACGTTTCAGGCCGATCGTAGCGCGAAATAAGCGCATCATAGTGCATGTTTTCTATGTAGACGCGAGTGATTCTGAGGTGAACAGCCGAAAGCTCCTCTTCGATGCGTAAGAGGTTGAAATTACTTTTTCGAAGAGCTGAAGCGGAAAAACTTGGGTTTTTGATCCGGCTCGAATATCCAGCTTTTAGGAGATAATAATATCAAACGGCCCTTTGGATGTCGGGAAGAGATTCGGGGAGAAAACTGGCTTTATCATAAGAGTCATTCTGTCATCTACTCACGGCAACAATATGAATAGCTACGAACTTCAACGCCTTCGTGACAATGTATTATTGGTATGTAATGGCTTAGCCGATCCTGATCCGAAAATACGAGAGATCAGCCTCACAGAGTATGCGGACCTGGTTGACGAGTTTGCGGCCACTTTCGAATCGCAGATGGCCCCGCAGCAGATCGACGCGGCCAGGCGGGAGCCGGAATATTTTGTAAGGTTGATTGATTTGGCAAAGGGGTATTTGAAAACAAAGAAGAATAAAAACGATTGCAAATAGGCGATCTTTATAATAAAAAAGCAAACATTCTCCGCAAATTGAAAACTTATTCGGTGGAGCTGATCATGAGAGCAGGATACTAAACCCGTCAAAAATAGTGTTTGATGGGTTTTTTCTAATTGTCCCCAAATTCGGTTTCGTTATGTCCAACAATGCCCTTCAATTAGTCGACCTCTTTAATCCCCTGGGCAAACCTATTCCGGGTTTAATCCCAGTAAGAGGGTTCAATTCAAGTAGATTGAGTATTGATGAAAGAGTGGCAATCACTGATGCTGAATCGTTCAATCGAATTGATTTTGTGTTTTTTAGACGCTTTTTAGATGGGCGTTCATCTCAAATATTAGCCTACGTTGTTGATAACCGAGATAATCGACTTGATATTCAGACACTATCTAGACTTCACCATCAGGTATGGCTACATGGTGCATCCCCCTTGATCTATGTCGCGTGGCCGGGCAAAATTGATATTTTAGCATGTGCTCGAGAACCAGATTTTTGGAGACAAAGCGACAAATCCTTTTTTTATAACCCTGCAAAGAGCTTTGATGAAACTCTTCAAGTAGCAGCGGGAATTAATGCAGAATTGAAGAGATATTCTGCCTTTCGTTTGTCTGATGGCACATTTTGGGAAGAACCAAATAACGCACATTTATTGAATAATTCCAAAGCTGCGCATAATTCCTTAATTCAAGCTGTTGTTGATATAGATGCAGATTTGGAAGGAAACAAAAACCTAATCCTGAGGCGTTTGCTTCTTCTCATGATCCTAATTAAGTATCTTGAAGATAGAAACGTTTTTCCAGGAAATGGGTGGTTTGGGAAATTCTGCCCTGGGGCAAAGAACTTCTTTGAAGTTCTGAAAAATGGGGACCCCCAAGATGTATACAGGCTCCTACGCTTCCTTGAAACCAAATTTAATGGGGACGTGTTTGCACTGGAGAGGGGAGGAGAATTGGAGCTTTCCAAAGGAGTCCTCGATAAATTTGCCGAACTCGTTGAGGCTCGAACTCTGAATAATCAGCGATTCCTCTGGGATCAATTCTCATTCAAACATTTGCCAGTCGAGATTATAAGCCACCTATATCAGCGCTTTGTTGATGGTGCACATGGCGCAGTGTATACACCTCCAGTGTTGGCCACACTATTATTAGATCGTGCCCTGCCATATCCTGACATCACAGGTGATGAACGAGTCATAGATCCGGCATGTGGTTCAGGAGTCTTCCTTGTAGGTGCATTCAGAAGGTTAGTGAATGTCTGGCGCCATAAACATGGTTGGCGAAGCCCTGATGTGAATACATTGAAGGAGATTCTCAAAAAAAGGATTTATGGTATCGAATTGAATCCAAGCGCTATAGACCTTACAGCCTTCAGTTTATGTCTCGCCATTTGCGATGCGTTGCAGCCAGACGTAATCTGGAGAGATTTGAGGTTCGATCGTCTTCAAAAATCAAATATATTAAAAGAAGACTTTTTCCAATATTTGATTACGCGTGAACAGGGTGGTGCGTCAGCAAATGAAATGTACGATGTTGTGATTGGTAACCCACCTTTTGAATCTTCTCTTTCTCCTGCAGGATTAGAAATCAATCGTAAAATGGTGCAGCAAAAGAATGGCCGAGGATTACTGCCTGATAATCAGAATGCATATCTTTTTTTAGAACAGGCAATGACCATTCTTCGCCCAGGTGGGCGTGTTTGCCTTATTCAACCAGCGGGTTTACTTTACAATTTAAAAGCACAGGCATTCAGAAGACATCTCCAAAGAAAGAATAAGATTAAGACCATACTGGATTTCACTTCAATTCGTGGGCTATTTTCGGAGGCAAATGCAGATCCTAAAATAATAGCTGTAATTGCCAATGCAGCTATTCCACCCGAGAATCACAGCATAGATCATTTGACCTTTCGACGTACTCTAAGTGTAAATGAAAGAATATGTTTTGAAATCGATCACTATGATTACCATTCCGTTTCTCAGAAGCAGGCCGAAGATGATCAGTACGTATGGCGTCTAAATCTTCTTGGTGGTGGACGCTTGCATGGCATTTCCCAAAGACTTCGAAAAATGCGCAAATTGGGCGAATTTGTCAACCGCGACGGATGGGATTTTGGTGAAGGATTCATTGTGGCAGATAAAATGAAGAGATCGCCTGCCCCTTTCTTGACAGGTAAACCGTTTCTTCCCACTTCTGCTTTCACCGAATCCGGGTTAGATGAAAAAAGTATCGGTACTGTAAAAGAAAAATACTTCAGATCTGCTTATAAGGAGTCCCGCTATTCATCTCCCCTTATTCTGATAAAAGAAACGGATTCTCTTCCAATGGCTTTCTGGAATAAAGGCTTTTTGGCCTATCGTGCAAAAATCGTTGGCATTCATTCACCTTCGTCGGATGTTGCAAAATTAAGAAAACTATACAATTTTCTTCATCGGAATCGTGTAATTTATCGTTTTTCATGCGCACTAAATGGAATTCAGGCATTGATAGGAAAGGCCACGGCCATCACAAAACATGATATCGCCCAATTACCATATCCGGAAAATCCAAATGATCTATCTTTAGCATTCTGGGAAGAGGCTTTGTGCGAAGATGTCCTCAATTATATGTGTGAATACGTCCGACTTGGACAAGATTCTGAGCTGCTTCAAAGGTCTGCAAAAATAGCGGATTTAAACGAATACTCCACAATGTTCATTCGCCTGCTCGGTAGTGTATACGAAAGTTTAAAGGCATCTAGTCCTTTGTTCTTCAATGGATTAATATGCCAGCCTTTTTATTTTGGAAGTTCCCCTGATATCCCGTGGTTGCAGGAAAAGTCACCAGAGGAATTAAAAGGTCTCATTTATGATGAGCAAAAGCATAAACGGCTTAGAACAGCCCGAATATTATGTTTCTATTCAAAAAATGTCATTTTGATCATTAAGCCGGACAGATTACGATATTGGATCAAATCCTCTGCTATCCGTGATGCAGATGAAACACTTGTAGACCTCCGTATTCAGGGATATTGAACATGAAAGAGGCACATTCCATCGGTAGAATTGAATTTGGTATAGAACAAAAGACTCTTCCACTGAAAACGATCAATTACGTCCGAAAATTACTGCCCTCCTGGAGGGATGACCCCGATCGCCCCAACGACATATCTGAACCAAAATTAAATTCGCATTTATGCAAATATCTCAATACCAGACGCTCACGAGAGAAGTTTCCGATGGTTTTTTTTAACCATGAAGAACCACAAGCTCCTAATAGAAGTGTAGACATATCAGCAACTGCCTCTGAACAATTGTCTATCGGTGCGAAGTTATATTCTATTTATGAACCTTTCATTGTTATAGAATGCAAAAGACTTCCAGCCCCCGCTCTGGATCGAGAAAAGGAATACGTCACAGGTGGAATTAGATATAAAAGTGGAGCTATTCAAAGATTCAAATTAGGATTACACGGCGCTGATATGAATCTTGTTGTAATTATTGGTTACGTACAAAAATTCTCGTTTAATTATTGGATAATGCAAATTAATAAGTGGATTGCCGAAATGTGTTTAGGAATTATTCCAGACGGGTGTATTTGGTCAGATACCGAAATGCTAGAAAATATTGAAAAGAACAGAAAAAAGGGCATATCCATGTGCCAATCTGTTCATAATAGAAACGGGTCCGTTTCGAGCCCGATCGAAATTCGACATCTTTGGATCACTATGGACAAATCTGCTGGAAAGAGACACAAATCTAAATCAAAACCTATTTGAAATCACCATACAAATATTACAAAAATCAGATAATCGTAAACTTTCCCGGAACCCACTTTTAACATTTTCAACTACTTAGTTTTAACACCCCCCATCATAAACCCGTGTACCGGCGCCGGGTGATCAGGGCCGGCTTAAGCCGCCTCTTTCTTGAGGATGTTTTTGATCCGGCCCAGATCGGATATGATTTTTACATTATTCCCCGGTAAAAATGCCAGGCCCATCCCGGCGAGCGTCATAGTGCTTATAAAATGGGACACGAGCGCATAGCCCAGCGCCTGTTCCCTCGCGACCCCGAACATGGCGAGACCGGTGAGGCAGGCAAAATGCCAGTTGCCGATGAACCCCGGTGCGGACGGGATGGCTATCCCGATAATTATCACGGCCATTACGACGAATGCCGCCTGGAGCGGGACATTGAATCCGAATGCCGCGATGAGAAGGTAAAACCATAAGACGTTAACGGCCCAGATAGCTATCGTGACAAGCAGGAAGAGGATGAATCTGCCTCCCGGACCGGTGCAGGCTGCGAGGCTACGGTCGAACCGGCCGATCCAATTGCCCAGGAAATTCAGCCGCGCCGGAAATTTTTCCGTCAGCCCCATAAGCTTTCTCCTGACCCCCGGGACCAGGACGGCTATTCCCGCGGCTGTTATCGCCGTCCAGACAAGCCCCGACCTGGTCAGCCATTCGGGCATCGGGAAAAGCATCAGGAGCACGAGGAACATTGTGAGGACGGCGAGGATGTCGAAGATGCGTTCGACGACCACTGTCGCCAGCGCTGAAGGCATATCGATCCCGGTCCTGCCTGAGATCAGGTAGGGCCTTGCCAGTTCACCGATCCTGGCCGGCAGGGCCATAATCGCCAGGAACCCGACACTGGTTACCGATAAGAGCGTCAGTTGCCCGATCCTGCCGCCGTTGAGCGGCTCCAGAAGGAGCCCCCATCGGTATGATCTCAGGAGCTGGACAAGCACGCACAAGGCGACTGCAGGAAACACAAAAAAAGGGTCCAGGGACTTCAGTTGGGCCAGCACCGACTGGAAATTGATGTTGTGGAGGGCAAAGAACAGGAGAAGGGCGCTGATTGCTACTCCTGCAAGAACATTGATCCCCATGGGTTCCACTCTGCTCCGGCCGGGCGTGCGGGCCCGGGTTGAAGCCGGGCCGGTTTGGGCGGATGCCGGGCCTAAAAAAATCCAGGCGCCGGAGAAATCCTTCCCGGAGCCTGGATCGGGTATGACGCCAGATTATTTTTTCAGGTTTTCGGCTATCCTGTCATGGATGAGCTGGGAGGAAAGCTTGTTCCCGACCGTGCCCACCCTGATCGCCACGGTTGTGACGTTCCTCTCCTTGTACGTGACGGAGATCCTGACCTTCTCATCGTCGATCAGGGTGTTGATAGTCCCCTGGCTTATCTCCCTGACAGGTTCAACTTTTGTCCCATGCAGCCCGGCCACCGTCTTCTCCACGGCCGTCCATGTCTTGTCAAAAGGCGCGTAATAATCTGTTTTCAGTTCGTCGTTGAGCCAGACATATGCGCCTGCCGCGCCTCCGGCAGCAGCTCCCCCGAAAATCAGTAATCCGCATCCCGAAAGCAGACAAACCCCCGCGAGCAGTAGAACCGATACCATCCTGAGCTTCATTTACCTTCTCCTGCAGAAATGTCATTCGCTTTTTCCCTCAGCTTTAGCTTCTTTTTCGCCCTCGCCGAATTTCTTGAGAAGATCCATGGTCTCCCTGAGTTTCTTGTCGACCAGGTAATTGACCGTCCCGTCAGGATACTTGCCGTTGACCTTTTGGCCGGCTTCGATACCCGTCAGGATCGTGATCCCCTCGTCGATGGTTCTTACAGGATATATTTGAAATTTTCCATCGGAAACTGCTTGGATGACATCATTGCGGAGCATCAGGTCCGGCACG
Organism: uncultured Syntrophaceae bacterium; assembly: GCA_964556675.1. Classification (GTDB taxonomy): domain Bacteria; phylum Desulfobacterota; class Syntrophia; order Syntrophales; family UBA4778; genus JBDKTK01. The sequence continues at coordinate 24,627 of CAZKYN010000006.1, forward strand.
TTCGTTTCGGGTATGAGGACCCCTTGCGTGCCGGTCAGGCCCTTGGCTTTGCAGACATCGAAGAAGCCTTCGATCTTGTGATTGACGCCGCCGATCGGCTGGACCTCGCCCTTCTGGTTTACCGACCCGGTCACCGCCAGGTCCTGACGGATCGGAAGATCGGTCAGGCTGGACACTATGGCGTAAATTTCCGTCGAGGAGGCGCTGTCCCCGTCGACCCCGGAATACGACTGCTCGAACGCGATGCTGGCGCTCATTGAAAGCGGTTTGTCCTGCGCGTACTTGCCCCGGAAATAGCCTTCAATGATCAGGACGCCCTTATCGAAAATCTTTCCGGAGAGCTTCGCTTCCCGTTCGATGTTAATCACGCCCGACCTGCCCAGCGCGGTTTTTGCAGTGAGCCTCGCCGGTTTGCCGAAAGTGTGGTCGCCCATATCGTAAACAGTCAGGCCGTTTATCTGGCCCACCACGGCGCCCTCGGTGTCGATCATTATCGTGCCGTCGTCGATCATTTCCTGGATCTTGTCTTCGATCAGATTTACCCTGTTGATGCGTTCGTGGATGGCGCGGTCCACATCCTCGCGCTGCACGATATTTTTGCCCGCCTCTTTTGCCCAGTGGCTGCTTTCCCTGAGGAGGTCGGTAATATCGGCAAACCTTGTTGAAAGCTTCTTCTGCCGTCCTGCCAGGCGGATCCCGTATTCCACGACCGCAGCAATGGCCGTCTTGTCGATATCCAGCAGTTTTTCTTCATCCACTATCTTTTTCATGAAGCAGACATAATCGTTTATATGGGCCGCCTCACGGGGCATCTCCGTATCGAAATCGGCCTTGATCTTGAAAATCTTTTTAAAGTCCTCTTCCAGGTTGTAAAGAAGGTGGTAGAGGTAGCTGTCCCCTATCATGACCACCTTTACATCCAGCGGCAGCTGCTCGGGCTTGAGCGCCGTCGGCAGGAAGCTGAACGGATCGTACGGCTGCAGGTTGAGCTGCATGTTTTTCAGCGTCCGCTTCAGAAAGGCCCAGACGCCCGGCTCGATCAGGGCGTCGAGCGCGCTGAAATAAATATAGCCGCCGTTGGCGCGGGCGAGTGAACCCACCCTGATCTTCGTGAAATCGGTGCGCCACAATCCGGACCTGTCGATCTCCCGCTCGATCGTGCCGAACAGGTTCTTGTAAGTGGGATCGGTCTCATGGATAACGGGAGCGCTTTTGGCGCTGGAGTTGTCGACCACCACGTTCACCTTGTATTCGACGAACCTGGGCGCGGGCGGGGCCATTATAGGGATCGGCATCTGCTGCTGCGGCTGCTCTTCCTCTTTGAAGTTCTTCAGGTTCGAGAGGATATTTTCCTGGACCTCGTCAAGGTAAGAGCTCACCTTCTCATTATGGCCGTGCCTGGCCCGGATATCCGAAATGAGTCCGCTCACCACGGGCATGCCGCTACGGTACTCAAGTTCTTCGATCTCGCTGCGCACGTCTTTCTCGATCTGTCTAGTTTCCCGCATCAGGGAATCGAGCTCGACCCTGAGGTCGATAAGCTTTTTCTTGATCCGGTCCAGCTCTTCGGCGCTGAACTTGTTCTGCTCGACAAGGGCCTCGAGCTGTTCGACGGGCACCGGCTTCCCCTCGTACAGGGGGACTATGTCCTGGCGGGTAAAGGGCCCTATCTGGAACTGGACAAGCTGGAACCCCTCTTTTGCTATCTTCTCGTTGAAGTCGCGGACGAGGTCTTTCTGCTTCGTCCGGTATTTTTCCATGATTTCTTCGGAAGCCTTCTTGAAAACGTCGCTTTCGAAAATCAGGGGAATCTGTCTCCTGAGATGGTCGATCAGGTCGTCCATCTCCTGCCGCAGTTTGTTGCCGTCGCCCGCGGGAAGCATAAGATACCT
>CAZKYN010000007.1:0-26413 GCA_964556675.1 uncultured Syntrophaceae bacterium
ATCGACCGGAACAAGATTGAAGCAAGTGTTAAAAACGGCGTGCTGCGCCTCGTACTGCCGAAAGCAGAGCCGGAAAGGGCGCGGCGGATCGAAATAAAAGCAGCTTGAACAGGAGGGATTATTATGTCGATCAGAGATTTGACAACACGGGTCACCTGTATTCCCGGAAGAGATGAATTCTTTCCCAGGACTGTAGACCCTGTACAGTCATTTCAGAGGGAAATGAGCAGGCTTTTCCAGGACTTCTTTGACGTTGCCCCGTTGGGCGGCAGGGAATCCGGCCTCTATCCTGAAATCGATGTAAAGGAGACCGAAAAAGAGATAAATATCTCCGCAGAAGTCCCGGGGCTGGAGGAGAAGGATGTGGAAGTGCTGTTGTCCTCAGACTCCCTGACCATCAGGGGCGAAAAGAAACAGGAAAAGGAGGAAAAGGGCCAGAGCTATTACCGCTCGGAAAGGCGCTACGGCTCGTTCAGCAGGGTCATACCGCTGGCAGCGGACATAGAGCCCGACAAGGCTGAGGCCAAATTCAGAAACGGGGTGCTGAATATTTCAATCCCAAAAACCGAAAAAGCCAAAGCCGATGTGAAGAAGATACCGATCAAGAGTTGATGGAGAATTTCCATAACCTCCCATAAACAAAAACCCCGCTGCTTCAGCGGGGTTTTTGTTCAATCCATATTTGTCGTAATTACGCGGCAAGCGCCCTGCAGCACAGTTCGCTGATGAACAGCGGCTCGATTCCGTTATCCCTGCAGATTTTGCGCAGATTCAAATAACACATGGGGCAGAGGAACACCATCGCCTCTGCTCCAAATTTCCTCGCATCTTCGATATTCCAGGTCTTCACCTCCAGAGCCCTGTCCTTGTCCCTCGCCATCAGCGGTGCGCCGCAGCATAAACCTTTCAGGCGGTCATAATGTCGCGGTACGCGCTCCACTCCCAGGAGATCCAGCAGCAGGTCAAGATACTTGTCTTTTTCCGCTGTGTAGCGCGAAGCGCACGGCGCTTGGTAGGCAATCCTGAGGGGAATTTTCTGCACCCCCTGTCTCGCGGAAAGTTCCTTATAGAGGAATTCAAAGAGGTGAACGGGACGGAAGGGAACTTCGATCCCGAACTCGACCGCAAGCGTCGTGAGTATCGTGTAACAATCGTCATGGAAACAGACAATTTCTTCCGCTTTGAGGGCGGCGAGCTTTTCCACATACTTCTTTGCCTGGGCTTTCAGCAGGCTGGGTTTCCCCAGGTGCACGTACCCCACGGTGCAGAAATAGTCCGCGCCCTCAATGGTTGTGAGCCCCTTAAATAAGGGATTTCCCAATTGCTCACGGACCATATCGCCGACGATGCAAAGGTTCATTACGGGCTTCCCGGGCTTGCCCTGCTTTATGACTGTCGGCAAATTGTGAAGCTTGGAAAAGTTTTCAAGGGCCACCGCCGGGATCCCGAGTTCCCCGGTTTCCTCCTGGCGGTCGTTAAGGAGATCAAAAGGGTTTGCCGCGGTTGGACAGGCTTGATTGCAAGCCGCGCAAGTAATGCACGATTTGACAATAGGAGGGTTCCCGCCTGCCGCAAGGGCCTTCATTTCCGCTACTGCTCTGTCGTGGTCGTACTTGACATATGGACAAAATTCCAGACATTTACCACAGAAATCACATTTCTCACTGTGAAACATACAACCTCCTTATATTTTGAACGGCGGAGGCAACAGGCAAAAAGATCAAAATTCATCAGGGCAGCGGTCGCCACGCCGTGTTTGATCCCCCCTGACCGAAAAAGTCCAGCCGGAATGCCGGATTAAAGCGGCCCGGGGCTGCGGAATCCTGCCAGACATGTAGAATTCTGTCAAGGGAATTAAGGAGAAACGACAAAGAAATGACTCAGGTTAGTGGGCTTTTTCGCCGCTCAATTTGGCGAATTCCCTCAGGAGCTCCTCCTGTTTCTTATTCAGGCTTGTGGGAATCTTGACCAGAACTTGAATTATCTGATCTCCTCGCCCGTAGCCGCGCAAGTGGGGGATACCCTTGCCTTTCAGACGAAAGGTTTTACCGTTCTGGGTGCCTTTGGGGATTTTGAGCTTGTCCTGCCCCTCGAGCGTCTTCACTTCCAGCGTGGCGCCCAGGGCGGCCTGCGTTATGGATATCGGGATCTGGCAATACACGTCGCTGCCGTCGCGCTGAAAGAAGTCATGGGCCTCCACATGGATGAAGATATATAGATCTCCGCTGGGCCCGCCGAATTTTCCCTCCTCGCCCTCGTTACGCAGGCGCAGGCGTGTGCCGTCTTCAACACCGGGCGGTATTTTGACCTGCACGTTCTTTTCCACCTGCACCTTTCCGCTGCCCCGGCAGTTATGGCAGGGCGACTTGATTATCCTGCCTTCGCCCCGGCACTGAGGGCAGGTCGCGCTGATGCTGAAGAAGCCGCTTGTCTGTGTCACCTGTCCGGTCCCCCGGCAGCGGGGGCATATCTCCGGAGAGGTCCCGGGCTCCGCACCCGAGCCGCCGCAGATCCTGCAATTCTCAAATTTGGTGATTGTTATCTCCCGGTTGACGCCGAAAGCCGCCTCTTCAAACGCGATCTTCAGGTCATAACGCAGGTCGGCGCCGGGCCTTTCCCCCGGAGATGTCCTCCTGCGCCCCGAGAAGCCGAAAACGTCTTCGAAGATGTCCCCGAAGCTGGAGAAAATATCCTCGAATCCGGAAAACCCGCGGAAACCGCTGCTGCTAAGGCCCTCATGGCCGTAACGGTCGAAAAGCTCGCGTTTTTGAGGGTCTCTTAAAACCTCGTAAGCTTCGGCCGCTTCCTTGAACTTTTCCTCCGATTCGCGGTCGCCGGGATTCCGGTCGGGATGGTAGCTCATGGCGAGCTTCCGGTAGGCCCTTTTTATGTCATCATCCGAAGCACTCCTCGGTACTCCAAGAACCTCATAATAGTCACGTTTCATATTACGGGATTGTCTTCTGATGTTTTCCACTATTTATCTTCTTTAATATGGGTAAACCCGAACCAGCCTGCGACAGGCATACTTGTTTAAAATAACAATCATCCGGGTGTTGTCAAGGCGTCATCATCCGGTCAGTTTTGCCAGGGCTTCCCTGTATTTTTTCCCTGTCTGTTCAATAATTTCCGGGGGCAGATGCGGAGCGGGCGGCTTCTGGTCCCATTTGATGGACAGAAGGTAGTCCCTTAAAAACTGCTTGTCGAAGCTTTTCTGGGAGCGCCCCTCCTCGTAATCATCGGCCGGCCAGAAACGGGAGCTGTCCGGGGTGAGCAGTTCGTCTATGAGCAGAATCCCGTCATCGCTCAAACCAAATTCCATCTTGGTATCCGCTATTATTATCCCCTTCCTCCCGGCCTCTTCCGCAGCGCGGCTGTAAATGCGGAGCGAGATGTCGACGACCTTCGACGCCAGTTCTTTCCCGATCAGGTCCTCCATCTCCGCCCTCGTCATGGGCAGGTCATGGGTACCGTCGGACGCCTTCGTCGTGGGCGTGAATATCGGTTCCGCAAGCCTTGCGGATTCTTTCAAACCGGCCGGCAGCCTGATGCCGGACACCGACCGTCCGGCAAGATAGTCCTTCCAGCCCGAGCCGCTCAGGTACCCGCGGACGATGCATTCCACAGGCAAGGTCCTCGCCTTTTTCACCAGCATGCTCCTGCCTTCCATTATTTCTGCATACGGCCGGCATTGGTCCGGGAAGTCCCCGACGTTGACCGATATCATGTGATTGGGGACTATATCCTCCATTTTTTTGAACCACCATGCCGAAAGGGCGGTCAGGATCTGCCCTTTCCCCGGTATGGGGTCCGGCATTACGATGTCGAAAGCGGAAATTCTGTCCGTCGCAACTATCAGCAATTTCCCATCCAGCTCGTAATTGTCTCTCACCTTGCCGCGGCTGGAAAGCTTTAAATCCGGGAACACTGTTTTTATCAGTCCTGCTTGCATAATGATCTCCGTATTAGCGCAGAAAGGCGTTCATTTTCTTTTCTTTTCCGATCGTGGATGTCCTGGTGGAGCCGTAATTGTGTCCCGGCAGGACTTTCGTCTCATCCGGAAGGCAAAGGAGCTTTTCCTGGATTGACTTCAACAGGACTCGCCAGGAACCCCCGGGCAGGTCCGTCCTGCCCACACCGCCCACGAACAGGGTATCCCCCGTGATTACATGCCCGTCAACAAACAGGCACATGCCCCCCGGGGTATGGCCGGGAGTGTGGAGGACCTTGATCCTGACATTTCCCACCTGGATGGTATCGCCGTCCTTGACGGTCTTATCGGCAGGAGGCGAGGGTTTGGCCCCAAACATCCGCAGGACCATGCCCGGTGTGGACGTCAGCATCGCTGCATCTTCGCAATGCACGATTATTTCGGCCTTTGTCTTGTTTTTCATATCGGCGTTGCCTGATATATGGTCGACATGCCCGTGTGTGTTTACTATGTAGCGGATGTTTATGTTATTCGCTTTCGCTTCCGCAATGATCTGGTCAATGGCAGCCGCAGGGTCCACGACCATGCCTTCGCCCGTTTCCGGGCACCCGATCAGGTAGGCAAAAACCGCCATACCGCCCACCTGCATCTGTTTTAAAAACATTCTTATGCCTCCGGATTGTCGCCTGGTAAGTAAAAAGGGCTTGAATATCAAGCCCCGGAAAGCATGGTTTTTTATCATCTTTTCAATAATGAGTCAATCGGGGAAGAGCCAAAACGGGGGCCTCAGCGCATTTGTTTTTTCTGCAGGACCGCCCCGAAGAAGCCATCCATTCCATGGCGATGGGGGCTGGTCCGGAAAAAGCCTGAACTGTCGACGACTTGTGCCGGCAGACCCGGTTTGCGCTTTTCGTATCCGGAGTGTTCCCGGCGGAAATCGGTTATTACGTCCTCGTTCTCGTCTGGCAGAATGCTGCACGTGCTGTAAATAACAGCGCCGCTGTACTTCAGGTAAACAGGCGCAGTTTTGATGATTGCCTTTTGCAGGTTCGAAAGCCTCTCCACTTCAGCAGGCGTCAACCGCCATTTTATTTCCGGGTTTCTCCGAAGAGTTCCCGTTCCAGAACAGGGGGCGTCTACCAGGGCCATGTCGAAAATCCCATGAAAAGCTTTCCCGAGATCGGATGCGGCATCGGCGGCCCGGCACGCGATAATCTCAATTCCGTGCCGTGAGGCCAAACGCTCCAGGTAGTGCAGCTTTCCGGGGTTTATATCGATGGCCAGGATCCTGCCCATGTTCTTCATTATCTCGCCAAGGTGGGTCGTCTTCACTCCCGAACCGGCGCACAGGTCGAGCACGTCAGCGCCGGATCTGGGTCCGGCCAGGATGGAGACAAGCTGGGAGGCCTCATCCTGGAAAATGACGGCGCCCCCCCTGTAGAGCCGCAGCTCCCGGATATCTCCCGAGTCTATTATCAGGCCGTCCGGTGCGAAACCAGTGCGCCTCGCCGAGAAGCCCGCCCCGGCAAGTTCCTCCATCACCTCATCCCTGCCCGCCTTGAGGGTGTTCACCCGGAGTGTAACGGGCGGTATTTCGTTATTGGCGCTGCACATCGCAACAGTCTCGTCCACGCCGTGCAGCGATATGAGTTTTTTTACCAGCCATAAAGGATGCGAATGGAAAACGGAGATAAACATGGCCGGGTCTTTGCAGAAATCCGGATACTCTATGCTGTCCCTGCTTTGAGCGGCCTTTCGCAAAATCGCGTTGACCAGGCGCTCCCTTCCGGGAAACGATTTTTTCGCGATCTCCACGGCCTCGCTGACCGCGGCGAAATCGGGCACCCTGTCCAGAAAAAATATCTGGTAAAGGGCCGTCCTCAGGATATTGAGAAGGCCCGTATGCATTCTGTCGAAATTGCCCTGGTAAAAGCAGCGGATTATCCAGTCAAGCCGGCCCCTCATCCGGAGTGTGCCGTAAACAAGCATGGTCAGAAAGGCCCGGTCCGCCGCAGTCGGTTTTTTTGTTTCAAGGCAGGAGTTCAACAGCGGCTCGGCGAAAAAACCTTCTTCATCAACCCTGTCGAGGATTTCCGCCGCCAGTTGCCGCGGGCTTTCTTTCATGTATTTGCCAGTCTATGCCAGCACTTCGCCGGTGATTTCATGACCCCTCAGAAAATCTTTCACGTCCATTCTCTTTTTCCCTTCGATCTGGACTTCCCTGAGCAGGACATTGCCGTCCCGTGCCGCAACGCGCAGCCCGTTCGCGGTGAGGCCTAAAACGGTCCCGGGCGCGGCCCCGGGTGCGCCGGCAGCGCGGCCCGGCTCGCTCCCCGCGGCGAATATCTTCAGCTGTTTCCCTTTTAATGTACTATAAGCGGCAGGCGCCGGCGACAGACCCCGGACCAGGTCGACAATGTTCCGTGCGGGAGAGTCCCAGCTTATGTGTGTATCCTCCTTCTTTATCTTGGGCGCGTAAGTCGCGGCCAGATGGTCCTGTGCCACAGGCGTGACGCATCCGGTGACAAGCCCCTCTATGGTCTCAAGCAAAAGGCGGGCTCCGGTCCGGGCAAGCCTCGCCTCCAGTGATCCGTAATCCTCATCGGGTCCGATCGTAACTTTTTCCTGAAGAAGGATATCCCCGGTATCGACTCCTTCGCCGATGCGCATCGTCGTGACCGCCGTTTCCGCTTCGCCCCTTATCAATGCCCAGTTGATCGGCGCTGCCCCCCTGTATTTGGGGAGGAGCGAAGGGTGCACGTTGACGATGCCGTACCTGAATGCCTCCAGCATGGCCCTGGGAAGTATCTGCCCGAATGCGACCAGTACGGCCATATCGGCCTCGATCCGGAGGAATTCCCTCAGGAACTCTTCATCCCGGACCCTTTCCGGCTCGAGGACATTAAGAGAATGCTTCAGAGCTGCGATTTTGACCTCGGACGATTGCGTGGCGCGCCCCCTGCCCTTCGGGCGGTCAGGCTGGGTGATAACGGCGACTATCGGGTAACCCGCCTCTACAAGGGCGTTCAGAGAAGGGACTGCAAAATCGGGGGTGCCCAGGAAAACGAGTTTTATTTTCTCGGAAGTGTCCATCAGCCCTCCTCGATATGCTCAGTTATAGAAAGTTGACCGGGTCCACATCGACCCTTATGTCGAAACCTCTTTCGGGAACAGCGGACAGAATCTCGTGCACGGCCCTGTGGAGCGACCTGACCCCGGCCCCTTTGAACAGCAGTTTCCACCTGTACCTGTTTTTCACCTTTGCAACGGGCGCTTCGGCCGGGCCGAGCGCCTCGAAGCCGGGGACCTGCTTGCGGCGGCTGAGGTCCCGGGCTGCTGCCGCCAGCGCCCGGGCGCCCTGCTTAGCCCGCTCCTCGTCAGGAGAAGTGACCTCCAGGCCTATCATCCTGGAAAAAGGCGGATAGCCCAAATCGCGCCGCAGTTTCACCTCGTCTTCATAAAACCCCTTGTAATCATTGTTCCGGGCGTGAACGACCGCGTAATGGCCGGGGTTGAATGTCTGAATTATCACCCGGCCGGGCACTTCGCCGCGACCTCCGCGTCCCGCCACCTGGGTCAGGAGCTGAAAGCCCCTTTCAGCCGCCCGGAAGTCCGGTATGTTTAAGGCGTTATCGATTGAGACGACTCCCACCAGGTGGATGTTGGGGTAATCGTGGCCCTTGGCGATCATCTGAGTCCCGACCAGGATGTCTATTTCCCGCCTGCCGAACTGGTCGAGTATTCGCGAGTGCGAACCCTTTCGGGCGGTCGTGTCACGGTCCATGCGGCCGACCCGGGCAGACGGGAAGAGTTGCGCAAGCTCCTGCTCCAGTTTTTCCGTGCCCGCGCCAAACCTGCCTATCTGGGAGGCCCCGCATTCGGGACACTTATCGGGGATTTTTTCGCTGTAGTCGCAATAATGGCACTTGAGGCTGTTCTCACCGGCATGCAGGACCAGCGAGACAGAGCAGTTGCGGCAATTGAAAACGCGGCCGCACTTGCCGCAGTGCACGAATGTATTGAACCCGCGCCGGTTGAGGAAAACAATGGCCTGCCCTCCCCGCTCCAGCGTTTCTCCCATTGCCTGCTTCAGAGCGGGTGATATGACAGGCACCCTCCCGCTGCCGTCCCGCGCATCCCTCATATCGACTATGCTGATTTCGGGGAAGGGCCTGTCCTCGATGCGCTTCTCCAGGACAAGGCAGGAAAGACGGCCATTGCCGGCCGCCCTGTACGATTGAACAGAGGGGGTAGCCGAACCCAACACAACCGCGGCCGAGCTCTGTTTTGCCTTGAGGATTGCAAGGTCGCGGGCGTTGTACTTCATGCGGTCCTCCTGTTTATAGGAGGCATCGTGCTCTTCATCAACCACGATCAATTTGAGCCGGTGGGCCGGTGCGAACACGGCAGACCTGGCGCCGATAATGATCCGCGTATGACCCCTCTTTATCAGCCGCCACTGGTCGAAACGGACCGCCTCCGGCACTGAGCTGTGCAGGACAGCCATGGGGAGACCCGCGAAGCGGTTGCGGACTCTTTCAGTCAGCTGGGGGGTGAGCGCTATTTCCGGAACCAGATAGATGGCGCTCCCGCCCTTGCGCAGCGCCTCCTCGATTGCGCTCAGGTATACCTCCGTCTTTCCGCTCCCAGTGACGCCATGGAGCAGAAAGGGGGAAAAGATCCCGCCGGCAATGCCCTTTTTGATTTCCTCGAGCGCGCTCTCCTGCTCGGCCGTCAAGTGCGATATGCGTCCCGGCGCTTCGCGGAATTCGCCTCGTTCCGGCAGGCGGATCATCTCGGTTTCCGTGGTCCGGACAACGTTCTTTTTTTCGAGTCTTTTAACCAGGGCTGCGGCATTCGCAAATTGCTCCCTCAACCCGGCCACGGTCTTGGGTCCGCTCTCCTCCAGGAAAGCGGCAAGGGCCTCCTCCGAGGGGGTGAGTTTGGGCATGTCCCGGCGTGCTGTTTCAAGCCGGACCAGCAATTCCGTTTTATTGCGGACTGCGGAAATCTTTACCCTCTCCCGGATCTTTATCAGGCCCGACTCTTCGAGCTGCTGCAGCAGGACTTTCAATCCCTTCAATCTGGTTGACCTTAGCCTGCTCAGAGGAGTTTCTCCCTTTTTTTCAAGCAGGCCCAGGACCTTCTGCTGGTCCGGGCTTAACTCCGCATTATTCAGCGCATCCGTAAGAGATATGAATATTTCAGAATCCACCCCGTCGCCGCCGGGTATGATCTCGGCGATCAACTTACCCAAGGGATAAAAATAATATTCGGCCGCCCACCGGTAAAATTCCAGATCATGCCTTCCGAAAAGCGGTTCCGGGTCCAGGATGTCGAGGATATCGCGGGGATTGTCCACGTCGCAGGATCCAAGCGTCTCCAGGATGCATCCTATTGCTTTCCTGCCTCCGAGGGGGACAAGCGCCCTTTTTCCCACAATGGCAGCATTGCGAAGATGCTCCGGAACTGAATAGGTCAGTGTCGCTGCGGACCGCAGATTGAGGGCTACCCGAACAAACATCTCTTTTCCTTTAACTTTGCCGGGAACATAGCAGAGCAGGCCCGGCATTTCCATTACATTCCGGCAAACTGGTCCCGGGTTTCCGGCCCGGCCGTTCGCGGCAAAAAAAAACCGGGATTCGCAAATCCCGGTAATTTATTATATCAGGAGAGCTGGTACTTATTCTCCCCGTTGTTTTTCGAGTTTTTCTTCCTTGGTCTTGCATTCGATGCAAAGGGTTGTAACGGGCCGGGCAATAAGCCTTTTCTCCGAAATATTGCCGCCGCATTTGTCGCAGATACCAAAGGTGCCGTCATCAATCCTGCCGAGCGCTTCCTGCATTTTGCGGATCAGTTTCCTCTCGCGGTCCCTGATGCGAAGCTCAAAATTCCTCTCAGATTCCAGAGATGCCCTGTCGTTGGGGTCGGGGAAGTTTTCCTTCTCATCCGTCATTTCCGAAACGGTGCGACTGGCCTCATCCAGAAGGTCCTCAATTTTCTGATTGAGGAGAGTTCTGAAGTACTCAAGCCTGTCTGGTTTCATATGGACACCCCTCCTTAAAATTAGAAGCGAATCATATATCTAAATATGGAAATTTTGTAAAGCAAAAATTCAGCTATAAACAGCCTTTATCCTTTCAACGATGTTGGTGGTAGAGAGACCCTTTTTATGCGGAATTATTATGACTTTCCCCCCCCAGGAAGCGACTGATTCCCGGCCGACCACGTCCTCCTCCCGCCAGTCCCCGCCCTTGACGAGCACGTCCGGCCGCAGCAGGTCAATAAGGGTCTGAGGGTCGGGTTCTTCGAAGATAGTAACGAAATCCACACACCCGAGCGCCGCTATAACCTCGGCCCTTTCATCCTCTGGTATAAGTGGCCTTTTCTCCCCCTTAATGCCGCGCACTGAAGAGTCGCTGTTCACCGCAACAACCAGGATGTCCCCCAGGTCCCTGGCCCGGGCCAGGTAATGGGTGTGCCCCGCATGGATAATATCGAAGCACCCGTTTGTAAAGATGACCCTTTTTCCGGCCGTCTTCGCGGCATCTATTTTCTCTTTGAGGTCTTTCCTGGCAAGTACCTTTTCCATCTATTACCTTCTTATGGTCTGTTTCAAAATCTCTTAACTCAAGCCGGACGGCAACTAACGGTATCAACAGCCCAGGACAGCTCTGGCGACAGTATAAACAGCCACCTCGCGAGCCCCCTTCCCGACCAACTCGCGGGCGCATTCCCCGACTGTGCTTCCCGTGGTCAGTACATCATCTATCAAAAGGACCCTCTTCCCCCTGACCGATCCCGCAGCTTCAAAAGCGCCCCTCACATTCTCCCTGCGCCGGCTGCCGCTGAGGCTCACCTGGGTGCCGGTGTCCCTGACTCTTCTGAGGCTTTCAAAATCAACCGGAATTCCGAACCTCCCTGATATTTCGCGCGCCAGGAGCAATGATTGATTAAAGCCCCTCTCCCGCAGTCTCTCCTTATGGAGGGGGACCGGAATGATCACATCGTAATCGCCGATATTAAGCAGGCATTCCGCCCTGTCCGCCATCATTGAGCCGAGGAGCCGGCCGGCCGTCAATTTCCTCCCGTATTTGAACCTATGAACAATTTCAAGAATATTATTTTTATAAATGCCCACCGACCTTGCAACAGAAAAATTCTGCCTGCCTTTGATGCAGTCGCCGCACAAATGGTCGACTCCGTTTTCAACCGGGTAAGGCATACCGCAACGGGGGCACATAGGATGCCCTATGAACTCGACCTGCGCCAGGCAGTCGCCGCAAAAACCGTCTTTTTCCGTCGCCGCTCCGCATATTGCGCACCTGGGCGGGAATAAAAGATCTGCAAGTCCGCTCAGGAACTTATGCACAGCCTAAAGGCCTCTTCTCAAACTTTTGACTTCCGTCATATCCTCGGCCACTTCCATCCGGGGGGCTTCAGACCATAGCCGCTCTATATCGTAATATTCCCTGACAGGCTCCAGGAAGACATGGATGACGATATCGTAGTAATCCATCAACACCCATTTGCCGATTCTGTCGCCTTCAATACCGGCGGGGAGCAGACCGGCTTTTTTCATGTTCTCTTCTATAGAAGATGAAATGGCCTGTACCTGGCGATCGGAAGTTCCGCTGCAGATCAGGAAATAATCTGCAAGGTAAGATAATTTTTTTACATTGAGAACAACCAGATTCTTTGCTTTTTTCTCCAATGCCGTATTAAGGCACAGGAGGAGCGCTTTCCTCGTGGTAATTTTTTTCTTTACAGTGTCCACCTCCTTCTTTATTGATGGCATAATTTATTAGAATTTCAGGGGGGTGTCAATTTCAATCTCTCCTCTTCCGGGGCGCAAAATATTCAAACCACTTGGAATTTCCGGCTTGACATGATATTTATTTTCCGGTACACATTACGGCTCACAAACTAAAGGAGGCTCTGGTTTTGATCAGACATAAATCGGCAGAAAAAAGGGCTCGGCAGGAAAAGAAACGCAGAGCAAGGAATATATCTATAAAATCCTCAACAAAGACCAGTGTGAAATCTGTCCTGAAAGCGGTTGATGAGAAAAGCGAAAACGCGGCTGATATCCTGAAGGCTGCGGCTTCCACCCTGAAGAAGGCCGCCGCGAAGGGCGTCATTCACAAGAACACCGCTTCCCGGAAGATTTCCCGTCTGACCAAAAAGGTCAACTCGCTTAAATAGCCGGCCCATCCGGACAGATATAAAAACAACAAAGCCCTCGCGCAAACGAGGGCTTTTCATTATCATTCAGTATTAGTGCCGGCTGTTTAAAAATGCTCAGACGCAATGCGCAAAACCGAAGAGCGAGGCGTATAAATTGATAGCGTTGAGCGATGAGGTGTGCAGCGCAACGCAGCAGATGAGTGTTTTTAAACAGCCGGCTAGAAGCCGGACATTATATAGCGGAACGCCCTTTCGGCCAGGTCGGCGGAGAGCTTCTGGAGGGCTGTCCTCCTGTTCTGTTCCGTTGCAGCCGAATTACCGGGATCTATTATGTAGTCCTGGTAGCCGCTCAGGCTGTCATTACGCCAGACTATCTCGTTATTCCTGTCCTGAAAGATAATGGAAGCGGTAATTGTAATTCTGTCTTCCGTAGCAAAATCCGACTTTGTATATGACAGGGAGCTCATTGTGATGAGATTGATGCTGCCCCGCACAGAAGCATCCGCAACTCCTTTCGACTCTGCCAGGGTAAAGCGGCTCACACGCCGGAACTGGTCGGCAAAAGCGTTCCGGAAATAATTCTCCACGTACGGCTGGGTGGTCTTATTCTCAAAGATATCGATATAAACCCGGCGAATGCCAGGATCGATGCTTTCCCCCCCGGGAGAGAACCTGTAACCGCAGCCTGCCGGGAGAAATGATGCCAGAGCCAGGCACAGCAGGAACAATCTCTTCATCGCTGCTCACTTCACGACAATGTTGACCAGTTTTTTGGGCACGTACACTTCTTTGACGATTTTCCGGCCGTCAATGAACTTCCCAACCCTCTCGTCGCTTATTGCGAGTTCCTTAATGGCCTGCTCGGGCATGTCCGGCGGGACCGATATGCGGCTCCGCACTTTGCCGTTTACCTGGACGACAATGGTCATTTCCTCTTCGGCCGCGACTTCCGGGTCGAATGAGGGCCATGAATGGTCCATAAGGAACGGCTTGTGATCCAGCATTTCCCAGAGTTCCTCGGCAACATGCGGGACAATGGGGCTCAAAAGGACCACGACCGACTCGATGGATTCCCGGATGACGGAAAGGGCTTTCGCGTCATCCGCAGCCGGACGTTTCACCTGGTACAGGACATTGACCAGTTCCATAATAGCGCTGATCGCAGTGTTGAAATGGAACCTGTCGTCGATATCGGAGGTAACCTTTTTGATGGTCTGATGGGTTTTGCGCCGAAGGTCCTTTAATTCTCCCTCCAGTTCGCCGCCCTTGAACGGCTCCACCTTCAGGATATCTTCCAGGTAGTCCATGATAATGCGCCAGACCCTGCCGATGAACCGGAATGACCCGTCCACGCCCTGGTCGCTCCACTCAAGGTCGCGCTCGGGCGGGGCGGCAAACAGGCAGAACATCCGGGCCGTATCGGCGCCGTATTTCCGGATCAGGTAATCGGGGTCGACGACATTTTTCAGAGACTTGGACATCTTCTCGGTCTTGCCTATGGCCACCACGCCGCCGCAGTGAACGCATTTATCGTCCACTGATTCGTGCGGGAAGAGGTACCCGTGTTTCTTGCAGCGCATTGTCTCCTTGCAGACCATCCCCTGGGTGAGCAGGTTTGTGAACGGCTCATCTATGCCGAGGACGCCGAAGTCGCGCAGGACCCTGGTGTAGAACCTCGAATAAAGCAGGTGCAGGATGGCGTGCTCGATCCCGCCGATATACTGGTCAACCGGGAGCCAGTAGTCCATTTTGGAGCGCTCCAGGCCGGGCTTGGCGTCGAACCTGGGCGAGGCGAAGCGGTCGAAATACCACGAGGACTCGACAAAGGTGTCCATGGTATCTGTTTCCCGCCGGGCCTTTCCCCCGCAGTTGGGGCAGGCCACATTCACAAAGGATTCGACTTTTTTCAGCGGCGATTCACCCTGGCCGGTGAACTCCACATCGCGGGGCAGGACGACCGGCAGGTCTTTTTCGGGCACCGGGACCGTTCCGCACTTCTCGCAGTAAATTATCGGGATGGGAGCGCCCCAGTAGCGCTGCCGCGAGATGCCCCAGTCCCGAAGCCGGTACTGGATGGTCCTGTTGCCTTTGCCTTGGGATTCCAGGTAATCGGCGATTGCGTCCAGCGCTTTGAGGTTTTCCATGCCGTTGAACGGGCCGGAGTTGATCAGGATGCCTTCATCCACATAAGCCTCCGTCATCGTCCCCGGATCAAGCGGTGCATCCGGGTTCTGGATGACCACGATCAGCGGCAGGCTGTATTTTTTCGCGAACTCGAAGTCGCGCTGGTCGTGGGTGGGGACGGCCATGACGCAGCCCGTGCCGTAATCCGCGAGGACGAAATTCGCCGCGTAGATGGGCATTTTCATCCCGGTGACCGGATTGAGGCAGTATGAATCGAGGAAGGCGCCCTCCTTTTCGTAGTAATCGGAGGTGCGCATCAGTTTATCCTGCTTCTTGATCTTCTCGACAAACTCGGCGACTTCTTTTTCGCAGGGCTTCCCCTTCGCCAATTCCATGACGAGCGGGTGTTCGGCTGCGACGAGCATGAAGGTCGCTCCGTAAATCGTGTCCTGCCTCGTGGTGAAGACGCGGATTGCGTCCACGGACGCCTTTGGGTCCGCCATCGGGAAGATCATCTCGAACCCGTAGCTCTTGCCGATCCAGTTCTTCTGCATCGTGAGGACGCGCTCGGGCCAGCCCTTCCCGAGGGTATCGATGCCCTGGAGCAGCTCTTCAACATAATCCGTGATTTTAAAGAACCACTGTTCGAGGACCTCGGAGACAACCTCGGTGGAGCAGCGCCAGCACTGGCCCGCCTCCACCTGCTCGTTGGCGAGGACGGTCCGGCACTGCGGGCACCAGTTGACAGTGGAGCTTTTTTTGTAAGCCAGCCCCTTGTCGTACATCCACAGGAAAAAGAGCTGTTCCCAGCGGTAGTACTCCGGCTCGCAGGTCGAGATCTCCCGTTCCCAGTCGTAGCTGAATCCCATCCTCTTGAGCTGCTGGGTCATGCTGGCAATGTTCTCGTTGGTCCAGACCGCCGGATGGATGCCGCGGTCTATAGCCGCGTTCTCGGCGGGCATGCCGAAGGAATCCCAGCCCATGGGGTGCAGGACGTTGAGGCCCCTCATGCGTTTGAACCTGCCCACAACGTCGCCTATAGTATAATTCCGCACATGGCCCATGTGGATCTTCCCGGACGGGTAGGGGAACATCTCCAGCAGGTAATATTTCTTTCTGGCAGGATCTTCGACCACCTTGAAGGCGTCTTCCTCGGCCCATCTGGCCTGCCATTTTTCTTCTATCCTGTGGGGTTCGTACTTAGTGCTCATGTTTGCTCCCATGCTTCCTCTATGGATTGCTCTAACTTGACGGGGATTCTTCGGGGCTGTCGCAGCCGTGGCCTTCGCGCCCGGGCGAATCGGCTATTCTCAGTTTGGCGTAAAGGGCGTCCAGTATCCCGTTTATGAAAGACCCGGAATTTTCCGAACCGAAATCCTTTCCCAGGTCGATGGCCTCATTAAGAGTCACCTTGGGCGGGATATCCTGGCAATGCAGGAGTTCGAAAACGGCGAGCCGCAGTATATTGCGGTCCACCCTGGACATCCTGCCGATCGTCCAGTTCTCTGAACAGCTGCTGATCAATTTGTCGATTTCCTTCTGGTGCTCGACGGCGCCCTCGATGAGCCGGGAGGAAAATTTCTGGACGCTTTTGGGCGCGTCGAAATTCTCCCAGTAGAGCCTGACCGCCTCCTCGGGATCAATTTTCAAGAAATCGATTTCGTAAAGAACCTGTAAGGCGACTTCGCGCGCCTTTCTCCTGCGACCCATAAATTCTCAATATACGCGGCTTGCGCCGTAGACTATAATTTTTTGAAAAGGTCCACCATTTCCACTGCGGACAGGGCGGCGTCCCAGCCCTTGTTGCCGGATTTCGAACCGGCCCGCTCGATCGCCTGCTCGATGGTGTCCGTCGTAATGACGCCGTACACAACCGGAATGCCCGTCTCCAGCCCGACCATGGCGATGCCCTTGGTCACTTCGGCGCTGATGTACTCGAAATGCGGAGTTGCCCCCCTTATGACCGCTCCCAGGCAGATAACTGCATCGAACCTGCCGCACTGGGCGGCCTTCTTCGCGGCCAGGGGGATTTCGAACGCGCCGGGCACCCTGATTACCTCGATATCCTTCGCGTCGGCGCCGGACCTGGTCAGGGCGTCAAGAGCGCCGTCGATCAATTTCCCGCTGATGAAATCGTTGAACCGGCTGGCCACGATCCCGAATTTCATGCCCTTGGCAACTATTTTTCCTTCAACAACTTTTGCCATCGCCATTCTCCGTTTTAAGGTTTGATTTTCAACATGTGTCCCATCTTGTCTTTCTTTGTCGAAAGATACCGGATGTTGTTCTCGTTCGGTTCTATTTCTATCGGGACCCTGCCCACAATTTTTATCCCGTAGCCCTCGAGGCCCACGATCTTCTTGGGATTGTTGGTCAGCAGCCTGATCTTCTTCACCCCGAGGTTGACCAGGATCTGCGCCCCAATCCCGTAATCGCGCAGGTCGGGTTTGAAGCCCAGTTCGATGTTCGCCTGGACGGTATCAAGCCCCTGCTCCTGCAGTTCGTATGCCTTTATCTTGTTGGCCAGGCCGATCCCGCGGCCTTCCTGGTTCATATAGACGATTACGCCCTTGCCTTCCTTCTCCACCATGTGCATGGCGGTGTGCAACTGGTCGCCGCAGTCGCAGCGGGCCGAGCCGAAGACGTCGCCCGTCAGGCACTTGGAATGGACGCGGACGAGCACGTCGTCGTCGGGTCCGATATCGCCCTTGACCAGCGCCACGTGCTGCAGGTGGTCGATGGAATTTTCAAAAACGATTATCTTGAAATCTCCGCCGTAATGGGTGGGTATATTGGCTGTCGCAATGCGCCTGACGAAACATTCCGTCTGCATCCTGAACTGGATGAGGTCGGCGATAGTGACTATTTTGAGCCCGTGCTCCGCGGCAAAGACTTCCAGGTCCGGCATGCGGGCCATTGTCCCGTCGTCCTTCATGATCTCGCAAATGACGCCGGAATGCTTGAGGCCCGCCATCCTCGCCAGGTCCACCGAGCCTTCCGTCTGGCCCGTCCTGACCAGGACTCCCCCGTTCTTGGCGCGAATAGGGAATACGTGCCCGGGGCTGACGATATCCTGCGGCTTGGCCGCATCGGCAACGGCCGTGAGGATCGTCGTGGCCCGGTCCGCAGCGGAGATGCCCGTCGTCACTCCGACGCGGGCCTCTATGGAAACCGTGAACGCGGTTCCGAACCTCGACTGGTTCGAAGTGACCATGAGGGGGAGATCGAGCTTGTCCGCCATCTCATTGCTCAGGGTGAGGCAAATCAGCCCGCGTCCGTACTTCGCCATGAAATTGATCGCTTCCGGCGTCGTAAGCTCCGCAGCCATGCAGAGATCGCCTTCGTTTTCCCGGTCCTCGTCATCGACAAGGATGATCATCTTGCCCTGTTTTATGTCTTCAATTGCTTCCTGAATAGTGCTGATTCCCATTTTCTTTCTTCTTCCTATTTAAATCCATGTTCAGCCAGGAAATTGAGATCAATCCCTTTTTCCGGCTTGAGGAAACGTTCCACGTATTTGCCGATTATGTCCGTCTCAATGTTGACCCGGTCGCCGTTTTTACGGAAGCCCAGAGTCGTCTCGCTTGCCGTGAGCGGTATGATGTTCAGATAGAACCTGCCGGCCTCGCACCGGTTCACGGTGAGGCTGATCCCGTCCACGGCCACCGAGCCTTTTTCAACTATATAACGGGCGAGCGTGCTGTCGATCTCGATGCCGAATATTATCGAATTCGATTTAGCGGTCCGCTCGACGATCCTGCCGACGCCGTCCACGTGCCCGAGCACAAGGTGGCCGCCGAGAAGGTCGCTCACCCGCAGTGACTTCTCCAGGTTAACCCGGTCGCCCCGCTTCAGTCCGCCCAGTGTCGTCCTGTCGAGCGTTTGGGCGGACACGTCCGCCGTAAAGCCCCTGCCGCCGAGCCTGGTCACGGTGAGGCAGGCCCCGTTCACGGCGATGCTGTCGCCGATCCTGGTCTCCGCCGCGGTGATCCCTGTTTCGATCTCGAGCAGTGCGTCATCGCCTTTGCGGGCCAGGGCTTTAACCGTGCCGAGCGCCTGTATTATCCCCGTGAACATTACTTGGTCTCTCTGGCCAGGTCGGATTTCCTTTTTTTCTTCAGGTCCTCGATCTGCTCCAGGAATTCGTCCGTGTCCCGGAACTGGCGGTAAACGGAAGCAAACCTCACGTATGCCACATCATCGAGATCGTGAAGCTCCTCCATGACTTTCTCGCCGAGCTGCGACGAGGGAATTTCCGGAGCCTGGACTTCCCGGCAGGCCTGTTCCACCCGGTCGATCAGAGCTTCGATAGCGGCAATACTGATCGGCCGCTTCTGGCAGGCCTTCTTGATCCCGGAGAGCAGTTTTGAGCGGTCGAAGGGCTCGCGCCTCCCGTCCTTCTTGACAATAACGGGAAGGACTTCCTCGACGTATTCGTATGTCGTGAACCTTTTGCCGCATCCCATGCATTCGCGCCGGCGGCGGATCGCGTCCCCTTCCTTGCTGTCCCGGGAATCGATCACCCTGCTCTCAATGTGCGCGCAGAAGGGACATCTCATGCCTTTACACTCTCAACCCCTGCTTCCTTGAGGATCTCCTCCGCCATGGGGTCCTGGTAACCGTCTTTATACACGACCCTGGTGATTCCTGCATTGATAATCATCTTGGAGCAGATAATGCAAGGATGATTGGTGCAATACAGGGTCGCCCCCTTGGCGCTTACGCCGTGCAGGGCCGACTGGATAATGGCGTTCTGTTCGGCATGAAGACCCCGGCACAGTTCGTGGCGCTCTCCCGAGGAGATGTTCATTTTTTTGCGCAGGCAGCCTACTTCGGCGCAATGCTTGAGCCCGCTCGGAGCGCCGTTATAGCCGGTAGCCAGAATCCTCTTGTCGATGACAAGCACGGCGCCTACGCTCCGCCTCAGGCATGTGGACCTCCTGGCCACGAGAGTCACTATGTCCAGGAAATACTCGTCCCAGCTCGGGCGCTCCGTCATGAATCTGTCTGCTTTGTCGGCCATTATCCTTTGGCTATCCTTTCGGGGTAAAGCGGGAATCGGCTGCAGAGGTCCTGGACCTGTTTTCGGATATCGAGGATCCTGCCCTCGTTGCCGATTTCCTTGAGGACATAAGCTATCATCCGGGCGATCTCCACCATTTCCGGCTCTTTCATTCCCCGCGTCGTAATGGCGGGCGTGCCCAGCCTGACGCCGCTGGTCACCATGGGGCTGCGCGTATCGAAGGGTATCATGTTCTGGTTGACGGTGATACCCGCCTTGTCAAGCGCCAGTCCCGCTTCCTTTCCCGTAATGCCTTTGTCGGTCAGGTCGATGAGCATCAAGTGGTTGTCGGTGCCGCCCGAAACGAGCCGATAGCCGGCCCCGATAAGCTCGGCGGCGAGGGTCTTGGCATTCTTTACAATCTGCTTCTGATATTCCTTGAAATCATCCGAGAGCGCCTCTTTAAAAGCAACGGCCTTGGCCGCGATCACATGCATAAGGGGTCCTCCCTGGCTGCCCGGGAAAACCCGGCTGTCCAGCGTTTTGGCAAAATCCGCCTTGCACATGATAACGCCGCCCCGGGGGCCGCGCAGGGTCTTGTGGGTCGTCGTCGTCACGAACTGGCACACCGGGACGGGGCTCGGGTGAATGCCGGCCGCAACCAGCCCGGCTATGTGCGCTATGTCGGCCATGACAACGGCGCCCGTGGCATCGGCGATCTCGCGGAATTTTTCGAAATCGATTGTCCTCGGGTAAGCGCTCGCGCCGACCACGATTATTTTCGGCTTGTGCTTTTTCGCCTGGTCCTCGACCTCGTTGAAGTCGATTGTCTCGGTCTGTCTGTCCACCCCGTAGAATACCACGTTGTAGAGCCTGCCCGAGAAGTTCGCCGGGCTGCCGTGCGACAGGTGGCCGCCGTGGGCCAGGTTCATGCCGAGGATCGTATCGCCAGGGGCAAGTGTCGCAAAGTAAACGGCCATGTTGGCCTGGGTACCGGAATGGGGCTGCACGTTGACGTGGTCCGCGCCGAAAATCTCCTTGGCGCGCTCAATGGCAAGGGCTTCCACTACATCGACATACTCGCATCCGTAGTAGTATCTTTTGCCCGGATATCCCTCGGCGTATTTGTTTGTCATGATGCTGCCCTGGGCTTCCAAAACCGCCTCGTCGACGAAATTCTCAGAGGGGATAAGCTCGAGCTTGCTCGATTGACGCTTTGTTTCCTGCCAGATTGCCTCGGCGACTTCCGGATCAACTTTTTTCAAGATGGACATTCAACTCCTCCTCCATTGCATGCAGCCTCGACCGCACTTTATTTACAGGGCGGATTGATTCACACCGCCTCTTCCTGCCCTTTGGAATCTATTTTTGCCAGGCGCCTCGCATGGCGCTCGTCCCCTGAAAAGTGCGTATCGAGCCAAACGCCTGTAATCTCCCTGGCCCTTTCAATCTCCGTGAACCTGGCGCCCAGCACCAGTACATTGGAGTCATTGTGCTCCCGGCTCAAGCGGGCCAGCTCCGGGATAAGGCACAGGGCCGCCCTCACCCCCGGATACCTGTTCGCCGTTATGGACATCCCGATTCCCGAACCGCAGATCAGGATGCCCCTGTCGACCTTGCCGGACCGTACCAGCAGGGCGACGCGGGACCCGAAATCAGGGTAGTCGACAGACTCATCGGAAAACGGTCCCACATCCTCGACCCGGCATCCCCTGCCGGCCAGGTACTTTTTCAGATTCTCTTTCAGCTCATAGCCGGCATGGTCGGAGCCGATCGCCAGCTTCGGCGTTTTACCCATTATACTCCCTGATTATACGCCCTGAATACCAGGACCGCGTTGGCCCCCCCGAACCCGAAAGCGTTGCTCATTACATTGCTGATTTTTGCCGGGCGGGCCCGGTGCGGAACAAAGTCCAGGTCGCATTCGAGGTCCGGCTCGTCGAGGTTGATCGTCGGCGGGAGGATCCCGTCCTGCATAGCCTTGATGCAAATAGCGGCCTCAAGCCCTCCCGAAGCCCCCAGCAGGTGGCCCGTCATGGACTTGGTCGAACTAACCGGCAAAGTCCGGCTATGCTCGCCGAATACTTCCTTGATCGCCTGGGTTTCATATAAATCATTGAGCGGCGTCGAGGTGCCGTGCGCGTTCACGTAGTCGATATCTTCGGGATTCAGGCCCGCGTCTGCCAGGGCCAGCCTCATGCACCGGACCGCGCCCTCGTGGCCGGGAGGCGGGGCGGCGATATGGAAAGCGTCGCTTGTCAGGCCGTAGCCCGCGACTTCCGCATAAATCTTCGCTCCCCTGTCGAGGGCCGCCGAAAGCTCTTCCAGGACAAGGACCCCGCAGCCCTCGCCCATGACGAAGCCGTCGCGCCCCTTGTCGAAAGGCCTGCTCGCCTTTTCCGGCTGATCATTCCGGGTGGATAGAGCCCGCATCGAACCGAACGCGGCGTAGCTCAGCGGGGTAATGGCGGATTCCGAACCGCCTGCGATCATGGCATCCGCGTAGCCGTCTCTGATCAGCCTGAACGCTTCCCCTATTGAATTGGAACCTGAGGCGCACGCGGTGACCACGCAACTGATCGGGCCCTTCGCGCCGAAGCGGATTGAGACCTGGCCGGAGGCCAGGTTGGCCAGCACGGCGGGAATTGTGAACGGCGATACCCTCTTGGCCCCGCCGTTGTTCAGGACATCTTTTTCCTGCTCCAGAGTCGAGAGCCCGCCGATGCCGGACCCGATGAGCACCCCTGTACGGTCGGCGTTTTCCGGGCCGATCTTCAGCCCCGAGTCGGCCAGCGCCATCTCGGAACAGGCCAGGGCATAGATGATGAAATCGTCGATCCGGCGCCGCTCCTTGGAGCTGACGAAAGCGAGCGGATCAAAACCCTTGAGTTCCCCTCCAATCCGGGTCCTTAACTGGGAGGCGTCAAATTTAGTAACGGTGGAGATGCCCGACTTCCCCGCACAGATCCCGCTCCAGGTCTCCTGGAGGGAATTACCCAGCGGGCTTACCGCGGCAAGCCCTGTTACGACAACCTTCCTCCTCAATCCAAGCTCCCGCTGAAAACACCTGAAAAGATCAGTTTATCATCCCGCGCTTTCTGACGATGAATTCCATTGCGTCCCTGACTGTCCTGATTTTCAAAAGCTCGTCGTCCGTGATCTCGATCCCGAAATTCTCTTCCATTGCCATTATGAGCTCTACAATATCCAGGGAATCGGCCCCCAGGTCATCCATGAACGATGCCTCGGGGATGCATTCTTCCCTGGTCACGTCCAATTGCTCCATTATGATTTCGATTATCTTTTCTTCAATCGACATTCCCAGACGTCCTCCTTTTTCACAATCAAAACAATTTCAGTCGCGGCCTGATTGGTGTGCAACCGCTACTATGGGTTCAGCAACATGAGAGATTTTTTTAAAGATTCCAGGTCCTCTACATTTGCAATCAGAAAATTTCTTTTTATCCTCTTGACGAGGCCCGAAAGGATCTTCCGCGGGCCTACCTCTATAATCAGCTCGACCCCGAGGGCGGCCATTCTTTCAATCGATTCCTGCCACTTCACAACAGATCGGATCTGCTTGACCAGCAGCCCCCTGACATTGTCCCGGGTATAGAAAGTCTCCGGATCGCAGTTCGGGATCACCGGCACCTTGAAGTCCTCAAACCCGTTTTCCTTCAACACTTCCGCAAACCGCTCCGCGGCGCCGTTCATCAGCTCGCAATGGAATGGGACGCTGACCGGGATCTTCAGGGCCTTCCCGCCGGCCTGCCTGACAAGCGCTATTGCATCATCCAGGGCAGCCGTGAGTCCCGCGATGACAATCTGTCCCGGTCCGTTCAGGATGGCAATGAACACCTTGCCGCCGGACGAACGCACTTCGCTGCAGATACCCTCCAGGCGGGCGGCGTCCATGTCCAGCACGGCAGCCATGCCCCCCTGCCCCAGCGGGACTTCCTCCTGCTGGAGGCGGGCCCTGGAGTCAACCAGGTAAATCAGCCGGGCGAAATTCATTGCGCCGGAAGCATGGATGGCGCCGTATTCGCCGAGACTGTGGCCGGCCATGACGACAGGCCTGACGCCCGACTCTTTTTCGAAGACCCGGAACGCCGCAATATCGGCCGTCAGGACCGAAGTCTGCGTGAATATCGTCTGGTCGAGCTTCTCTCGCGGCCCCTCGAAGCAAAGGGCGGCCATGTCAAGCCCCAGGACATCCCCCGCTTCGGCGTAAATATCCCGCACAGCCGGGAATTCGTCATAGAACTCCCTGCCCATCCCGACATACTGGGCGCCCTGCCCCGGGAAGACAAGCGCGAATTTCCGCATCACTGCCCTGTCAGGACTTCTCTGCTGTAGATATCACTTCCCTGCCCTTGTAAGTCCCGCATTTGCGGCAGGCATGGTGGGGAAGCTTGGGCTCGTTGCACTGGGGGCAGACCGAACCGGCGGGAGCCTGAAGGAAATCATGCGCCCTTCTCTTATCGCGTCTGGCCCTGGAGTGTCGCTTTACTGGATTTGGCATATCTGAATCACCTTCCTCTTTTTATTAAATGCTTGACCGGTCACCGAGCCTGTGAAAATGACCTCCTTTAAAAGGAGTCGCTTCAACAGTCTCAACGAACGACTTTTATTCTTTTTTCTTCACCTTGAAATTCTTAAGAACGGAGAACCGCAAATCGCCGGAATCGGCCCGGCAATCGCAGGATTCCACGTTCAGATCGGCCCCGCACCGGGGGCACAGGCCCTTGCATTCCTCGCGGCACAAGGGCTTGATCGGGATCTGGAGGACAATCTGCTCCAGCACGATCGGTTCCAGGTCTATTTCGTCTTCCTGGTAATATCCTAAATTGACCTCGTCCACCGAAAGCTCGATTTCATGCTCCTCGATCGTCTCGGGTGCCGGGGTCAACGTGTATTTGAATTCTGAGTTTACAGGGATGATCAAAGGCTCAAGGCATCTGCCGCACTGGATCTCGATAGACGTCTGCACCTTGAGGCCAAGGGTGACGGTATCGCCGACCCTGGTTGCCAGCCCACTCACGGTCGTGGGCTTCAGAGAAAAATCCATTCCCTTTTCTGATTCATTTTCCGGCCCGAGGACCTTCCGGTGCCAGTTCTCCTCTTTTTCGAAATGGATTTTAAGTCCGTCTTCTGGAATATTTCTGACGTTAATTTTCAAAGAGACCTCTTACCCCGTAGGCTTTACACACAACACACAGGAAGTTGGCATTGTTAATTAAAAATGGCCCAACTTGTCAAGATAATTTTCATTTTCCGCATCCGGAAACACCATATAAAAGCACTATTTTTTCAAAACCGCAAATTATGGCAGATATCATGTCCGCAACAGAATGGTATTGCCTTTGCAGGCAATATCCGATATTGAAATACGATAATATTAATGAAGGGTTATGTGAAGAAAATGACAGTACGGACAAGGTTTGCCCCATCCCCCACGGGATGGCTTCATATCGGCGGGGCCCGCACGGCCCTTTTCAACTGGCTCTATGCGCGCCATAACGGCGGAAAGTTCATCCTCAGGATTGAAGATACAGACCAGGTGCGCTCAACGGAAGAGGCCACCCGGGCCATCCTGGAAGCCATGACCTGGCTGGGCCTCGACTGCGACGAGGGGCCGATCCACCAGCGCGACCGCCTCGACATGTACCGGGAGGCCGCCCGCAAGCTCGTCGGCGAGGGAAAGGCATATTACTGTTCCTGCACGCCCGAGGAGCTGGAGAACAAGCGAAAGCAGGCTCTTGCGGAAGGCCGCAAGCCGAAATACGACGGGACCTGCCGCGAAAAGAGCGTCGGCCCCGGCCCCAACCGCGTCATCCGGTTCCGGAGCTCGCCCGTGGGCGTCACGATCCTCAACGACCTCATAAAAGGCCCGATTACCTTTAATAACGAAGAGTTGGACGACCTGATCATTGAAAGGAGCGACGGGTTCCCGACCTATAACTTCGCCGTGGTCATCGACGATGCGGACATGGGCATGACCCACGTGATCAGGGGCGACGACCACGTCAACAACACCCCCCGCCAGGTGCTCCTTTACCAGGCGCTGGGGTATGACGTCCCTGAATTCGCGCACGTCCCCATGATCCTCGGCTCCGACAAGACCAGGCTCAGCAAGCGCCACGGTGCGACCTCGGTTACCGCTTACCGCGACATGGGCTACCTTCCCGAAGCCCTCGTCAATTATCTAGTGCGGCTCGGCTGGTCCCACGGCGACCAGGAGATATTTTCCCTCTCCGAGCTGATCGAGTATTTTTCCCTGGATTCGGTGGGCAAATCGGCCGCCGTTTTCAACCCGGAGAAGCTGAACTGGCTCAACCAGCATTATATAAAGACCAAAGATGCGGAGGCCCTGGCGGAAGTCGCGGCACCCTACTTTGAGGCGCTGGGGATAGCCGCAGACAATCACTATTACCTAAAGAGGGTGGTTTCCGACCTGCGGACCCGCGCCAAAACCATGGTGGAACTGGCGGAATCGGGCGCTTTCTATTTCAACGACGATATCAAATACGATCCGGAAACGGCTGCAAAGTTCCTCGACCCCGCTGGAAAAGCCGTCCTCGGCGACATCGTCCAGGGATTGTCCTCTCTTGACGGGCTTTCCAAGGAAAGCATTGAGGAAATGCTGAGGAAGATCTCGACCGAGCGCAACGCCAAACTCAAGAACGTGGTCCAGCCCCTGCGGGTGGCGCTGACGGGAAAGACCGTGAGCCCCGGGATCGACGAAGTCATCCTGACGCTCGGGAAAGACCGCACGATCAAGCGGATACATCACGCCCTGGAGACGACACCATAGCCCTTTGAATTGAGCCGCTTAAAAAGCTCCCTCCCTCTCCCCCGGTCGGAGAGTGGGCTTAACTGTCGGTTGAGCTTGTTAAACGAGCACTTCCATGTCCCCCGCCGGCGGGGGTGCAGGGGGTGGTTAAAACGACCGGTCACCTCCGTTCCTGGTCGTAACAGCCCCTGGTCCGGTATTTCGATATAAGGGCGAACGCAGTTCGCTCCTACGGAAAAAATGAGCCTGGTCAAAAAACGGAGCGGAATATAAATGGAAGGTGTCACCCCCGCGAAAGCGGGGGTCCAGGTTTTTTGAAGCATTGTTGAAACCGCCCTGTTTCACCACCCGCGCCTTAATCGCCCAACCGCAATTC
>CAZKYN010000008.1:0-16604 GCA_964556675.1 uncultured Syntrophaceae bacterium
TATGCAATACGACCTGAGAAAGCCGCTGCTCAGGATAACGAAATAGAAACAGGGCGAACGCCGTTCGCCCCTGCAAATAATCTCTTCCCGGCTCCTGCTGGAACCGCTTCAGCAGGGTTTTTTATTCCGTATTACATGCCGGCCAGCTTGCTCCGGAATATGAAGAAGACCGCCCCCATTATGCAGAGCATCGCCCAAAGGTAATCCAGCTTCAGGGGCTCTTTAAGGTAGAAAACCGAGAACGGGATAAAAACGCTCAGCGTAATAACTTCCTGCAATATCTTGAGCTGGCCGACGTTCAGCGCCTGGTAGCCGATGCGGTTGGCGGGGACCTGGAGAAGATATTCGAAAAGGGCTATGCCCCAGCTCACCACGGCCGCGATTATCCAGGGCTTTCCATTAAGTTCCTTTAAATGCGCGTACCATGCGAAAGTCATGAAAATATTGCTGCAAACCAGTAAAAGAACGGCCTTGCCGACGGAACTCATTGCGACTCCATTTGTAAATCCGAGACAATTTGAATATTGAAAACGTGGGGGCTTTTACGCCCATTGGACGGATTTGTCAATCAGCGGGATCGATGACGGTTTTAACCCACCCCCTGCCCCCGCCGGCGGGGGATAAAATAAGCTAATCCGGCTGGGGGAAAGATTAGTGGTGCGCTTTTTTCGACAGGCCCCAGGAGCGGCTACTTGACAGGCGCGGGCTGCAGCCGGATTGCCATTGCCGCGGCTTCGGCCTTGCAGTCGCGAATGGGTTTGAGGCCTTTGGCGCGGGCGGCCGCGAGCTCTTTCTTCGCCGCTTCCGCGTCCGCGCGGAAAACGGGGTCGGCCTGCAGCCGGCCCACTGTGGACGCGCCCATGAAATATCCCCAGGTCACGTCGCTGTTCCAGTGGTGGTTGCAGACTATGCGGCTCTCTGCGTAGACCCGCGCCCTGTAAAGGATAGCGTCGGTATGCTCCGGCGAGATCCCGGTCAGGACGAGGGCCCAGGCCCAGCCTATGGCGGTATGCCCCGACGGGTAAGAGGGGCTTTTCATCAGGTGGCCCACCGCACTCGGCACACAGATGGGCTCATTGTTGATTTGGAACGGTCGCTTGCGCTTGTAAAATTCCTTCGCCGCATATGTGGAAACAACAGCGTCGGTCTGGACCCGGCGCAGCAGCACATAAAGCCGCGGCGTGTCCAGCTCCGTTACCGGGGCGTTCAGAGCGCAGGAGAAAGTCCCCGCGGCATACGGAAAGCTCAGGTCGTAGTCGGACGCCGCCAGCGCGAACCGCGGTGTGCCTTGCAGGGCCAGGCCCCTTTTTGCGACCTCCTCATCAAAGGCAGAACCTGCCGTGCCGGGCGCCGGGGGCGGCGGGAGCAGGAGCAGGCTGTCGGGAACCGTTTTTCCCGGATACAGATAACCTGCCAGGTATCCGGCGCGCAGTTCGGGCGCTGCCGCGAGTTTATCAGGCGCAGTCCCGCCGGCAGCTGCACAGCCTGCAATTACGACAACACAGAAGACGACCAGAAAAAGCCTGCCGCGCCCGCGCTCAATTTCCATCATAAGCAATCTCCTTTGGTGACCCGTTCTGAGAGCTGATCTTTCTTTACCCCTTCCAGGGCGGGACAAAATTCTTAATTCTGTACAAGATTAAAATTGAATTATGATAACTAATTTCCCCTCTAATTAATTGTCACCCCTGCGAAAGCAGGGGTCCAGGTATTATCAAAATAGATTCCCGATCAAGTCGGGAATGACGAGTTGGTTGGACAGACTCTGCAATTTATATCCCTCAATAGCCGGGGCGCTCCCATCATGCGGGCAGGTCTTAGACCTGCCCCTACGAGGCCATTGCTTATTGAGATTATTCCTAAAAATGGTTCCCGATCAAGTCGGGAATGACCATGAATTTATTGTCACCCCGACGCAATCTCGATTATCACTTGCTACATCTGTTTTTCTCCGCCGAAAAGATCAATCGTCTTTTTCACCAGCGCCGGTAACGACGGGTCGCGGGCCCCCATTATGATTACACAGTCGCCCGGCCTGGTTTCTGTTTTCAGCGCCGCTAAAAGCTCTTCGCGGCTTGTCGCCGCCCGCGCCTTGAAGTCCACGGGGCCGAGGCCCTCGATTATGTCCTGAGAGGAGATGTCTTTATTGGCGGTGCCCCCGGCGTAATATATCGGCAAAAGAAAGAGAGAATCGTCCTGCCGGAAGACGGCGCGGAATGTCGCTATGTATTCGTTCTTCAGAAAGCGGGTCGGCCCGAACCCGTGCGGCTGGTAAACGGCGATTACCCGGCCGGGGAGCCCCTGAAGCAGCCCTCTCGCGGTGTTCACGGCGGCGGCGATTTTGGCGGGGTTGTGCGCAAAGTCGTCGACGACATGGACGCCCTGCACCGTCCCGGTCACGGCGAAGCGCCGCGCCACTCCCTCGAATTTCTTCACCGCCTCGGCCAGCTCCGGGCCTTCGCAGCCGAGGTGTTCGCAGACGCACAGGGCGGCGCGCAGGTTCTCCAGATTGTGGCTCCCGGGCAGAGGCAGGTGATACTCGATGCCTTTGCGGATGAGCTTCACCGAGTTCGTCAGCAGCTTTTCCCTTTCCGGACGCCAGTGGGCTGTTGCATGCCGGCCGAACTTTGCCGCTGAGGGAAGTGAAACGAGTATCCGGTCGTCGGCGTTGCAGGCGGTCCAGGCGGATTTCGCAACCAGCGCCTCGAAAAGTTTTTTGATCTCGTCGATGCTCTTGTGGTCTTTGGATATGTTGAGCACGACGCAATATTCGGGGGCGTACTTGACCAGCGTCCCGTCGCTCTCGTCGGCTTCCACAACGAGCAGGTCGGAGCCGCCGCTGAAGGCGTTGCCGATTAGGCCCTGCCTCTCTAATCTCAGCAAGGGCGCGCCGCTGATGAGCGACGGCGATTTCCCGCAGGCCGCCAGGAACTCGAAAATCATCGCGGTCACCGTGGACTTGCCGCTGGTGCCGGCCACAGCGATCGTCTTTTTGGTCGCGATAATCGCCGCGAGCAGGTCGGAGCGGTGGATGACCGGCAGACTGCGGGCGCGGGCGGCCGCGATGTCGGGATTGGCGTCCTCGATTGCCGTCGAGACGCAGACAATATCCGTATCTTCCCCTATCCCTGAACCGTCCTGCGGGACGATATTGCAGCCGAGTTTCTCCAGCGATCGCCGGATGAAAACGGTGTCTTCGCTCTGGAGCAGGCGGTCGGACCCGGACACGTCAAGGCCCTGGAAGCGCAGGTATTGCGCGAGCGCGCTCATGCCGCTGCCGAATATGCCGGCGAAATGGATGCTGTGGCGCCGGCGCTCGCCTGTTTCGAACCCGGGCGGCCCGATGTAGACGAGAGTGCCTTCGCTGACTTTATCGAACAGCCGGACGATATCGCTGTTGCGCAGGCACAGGCAGCCGTGCGACAGGGGCGTCCCGACCAGGTCCTCGCGGTTTGTGCCGTGGATATAGATGCAGCGCTCATAGGAATCCACTCCCGGACCTTTGTTGATCCCCTCTTCAAGGCCTTCCAGGCGCAGGATACGCGTCAGGATAAGGTTTTCTTCTTTCGAGGTCCCGTTCCAGTCAATGCCGGTATCGATGCGCTCTTTGAAGATGCGTCCGCCGGGAGCTCCGGCGCCGATCTTTTCCCTGATGCGATGCAGGCCGGGCGGCGTCTTGCACGAGTTCTCCCTGATCCCCGTCCCGAAGCGGGAAGTCGATGAATCGAAATGCTCGACAACGAAATCCCGGCTGCAGACGAAAAGTTTCTGCGCCTCTATCGACTGCACAAGATAAAGCTCGCCGGGGTCGGAGAGGAAGTTTTTTATTTTCCTGTAAATGCGTTGCAGGGATTCCATTTTGTTTTTCCGCCATTCCGCGGCGGAAGCGATGTACGACAGTTTATTAATTGTAGCCTGCCAAAATCATCCTGCCCTCGATTTAAGACTGCGAGTGCAGGTATGCTTTTTGTCACCCTCTGGAGGGGGGTTTAAGGGGGAGGTACAAAGCCATGACCACCCCTGCACTCCCGCCTGCGGGGGACAAATCCTGATTCCGCTTGCGAATGGGATTTATAGCGGGTTACGGGTGTTTCGTCAACAGAGGCACCGGGCGGCGGTCCGGATAATCATGCCGGATGCATATTATAAACGGGTATGCTACCTTATATCAGGTCAATCATTTCCCGCCGCAAATCTGTATGAAAGGAGAGTCCCGATGAAAAGGAATCCCGTCGTATATTTCGAAATATATGCAGACGATCCCGGCGAACTGGGCAAGTTCTATTCCAGCTTGTTCGACTGGGATCTGGAGCCCATGAGCGGCATGGATTACACCATAATCCGCACTGCCGGGAACAGCGGCCAGCAGGACATGCCCCGGGGAGGCATCAACGGCGGCATGTTGAAACGTCCCGCGGAATACGAGGGCCCGGCATGGGTCAATTATGTCCTGGTCGAATCACTGGATTCGGCCATACAGAGCGCACAAAAGCTTGGCGCGATGATAATGAAGGAGAAAACGCCGGTGCCCGGCATGGGCTGGTTCGCGATCCTGAGCGACCCTCAGGGCAACCCTTTTGCCTTATGGCAGACGGACGACAAGGCAAAATAAATGTAAGTTTCCGGTCGTTTCGCCGGAATATTCACATCCCCAGATAGGCCTTGCGGACTTCGGGCGAGTCGAGGAGTTCGCGGGCGGCGCCGGACTGGACTATCCTGCCGCTCTGGATGACGTAGCCGCGGTGCGCGATCTCAAGCGCCTCCTGTACCATCTGCTCGACAAGGAGGATCGTCGTGCCGGTCCTGTTTATGGCGATGACCGTCTCCATCATTTTCTCGACCATGCTGGGCATGAGCCCCAGCGACATTTCGTCAAGCATGAGAAGCTTGGGTTTTGACATGAGGCCGCGCGCTATGGCCAGCATCTGCTGCTCGCCGCCGCTGAGCGTCTCACCCACCTGCCTGGCGCGCGACTTCAGGACCGGGAATATCTCCAGGATTTCCTCGACCCGGCGGCTGATTTCCGCTTTCGATTTCTCGCTGTAAGCGCCCAGCGCCAGATTCTTCTCGACGGACAGCTTGGCGAAGATCCGCCGACCTTCGGGCACGTAGCTGATCCCGAGCCTCACGGTCCGGTTGGCGGGCATCTTCGAAACATCTGCGCCGTCAAACAGAACCCGTCCTTTCAGGGGGTGGGACAGTCCGCAAATCGTGCGCATGATGGTGCTCTTGCCGGCGCCGTTCGCGCCGACAATGGCCACGAGCTCTCCCGGCATGACCTCGAGCGAAGCATCGAAGACGACAGGCACGCCGTCGTACCCGGTATCGATATTAAGGACTTTCAGGATCGGATTATCGGGTCCCGTCATGAGGCGCCGCCCTTTTGATTGTTTCTTTCCCTGAACCGCTGGCTGTACTTCGAGCCGAGATAGGCCTCGATCACGCGCTCGTCGTTGACGATGCGGCCGGGTGCGTCCTCGGCTATTTTCATTCCGCTCTCGAGCACCACGACCTTGTCGGCTATCGGCATGATCGCTTCCATGACATGCTCGACGATCATCATTGTGATGCCGCTGTCGCGCAGCCGCAGGATCGTGTCGACCGCCGCTTTCACTTCCGTGTGGGTGAGCCCCGCCATGACTTCGTCCAGCATCAGCAGCCTGGGGCCGGTCGCCAGCGCCCGGGCCATCTCGAGCCGCTTCTTTCCTGCAATAGGCAGGTCGCCTGCCTGCTTGTCCTTGAAAGGCTCCAGGTCGCACAGGCGGATGCACTCTCCCGCCTTTTCGAAAGCGGCGCGGTTGTCCTTCGAGTTGAGGAACGCGCCGACCAGCACGTTATCGAAAACCGTCATTTCCTTCAGGGGACGCACCACCTGGAATGTGCGCACCGCGCCCCGGCGGGCGATCCTGTATGGCGGAAGACCGGTGATATCCGCGCCGTTGAAGGAGATGCGGCCGCTGAACGGCTTGTAAAGCCCGGAGATGCAATTGAAAAGGGTGGTCTTCCCGGCGCCGTTGGGGCCGATCAGCCCGACTATCGATCCGGCCTCCACGGTGAAGCTGACCCTGTCGTTGGCGACGAGTTCGCCGAATTTCATCGTGACTTCCGTCAGTTCAAGGAGCGCCAATGTCCGCACCTCCCTTGCGCTTCGCGAACCGTTTGCGGATGTCGCGATAGATCCCGATCATGCCGGCAGGCTGTTTGACGACCATGATAATGATCAGCAGGCCGAAGATAATCAGGTCAATGCCCCCTCCCAGTCCGCCCCAGAATGCCCTGGTGTACTCCTGCAGAGGGATCAGCACGGCTGCGCCGGCCAGCGGCCCCATGAGGCTCCCGGCCCCTCCCAGTATAGTGATCAGCACGAATTTCATCGAAGCGTCCAGCGACATGACCATCGCCGGATCGACGCGCAGGTTGTACTGCACGAAGAACGCGCCGCACAGTGCCGCCATGGCGGCCGAGATCGCCATCGCCGCAAGCTTCACCGCCGAGCTGTTCACTCCCAGCGATTCTGCGGTCTCCTGCCCTTCCCTGACCGCCCTCATGTAGTAGCCGAACTTGTGCCCTTCGAGCCACCGCACCAGGCCGAAGATGATTACGAACATTGCCAGCGCGCAGTAGTAATAGCCCGTCTTGGACTCCCACATAAGGTACTTGAACCCCTCCTCCATGATCGGGTAATCAAGCCCGAGGGCGCCGCCCACCCAGTCCCAGACCATGAAGGTGCGGTTGAATATCTCGACGATCGCAAAAGTGGCAATGGCGAAATAATGGCCGCTCAGCAGCTTGAAACAGGGATAGCTGATGATAACGGCCACGACGGCAGCCAGGACCATCCCGATCAGGATGCCCGGCCACGGCGCAATTCCGTAAGTCACCACGGCCATTCCCGCGCCGTACGCTCCGATTCCGAAAAAGACCGAGTGGCCGAAAGACACCTGGCCGCAATAGCCCCCTATAATATTCCAGGCCTGCGCCATGGCGGCATAGAGCAGGATGAGGATGAACACATGCATCCGGAAGGAATTGTCGGCGACTCCGGGGATGAGCGGCAGCACGCCCAGGACGGCCAGGAACAGGAGCCCCGCCATATCTTTTCCGCCCAGAGATTTCTTGACCGGGTCTACCAACCGAAAATCCCCTTCCTTCTGAAAAATACGACCGCCAGGTAGAGCCCGAATACCGCCACATACTTGAACACCGGCGCTATATAGAACCCCGCAAACGACTCCACGACGCCGACCAGCAGTCCCGCGAACAGCGCGCCCGGTATGCTCCCGAACCCGCCCATTGCCACGCAGATGAAAGCGATGAGACCGAAAAGCGAGCCCACCTCGGGGTGCACGGCCAGATATGACGGCATGATCCCGCCGGCAATCCCCACGCACGCGCCGCCGATCCCGAATATCAGGAAATAGATGCGCTCCGTGTTGATCCCCATGAGTTCCGCCGCTTCCTTGTCCATGGCCGTGGCCTGCACGGCCCATCCGAACCGGGTCGAATTGATGAGGGCGTAGACAAGCCCGATCACTGCAAGCGCAAGGATGCCGGCCGCAAGCTGCGGCAGCGGGAAGATCAGCCCGCCGAGCGTGAATGTCTTGTCGCCAAGCCACGTGTCGGAGAGGATCAGGAAGTTCGGCGAGAAGCGGTTCAGGCAGAAATTCTTGATGAACATCGCCAACCCGAAGGTGGCGAGCAGGGCCGCCAGCGGCGGCTTGCCTATAGTGTATTTGATTATCAGCTGGTAAGTCAGGGCCCCGATAATGAAGATGAAAACCCCGGCTGCCAGCACCGATACGACCGGATCGACATTGGCCAGGAAGCCCAGCCAGTAGCTCACGTACATGGCCACCATCAGGAATTCACCGTGGGCGAAATTGATGATGTCCATGACGCCCCAGATGAGGCACAGCCCTGCAGCCACGAGCGCGTAAACCAAGCCGCTCAGGATGCCGTCGATCAGGACCTGGAGAAAAGTTTCCATCTATTGTCTTATCTATGCACAAACATGAGCCTTCGGGAGCCATGAAACGGGCCCCCAAAGGCTTTGATCAATCCCGGTCACAGAGCTTGTCGAAGTGACCTTGTTTTTACTCAGAAGAGCATGCTCGTTTCGACGTGTTTAAAGAGCGCTCTCAGTTTTACCGTTTGTCCCAGGATTTCATCGGGAATACGACCTTGGCCTTCTTGTCCGCGAGTTCCGCGGGGAAGATCCTCTTGTATTCGCCGTTCTGGAGCTGGGTCACGATGCTGAAGGCTTTGCTATTCTGTCCGCCTTTGGCAAACGCCACCTTGCCGCCGAGGGAAAGCGGAGAATCGAACGTGCTTTCGTGCAGCACCTTGGCTACCTTGTCCGCATCGAGGCTCCCTGCCTTTTCAATGGCCTGGGCCAGTACAATCACGGCCACCGCTTCCTGGATGCTGTCGCCGTCGAAGGGCACGCCTTTCGTCTTGGACTTGAAGATTTTCTCAACAGCGGCAACCGCCGGCATCAGGCTTGCGAACTGCGGAGTGTAGGCATTGGAGCCCATGAACAAGTCGGCGTCTTTGCCCAGCTGCTTGGCGATGACCGGGTCCTGGTAGCCGGAGCAGTAATTGATCGACATCCTGGGAGCCCAGTTGGCCTGCCTCATGGTCTTGACCATCAGGGAGTAATCGGCGCCGAGAACGGCCCCGAAGAGCGCATCGGGATTGGCTTTCTTAAGCGTCTGGACCTCGCTGTTGAGGTTCGTCGCACCCGGGGTGAACGGGACGTCGGCAACTACCTTGAAACCTGCCGCCGCCGCGGCGTTCTTTGCTTCGCCGGAAGCGCCCTTGCCGAACAGGGAGTTTTCGTAAATTATGCCGATCGTCCTGATGTTGGCCTTGTTTTTGGCGTTGAGCCATTTAAGCACATCGATGAATTCGGCTGATTCCGTGGCGTCGGTCGGCGCCAGGCGGAAGAAGTATTTCAGGTCGCGCTTGGTCAGGGCCGAACTGCTGGACGCGCCGCACATGAAGATCTTCTTGGCGCGCTCGGCCACGAGGCTCGCCGGGCCTGTGACGGCGCTGTTATACGAGCCGATAAGGGCCCAGACTTTCTCCTGGTTTATCAGCCGCTCTGCTTCGGCTTTGCCGATGTCGGGCTTGCCCTGGCTGTCCGCGTGGACCAGCACTATTTTATATCCGCCAAGAAGGCCTTTCTTCTTTGCCAGCGGGATCTTCACTTCCGGATGTTGGCCGTTTACTATTTCAACCGCTGTCTGAACCGCCGCCTGGCAGCGCTGCCCCGCATTGGCGACCGGACCGGTAAGGGGGAAAATTGTGCCGATCTTGATCACTTTCTCTTGCGCCGAAACCGGTCCCGCTGCCGGGCCGAAAAACAGGCACACTACAGCCAAGATCATGATTCCACAGAATAATTTGAACAAACGGTGAGTCATAAATGGTTACCTCCTTCGGGTGGATTCGAAGGGAGTATATGAAAATAGTTTGTATGTCAATGAAAACATGCTTGCTCGATGTTGCTTAAGCGTTTGTTCAGCCGGTCCTGCGCCCCGCTGGACACGGCTACTCCGGTCAGCTGGCGCGTGAAAAGTCCCCGGATATAAAAGGAGATATAAATATTCCCGCCGATGCTTGACATCCCGGCAGGTTTGTCCTTACTTTCGGGTTCCAAAAAAATGGGGAGGGGAGAAATGAAAATACTGGGAATCAATTCCAGCCCGAAGCGCGGCAGCAGCCGGACGCTCCTGCTGGTCAGGGCCGTTCTCGACGGCGCGAAATCGAAAGGCGCCGGGACGGAGATGGTAGACATCTGCAAACTGGATATCGAATACTGCAATGCCTGCAACGTATGCTTCAAGACGGGCAAGTGCGTCAGGAAGGACGGTTTCCGGAACCTCTACAAAAAGATACTTGCAGCCGACGGCCTGGTGGTCGGTTCGCCGAACTATTTCATGTCGGTTACGGCCCAGTTGAAGACTGTTCTCGACCGCATGGCGGACGCCATCCACTGCCAGTTGCTGGAGGGCAAGTACGGCGTCAGCGTGGCGACGGCGGGCGGCCTCGGCCAGGACCGGCTGGTAACCGATTACCTGAACACCGTCATCCTCAATTTCGGCGCTTTCGTCACCGGCAGCGCCGGCGTATCCGTCAGGGCGGGCGCCGGGAGCTTCGAGAATACGCGAAAGAAGGCGTTCCGGCTGGGAGAATTGCTGGTACGCGATATCGGATCCCGCAAGGTTTACAAGGCCCAGGCGCGGGCGCAGCAGGAAAACAGGGCTTATTTCCGCGACCTTATTAAGATGCACAAGGACGACTGGAGCAACGAATACAGGCACTGGGAGAAGAAGGGCTGGATATAATCAGGTTCGATAGCCGCGCATCTGAGCGTAAAACCTGAGGGGCAGAACCAGCACGAAAAAAGGCACGATGTAAATGGCGGCAACGAGCGCCTCAAGGGCGCCGAAAAACGCCGACGCGAAAACTATAACCAGCACGTTATTCATGTTCCCCATCATAACGGCGCCGGCAAGCTGGTCCTCGACTTTCATCTTCCAGAAGAAGATGATTCCGGCTGTGCAGAAGATCGCCATCAGCGCAAATGCCACAACCGTGCACATTAGTATTTCCGCGGGCTCCGTCCTGAACAGCCCCGCGTAACGGCTGAAGACGCCCAGGTTGATCACGGCAAAAAGCGCCAGCGACACGGGGTACCTGACCTTCTGCACTCCGGCGAGCAGGCGGGGCGCAAAATACCGGACGGCCTCGACCGCGAGGATGGGAACGAATATGACCGTGACCAGCATGCGGACCATAGCCGGGAGGGAAATGTCAGTCTGTCCTGCGGCAATGGCCCGGATGAGAAACGGAAGCGTGAACGGGACCAGCGCCGAGGTGATAACAACGACTACCAGGACGAGGGCGCTGTTGCCCCTTACCAGGTTCGATATGAACGGCGCCACTACCCCCGTCGACACTCCCGTCAGGAGCAGCGCGGCCAGGGCATACGCGGGCGCGATTATCCGGAACGCATAATAAACAATGATCGGCAGGACCAGGCTCTTCGCCGCTACAAAAGCCACGATGGTCAATTTATCTTTTTTTAGCTCCGACTGGACGGCCTTGTGCTCGATTGTAATATAGCTGAGGAAGAAAAGGGCCATCAGGCTGTAGAAAGGCATGGCCTGGAAATAGCCGCCGAACCCGGGGAAAATTATCCCGGCCGCCATGGAGGAGAGGACAACAAACAGAAGAAGCAGGTCGTTCGCGCGCAGCGGCATTTGCATTGCAGGAGGATAGCAGAAAGCTTTTCGCCGATCAACTTCCCAACGCATTGAAGTATTCCGCAGGGTTGACCCCTGCGGTCTCTCCGATACACTGGTCATGTGCACAGGGCCGGAAACGCCTGAAGAATACAAATCCTGACGCTCCGGCCTTGCATAAACTTTTAAGCATGGCCTAAAGGCTCAACGTCTTTAAGAGAGGGGCTTTCACATCCATGCCCGTGTTTGACTTTTTCCCTGAACATTTCCGTCATAAGCACAAGCTTTGCGATTATCAGATCTCGCAGGATATATTGAATTGCGCATTGCCGGGGATACTCCAATAGCTCCAATTTTAATATCTTTTTTATGTTGCTGATTAACGGCTCAATTTTATCGCTGATTGCCTTCTGTTCCCCCGTCAATTCTCCATCTTTCTTCACCCCCCAGACTGAGTAAACAATATAGCTTGAAGGTTCCGCCAGGAATTGCACGTGATTTGATCTGAATATTTCGAATGTTACCGAATCGATTTCTTTGCGGACAACACTCATGATTTTAAAACTTTCATCATTTTTAATCTTTTCCGGCTCCATCAGGCCGCTCCCCCCGGCAAGGCCGTTGAACCTTTTCCTCAACGGCGAGCGCTTTATCAGAATATTGCGCCATTTGTCATCCTAAAACTCCCTGAATTCAGAGTCTTCCAGGGGAATCACCTGGTCCGGCCTGACTTCGGCAACCCCGATCTTTTTGGTCCCGGGCACTCGCATTCGCCTTTTAATGTATTCAGCGGTTTTTTCCGGAATCAATGCCATCGATGAAGCTTGTCCGTTGCCGCCCACAACCTCTACGAGTTCCGCGACAATATCTTTCGTCGCAATTGCCTGGGAGTTCAGTTCCTCGGAAGCGCTTGCAGATTCCTCGGCATTGGCTGCATTTTGCTGCACAACCTTGTCCATTTCATGGATGGCCTTGTTGATCTGTTCGATACCCTGCGCCTGTTCCGAGGAAGCTGCGGCTATTTCATCGACAAGATTGCCGATCTTCATTGCGATGTCCATGTTTTCCCTGAACCCTTCACGTGTGGCGTCTGTAAGCTGGCCGCCCTCTTTGACGGCCTTGATAGTGTTTTCAATCAGGGAGGACGTGTTTTTTGCGGCTTCCGCAGCCCTCATTGCAAGGTTGCGGACCTCGTCGGCCACCACGGCAAAACCGGACCCCGCCTCTCCGGCCCTGGCCGCCTCGACTGCAGCATTGAGGGCCAGGAGATTTGTCTGAAAGGCTATTTCGTCAATGGTTTTAATTATTTTTCCGGTCTCCTCGCTGGTTCTGGTGATTTCACCTATTGAAGCGGCCATGCTTTCCATCTGCTTGTTGACCCTGCCCACAATGACCTTGGCTTCCGCCATCAGCGCCTTTGCAGCGTTTGAATTCTCGGCGTTCTGCCTTGTCATTGACGACATCTCCTCAATGGATGCGGACATCTCCTCGATGGCAGATGCCTGTTCGGAAGCGCCCTCGGCCAGGCTCTGACTGGCAGTGGAAACCTGTCCGGATGCAGATGCGATCTGTTCTGAGCCGGCGTTCAGCTTCTCCACCGCCCCCTGGATTGGAACAGCAATTCTCCTTGCCCCAATAAAGGCCGTAACGACGGCAAGTGCGGCAAAGAAAAACACACCGATAATGATTATATTCCTGATTGAATAGACTGACTGGAGCATTTCGCTGGACGGCACGGCTGTCACGACACTCCAACCGTTTATCTTTACAGGGGCAAACCCGGCGTATTTATCGACCCCTTTATATGAATATTCCTGGAATCCGGACTCGCCGGCTATGGCCCTGCCCATAACTTTTTCCATCCCCTGCTCTTTTGCAAGGTTAAGCTGCAGGACTTGTTTGGGATCCGGATAAGCGATTACCACTCCCTGCTTGTCGATCATATATGCATAACCTGTTTTGCCCAGCTTTATCTCATTTATTTTATTTGAGAGAAAGGTGACCTTGATGAGTCCGGAGATAACGCCTATAACCTGCCCCCTTTCGTCCCTGATCGGATGCGATATGGAGCAGACCGGTTCATTTGATTTCTTTGAAATCACCACCGAATCCAGACTGGCATGGCCCTCCATGCCTTTTTTAAAATAGTTCCGGTCCGATGCATTGATCCCTTTCGCGGCCCCGTTCACGCTGTCGGCAAATGTAATACCGTTTTTTGCCAGGACAACGATGAAATCATAACGGTCCTTCAAAACAGACTGCAGCTTTGCCAGTTCACTCTGCAGGGATTCGATCTTTCGGGAATCACCGCCGGAGTTCGCTTCCTTGGTCGCCTGAATGAGATCGTCCCTCTGGGCAAGCAAGGCCATTGAGTTTGATTCGGAGGTCATTACGCCGTCCACCATATCTGTGATACTTTTAGAGATGGTCGAGACCTGCTGTGATATTTCCTTTTCAATGGTCGATTTTGTATTGGACACGGCAAGGGCGCCCAGAACAGCAACAGGAACCACAGCCATCAAGCAAGCGCCGACCATCATTTTCACCCTCAATCCGCCCTTTGCAAAAGACAATCTCATCATTTTCAAACTCCCTTAAGTTAGTGTAGAAACGACACCGCAAGATCCGGAATTGCCGGGAAGGTCATTTGATCTGCCTCGTATTCAGCTCTCATTATTGCGCGATCGCGAAAACCGAATTTTTCACTTCAGAACAGATTTCCCAGACTAAATGCTGCGGAAACTCTCGGGCGGGAATTTACATTCGAGGCTGTGAACCAAACAATATTAAATGATTTGCTGCAAATATAACGAAAATTGTTATTTAAGGCTGGACAGGAAGGCCCGCAGGTTATGCCGTTTCTTGATGCCCAGTTTCTGCCTGATGCGGTACCGGTGCATATTGACGGCGCTTTGCGAAATATTCAGGAATTCAGCTATCTCCTTCGTGGTCTTTTCCCCCCTGATCAGTTTGGCAACCTGAATCTCTCTGTTCGTAAGGACGGAATACCTTGTTGAAAGCGTCCGGGCAAAGGGGGATGCTATTTGATTTAAGCCTGACTCAAGGGCGCTGATATATTGAATGTTCTTTTCGGCTTTCAATTGCGATTTAAGAAGCTCAATGCCGGGGGAAATGAGCAGTTTGATGTTGGTCAGAATATTTTCTTCCAGCTCTTTGCGGTCGTTTTCCCGTTGCTTGAGAAGGACCTTTAAAGCTGCATTCATTTCCTTAAGTTCACGAGCTTTGGCCTCCAGCTCATTTTCCCTCTTCCTGAGATCATCCTCATACCGCTTCCTTTCAGTTATATCCCTGACAGACTCAATTGCCCCGGCGATTTTTCCGTCACTGCTGTAAAG
Source organism: uncultured Syntrophaceae bacterium (assembly GCA_964556675.1). Taxonomy (GTDB): domain Bacteria; phylum Desulfobacterota; class Syntrophia; order Syntrophales; family UBA4778; genus JBDKTK01. The sequence goes on from CAZKYN010000008.1 coordinate 14,606, forward strand.
AGGGCTGGCAATGCCCCAAAGATATATATTCCTGCCTTTAGAGCAGACCCATGATTCGGCAATAATTAACTTGCCCCGCTTCCTGTTGACAAACTCATAATACTGATCAATCCTCTTGTTCTTCAGAACCGAGTCGATCAACATAGGCCTTCTTTTTCCATAGAAGGGCAAAGCATATTCATAGTCGCCTTTCCCCAGCATAAATTCCTTTTTAGCTTCCAGCATATCTTCTATTGCCCGGTTCCAGGCAATGACTTTGCCCTCGATATCGATGGCGAATGTCGCATCCGGCAGAAAATCAATCAAATCTCCCAGCCGCCGTTCCGATTCCCTCAGGGCCTTTTCCATTTTCTTGTGCTCTGTAACATCCAGAAGCAAGGCGAGAATCGCTTTTTCATTATTGACGGTCAAAACCTCGCAAGAACACAGGACATCCTTGATCTGACCATATTTAGTCCGCAGTTGAACGGGCTCATTGAAAAGAGAGCCTTTTTTCAGCAGTTTTGAGATAAAGCGGCTGCGATCACGAGGATTGTTCCAGATCGATAGATTTTTTGCGGATTTTCCGATCACCTCCGGACGAGTATAGCCCAGCAGGCGCAACGCGCTTTCGTTTACATCGATGTAGCACCCGTTTGATATTGTGCTGATGGAGGTCGGCGCAGGACTTAACATGAAGGCTTTGCGAAAGCACTCTTCGCCTATTTTCAATACTGAAAGGGGTTTCTTGCTGGTAACACGGAAAGACAAAAATGCAGTTCCATTTCCAATTACAAAATAATCGACTTGAATAAGCATTATCGGAAATTAAAATTTAATCTTTAATTTTTGATGCAGATTTTTGACTGGGAATTTTCAGTAATGAATGTGCCGCTTCAGATCTATGCTGAATATTTTTTCCCTTTGGCTCGTGCTTTCCAATCGGGAACAATCCTCTATTGTCGAGGACGCATCTCTGTATCCTCGCCAGTTCCAAAGCGCTATCGGCCCGTGAAATTCGAATCACAGCGCCGTTCAGCCCAGCCATTGCGGGTTGAGGGTCGTGGAGTCGTGCTCGCTCGACATCTTGTAGAGTTCGAACCGGCCCGAATCTGCTGCGGCCGATGTTTTCGCCATGAGGCTTTCGATTTCGGACGGCTGCAGCGGGCGGAACGACTCGAGTGCGTCGAGGTCCTGCCTGAGCACTTCCATGCTGTCCACTCCGGTTATGACGACCGAGGTCGGCAGGTTCAGCGCATAATGCAGGCAATCGGCGGGACTTATGCCGGAACCGCTCTCGAGAAGGCTGCCGTCGCCGAAAGGCTTCATCCCCAGCACACCGGCGCCCTCGGTTACGAGTTTGGGGAGGACCTGGCGCTCAAAGCTGCGGAAATGGGCGTCGAGCAGGTTAAGAGGCATCTGCACGGCGTCGAATTGAAACCCGTGCTGCTCCGCGACAGCAAGCATGTGCAGGTGGATGAGAGGGTCCTTGTGCCCGGTAAAGCCGATATAGCGGATCTTGCCGGCCTTTTTAGCTTTCAGCGCCGTTTCCAGGGCGCCGCCTTGCCCAAAGATCCTTTCCGGGTCCCCTATCCTGATAATTTCATGGAATTGCAGGAGATCGACACAGTCCGTCTGTAAGCGCCGCAATGATTCTTCTAGTTGAGAGGCGGCAGCGGCTGCCGTCCGCGCGTCGATCTTCGTCATCAGGAACACCTTTTTCCGATAGCCGTTCTTGAGCGCTTTGCCCATCCTCTCCTCGCTCCGCCCCTCGTTGTAATCCCAGGAGTTATCCAGGAAAGTGATGCCCGCGTCGATTGCCGCATGGATGATCCGGATGCCCTCATTCTCGCTGCGTGTTTTCCCAATATGGAAACCGCCCAGGCCGAGGACGGAGACCTTTTCCTTCGTTTTTCCCAGAGTCCTGTATTGCATGACGCCCCCTTAGTCCTTAAAAATGGATCCTTCGTCTCTTCAGCTTTCCGGAACGGCTTTTGACCGCCTGATTGTCACTCCGCGC
>CAZKYN010000008.1:16704-26305 GCA_964556675.1 uncultured Syntrophaceae bacterium
CCGTTTCCAGACCTAAAACCTTATTTTTTTGGCCGATGTCCCTGAATTTCTCTCAGGGCAGGGATTGACTTTCTTTAGCATGATATGTGTTTGATAAAATTGCATATTGGTGTATTGTTCAGGCGGCAGCCTCAATCACGGTCAGGTTAAAAAACTGCGGGAAGCGTCGCGGACTTTTGTTATAACGACGCCGGACGAAACGAAAATTAAAGTTTTAGATGGATGCAGACGATCAGGTTTATACTGTTGCTTATCGTCGCCGGATGGATGGGGCTGCTGGTCTGGCGCGCCGTTCTGAAAGGACTGCAGGGCGGGACCATCCGTTACGGCAAAAAGATCTTGGACCGGAGTGAAAATCCAGTCCTGTACTGGTGTGTTGTCTTCGCCTACGCCCTGTTTTGGTCTCTCTTGTGCATTGTTGCCTGGACGAGATTAATGGAACTCTGATTGCTGCCGGTCTGACTTATGAAAATCTTCCGTACATTGCTCATTTTTGTAGTGATGGGCGGGACAATCTGGCTTCTCTGGAATACCCTGTACAAAGGGCTAAGCACGGGCAGGTTCAATTACGGGGACGCTTCGAAAATATGCGAGCGGGTGAAAAACCCGTTCAGGTTCTGGTACCTTGTATCGTTGTTCTCCGGCTTCCTTGCCCTGGTTTGCGCAGTCGTATGCACCGTTCTGCTGGAAATGTGGATTGGGTGAATCAGTCCTTGCCGCCGGTGAACTCACTCCTGATGATATCGTCTATTGTATTCTGCTTCGAGTAGTGGCCCAGGGTTATAAAGCACATCGCAGTTTCGGCCCCGAGCAGTTCCCGCTTGATCTCCCGGGGCGGCATACCTTTCCGGTACAGGCCAAGCGCCTTATCCCTGAGTTCCTCCATGAATGAGATCTTGGCCCTTATCGCTTCCCTGGCGTTTTCGACCGCGCCCCTGAAACCGCAAAAGATCGTCCGGACATCAAGTTCCGCGAGCATCTTTAAAGATTCCAGAATTCGATTGAAATCCTCGTCTTTTCTAAGGTAGTCAAAGCGCCTGCCGCAAAAAATATCTCCGGAAAAAAGCCGGCCGTTTTCCGGTTCGTAAAGACAGACGTGATCGGGGCAATGTCCCGGCGTATGGATTGCGTGCAGCGTGTGCTTTCCGGCCGTGAATCTGTCCGGCAGAGGCAGCCCTTTTGACGGCGCGGGCGTCTTCCAGACAACCTTTCTGTACAACTGCATCCCGATACTCCCGGGGTCCTCAAGGTATGGGAGCGTACCCGGGTGCGAGTAGACCGGGGCTCCGAACGCGTCCTGGAAGAGGCGGTTGTTGCCCGTATGGTCCTCATGGTGGTGGGTGTTGATGACGGCTGCGCAATGCAGGCCCCGGAAAAAGGCCCGCCATTCGCGGGCCACCCAGGCCGGGCCGGTGTCTATAATGACATCTCCCAGGAGAAAGGCATGTGTCTCGTATAGGGTCAGATTTTTCGAGACGACATGCTTTCCCATTCGGAAGATAGTTACGGGACCGATTTGCGACGAAACAATCATTTCAGGTCTGAAAAAATATTGGCCGGGATTTTATATGAAAATTGACCGGGGCTGAAAGCGGAAATTTGATTTTATTCCTGAGTATTTTCAGAAGCTTCAGGCGTGTCTTCCTGCTCCTCTGATTTCACTTTTTTGGCGGCGGCGCGGCGCAGCTGTTTTTCTTCCCTTTTTTGCTGTTTGGCCTTCTCGCGCTGGCGCTTCTCAAACGAATACCTGGTCTTGGCCATATTGCGTTTCCTTTAATGCAGTTTTTAAAAAAGGGCGCTGCGAATCCCGAGCGCCCCGTATTTTGAATAGATGATTACAGCGGCTTTACGTTTCCTGCTGAGGGGCCTTTTTTACCCTGCTCAACATCAAAGCTGACGCGCTGACCTTCGGTGAGGGTCTTGAAGCCGCTTGAGGATATTGCGGAGTAATGGACAAAAATGTCTCCGCCGTTATCCTGCTCGATAAACCCGAAACCCTTGCGCTCGTTGAACCATTTTACTGTTCCTTCTGCCATGGTTTGCATTTCCTCCTTCTTATAATTGCAGAAAGTCGGACTGCCCAAAATGACAGAAAGAAAAAAGCCACTCACTCCAAAGAGCCGGTGGCTAAGCCTTTGCACTTCAAAATGTCTGATCCAACTTCTTGCGCCCCCTATGCATCGCGATATCGGGGCGCTATGTATATTGAAATCTAGCCGACCCGTCCCGCAAAGTCAATCGTTTTTATCAATAGACTCAAGGGATTAAAGACATAGCATCGTGGGCGGCCCGGGCGCTGCGAAAGATTGACACAGGATTTTTGGAAGTGCTACCATGCACAATGAATCCTCAAACAAGGAGTTGCAATGAAATACCTGTCCATTGCCGTGTGCCTTATCCAGGCTGTCCTGCTCTGTTCGTGTTCCAGCCTGAAGACATGCCCGGCCGATAAGGCAAATAAAGACCCATTTGCCTATTGCGCCGCAACAGGCAACATCGACATCCCGTCCGCACCGTATGCCGGGCCGGCGATGCCGAAGGAAATCATCGAAGGGCTGCGCGCTGCGCTCAAAGCGGAAAATATCCCCGAACCCATCCTGGCTCATGGAAGCTTCTGGCGGTGCATGGGGGGCAAGGTTTACGCCTGCTATACCGGGGCCAACCTGCCGTGTATGGCCAAAGCGGATGCAACCAGGACTCCGGACCTGGCGACGCTCAGGTTTTGCACTGAGAATCCGCAGGCTGAAATAGTGCCGGCGAGCGTGACGGGGCGGTTCACTATCTATCAGTGGCGCTGCCGCAACGGCCTGCCGGAAGCCGTCAAACAGGCGCTGACGCCGGATGCTAATGGGTTCATTGCGGAATACTGGCATGAAATAAAGCAGACAAAATGAATTCTCGAATGAGAATTCATTTCATTCCGGGTGACAGAGGATACCCGTTTCTAACGGGGCTGTCGGTTGAAATAACTATTCGGAACTGAGTTTGGATCTTTTGAGTTCCTTATAGGCCCTGATTATCTCACGTTCGTCGAAATCGGGAGAAATGATCCCTTCCATTTTTGCCTGCCTGATCAAATCCATTATATCCATCCCCCCCGATGAACGGAGAAAGTACAGAGCGATGCCGACCGGCTCGATCTTCAGTTCTCTCCCGCTGTGCAGCAGCGCAAAAATGGAGTCGATCATTTTCTCGGGGATGCGCACGGGAGGCAGGTCGTAGAAGTGTCCGCCCCATTCCCCTCCCCTGCAGATGAACTCCGTCCCCTTGTCGGTTATGGCTAAAACGAACCCCCCGGGGCCGCCTTCGATTCTGATTTTACCTTCCGATTGGAGGTCCAGCAGGCTTTCAAAGATTTCCCGCGAGCGCGGGCCCCTTTTGTCCATGAAGAAAACGCAGCCGAGCTCCTCCCCGGCTGCTTCCTGAAGGACGTAAAGGCCGTTCTGGATAAAGGCTTCGGAAGTCGATCCCTCCGATCTCATCAGAAAACGGAGGATGCAGAGGGAACGCAGCGCCGAACGCATCTAATCTGCTCCTGCAGGCTGAATTTGCTTTTTTTTAAGCTTCAAAAAACCCATGCCGATCTCCCTCTCATATCGAGGGAAAAGGGTCGGAGGGGTCAGCTTTGAATGCTCTCCTGCCCCACTTTATAAAATGAGAGAGAAAAAATCTACGCCGACCGGCGCCCTACCTGTATTTCTTCATCACCCGTCCGAATCCCGGGATCGCCTTTTCGATAACGGAGTCGGCAACGCAATAAGCTATACGGATATGCCCCGGACCGCCGAAGCCGCTGCCCGGAACGACAAGGATGTTCTCTTCCAGCAGGGATCGCGTGAATGCCACGTCATCGGCAATGGGCGATTTGGGGAACAAGTAAAAGGCGCCCTCAGGCGTCACGAAATCATAGCCGCACCCGGCGAGGCCTTTGCAGAGCAGGTCGCGCTTCCTCTTGTAGACGCCGGCATCGACCTTGACGCCCTGTATTCTCGCAATCACTCTCTGCATCAGGGCGGGAGCGTTCACGAAACCCAGTATCCTGTTGCACAGGACCAATCCGTCCATGGTGTCCTGCAGCTTGCATATCCCGGGGTTCGCCGCTATATAGCCGATCCTTTCGCCGGGTATGGACAGGTCCTTGGAATATGAGCTCACGACGAAACTGTTTTCGTACAGCTTCAGGACGCTCGGGACCTCGACACCATCATAAACGATATCGCGGTAAGGCTCATCAGAGATGATGTACAGCTCCTTGCCGAATTCCTGGGATTTGCGGCGAAGCAGGCCTGCCAGGCCCTGGAGTGATTCTCCGCTCAATACCTTGCCGCTGGGGTTGTTCGGCGAATTGACGATTACCGCCTTCGTCCTGTTCGTTATCGCGCTTTCGAAGGCATCCAGGTCCAGGGAGAAATCGCCCCGGCTCGGCACCGGAATGCCGGTACCTCCATGGTTGTCGGCATAGAATTTGTACTCGACAAAGAACGGGGCCGGGAAGAGCACTTCATCTCCCGTATCGAGAAGCGTCTTCAGCACAACATTGAGACCGCCGCCCGCCCCGCATGTGATTACTATGTGCCCGCCTGAAAGTTTCACATCATGCACTCCGGACAGATAGGATGCAATCGCCTCCCGGGCCGCCATTATTCCCGCATTAGGCATGTAGGCGTGTCCGCCCGGGGCCGGATCGGATGCGACCTCGACCAAGGTCTGCTTGAACCTCTCGGGCGGCTCCAGGTTAGGGTTGCCGAGCGTGAAGTCGAAGACGTTGTCCGCGCCCTTTTCGGCCTTGAGTTTTATGCCCTGCTCGAACATCTTTCTGATCCAGGAGGACTGGGCGGAAAAGTCGCGGATTTTTCTGGAGATGGCCATTTTATTCCCTCCTCTGATGGTTTGATGGGAATAGCACAACGCGGAAAATGCGTCAATCTTGAAGCGAAGCCTTGGTATTCCAAAACCTGTGCAATTTCCCGGTCTTCTGCCCTCGGGAAGGGAGCCGAAGATTCTTGACAATTAAGGGATCATCTTCTACACTTCGCAGGCATTTCAGCCCCTTCCGAATATTCCGTTTATCATGAAGGGGTGGGAATATATTTTTTAGGAGGGTCACAATTGCCGATTTTTGAATTCCGGTGCAGGGATTGCGGGAAGCTCTTCGAAATCCTTTTCAAGTCGAGGGATGAGGAGCTCAAGGTAACCTGCCCCGCATGCAAATCCGCCAAGGCGGAAAAAGTCCTGTCCGTCTTCAGCGGCAAGGTCGAGAAGACTTCGCTTCCGGCAAGCCCCTGTTCTTCCTGCAGCAACGAATTTACCTGACCCGGAAGGTCGTAACCGGCAGTTTGCCGATAAAAACTGGAGTTTCTGGATAACGATGATCATCGAAGAAAAGGGCCGCATTTGCGACGGAGTCAACATGATCGGCCATCCCGGATATCCAGGGTGGCTGTTCACCTGCGGCGATCCCGCCCTTTTCGAATCGGGCGTGACTGTAATGGGTCCGCAATACCTCGACGGCCTTAAGGAAATACTCGGCGACCCGGGCAGGCTCCGGTTCAATTTCATCACCCATGCCCATTTCGATCATGCCGGCTCTAGCCCTTACCTGAAAAGGATGATCCCAGGCCTGAAGACAGCCGCCGCCCGGCTTGCCGCCGAGACCCTGAAAAAAGAGAATGCGATAAAACTTATCAGGCAATTGAACGCCTACTATGAAGAGCATTATAGAAATTTTGCCAAAGGCGAGGACGTTCTTTTTCAGCCGGTCGATGTGGACCTCATCGTCGAGGACGGAGATATAATAGACATGAACGGCTACACCGTCCGGGCCATAGCGACACCGGGTCACACCCGCGATTCGATCACCTACCATGTACCTGAATTGAAGTGCATCATTTCCGGGGAGGCTATCGCGGTTATGGACCGGAAGCATTCAGTCCGTCCTCAGTTTCTGTCGAGCTATAAGCAATATGTCAATTCTCTTGAAAAACTGGCCCTGCTCGATCTCGATCTCATCTTGATGGGTCATGATTACGCCCTGACCGGCCCCGACGCCGCAGGCTATATTGAAAGGGTTCTCAAGGCGACCGTCAGCTTCAGGAACAGGATTGAAAACGGGCTCAGCAATACGGGCGGGAAGAATGAGGCAGTCGTCAAAAAGATATTTGAAGAGGACTTCGTCGGGAACCCGGCCATCCAGCAGGACGAACAATCCTTTTTGATTAATCTCGGCGCAATGGTCAAGGCCATAGCCGAAGGCAAATAAAGCAACGAGGAAAGGAGCTTACAGCAGATGAACATACTCATTTTTGGGCCGAACGGCAGCGGCAAGGGCACCCAGGGCGCCGTCGTGCAGAAGAAATACGGCGTGCCGCACATTGAAACCGGCGTGATTTTCCGCGACAACATCAAAAAAGGGACTGAACTGGGCCTGAAGGCGAAAGCCTATATCGACAAGGGCGAGCTTGTTCCCGACGACATCACTATCCCGATGATCCTCAACCGCCTGAAGGAAGAGAAGAATGGCTGGCTGCTGGACGGCTTCCCCCGCAACCTCGCGCAGGCGAAGGCCCTCTACGAGGCGCTCCAGAAAGAGAACATGAAGCTCGATTACGTGATCGAGATCGTGCTGGCCCGCGAGATAGCCAAGCAGAGGATCATGGGCAGGAGGCTCTGCGCCAACGACAACAACCATCCGAACAACATATTTATCGACGCCATAAAGCCTGTCGAGAAGGACGGCAAGCTGGTGTGCAGGGTGTGCGGCGGCGACAAGCTGACGGCCCGCGCCGACGACCAGGACGAATCGGCAATCGACAAGCGCCACGGCATCTACTACGATACGAAGACCGGCACGCTTTCAGCGGTCAACTTCTACAAGGAAAAGGTCAAGGTCATCGAAGTCGACGGCACCCCGGGCGTAAAGGAAGTTGCCGATGACCTGCTGAAAAAGCTGGCCTGAATTAAAGGCTATATATAAATCCTCAACCTCGATCTCCCCCTCCCTTTGGGGGAGGGGGTTGGGGTGAGGGGAAATCATAGCCTTCCCGCAAGGCGGGAGGGCTTTTTTTGTAACCGTTTTTCTGATATAATTTACAGAATTGCAAGCTATGGAAAATATAAGGAATTTTAGCATAATCGCCCACATCGACCACGGCAAGTCCACCCTTGCCGACAGGCTTATCCAATATACGGGAGTCGTCGACGATCGCAATTTCCAGGACCAGATCCTGGACAACATGGATATCGAGCGCGAGCGGGGGATCACCATCAAAAGTCAGGCGATCACCCTTCCCTACCGGGCCCGGGACGGCAGGGACTATATCCTCAACCTGATCGACACGCCCGGGCATGTGGATTTTTCCTATGAGGTGTCGCGCTCCCTGGCGTCCTGCGAGGGCGTGCTGCTGCTGATCGATGCCGCCCAGGGCGTCCAGGCACAGACCATTGCCAACCTTTATCTGGCGATGGAAAACAACCTGGAAGTCATCCCGGTTATCAACAAGATCGACCTCCCCTCTGCGGATATTGAGCGGGTATCGGAACAGATCGACGCCGAACTGGGCCTCGATCCGTTCGGAGCAATAAAATGCTCCGCCAAGGAGGGCATAGGCATAGAGGAAATCCTGGAAGCTATCGTAGCCAAGATCCCTCCGCCCAAGGGCGACCCGGTAAAGCCGCTGGCGGCCCTGATCTTTGATGCCAAATACGATTCCTACCGCGGAACCGTCATCCATTGCCGTGTCTTCGACGGCTGTGTCAAAGCGGGCGACGTCATAAAATTCATCTATAACAATGCCACCTATAAGGTCGAGGAAGTCGGCAGGTTCCTGCTCACCCGCGAAAAGCGCGAATCAATTTCGTCCGGCGAGGTCGGTTACATAATAGCGGGGGTGAAGACCGTGTCCGACGTCCAGATCGGGGACACCATAACCGGCAATGACCGGCCCTGCGAAGCCCCGCTGCCCGGGTTCAAGGACGTCAAGCCCGTGGTCTTCTCGTCGATATACCCGATAGCCTCCGACGACTATGAAGACCTGGCGGTTTCGCTGGAGAAATACAAGCTTAACGACGCGTCGTTCATATACCAGAAGGACTCATCCGTTGCCCTCGGACAGGGCTTCCGCTGCGGGTTCCTGGGCCTTCTCCATCTCGATATTGTGCAGGAAAGGCTTGAGAGGGAATATAACCTGTCCATCATCCTCTCAGTGCCCAGCGTCAAGTACAGGTTCACGCTCAAGGACGGGACCGTCCAGGAAATCGATAACCCGGCCTATTTCCCGGACCCGGTGCGGATAGCAGCAGCCGAAGAGCCCTTCATCCGGGCGACCCTGATGCTCCCCGAAAGGTATCTGGGGGCGGTTATGAAGCTGTGCATGGAAAAGCGGGGGGTCAATTCCGTCCTCAACTACACGAGCCCGTCTCGGGTTGAGTTGATCTATGAGATGCCGCTTTCGGAGGTCATCTATGATTTTTATGACCGGTTCAAGACAGTGACCCAGGGGTACGGTTCTTTCGACTACGACCTGATCGATTACCGGGAGAGCAACCTCGTCCTGCTGGATATCCTGGTAAATGGGGAAAAGGTCGACGCCCTCTCGCAGATTGTCCACCGTGACCGCGCGCGGGCCCGCGGGCTGCACGCGTGCGACCAGCTCAAAGAGGAAATCCCGCGCCATCAGTTCAAGATCGCCATCCAGGCGGCAATCGGCGGCGAGATAATCGCCCGTTCCACAGTCAACGCCTTCCGCAAGGACGTAACGGCTAAATGCTACGGCGGCGATATTACTCGCAAAAGGAAGCTCCTGGAAAAGCAGAAGAAGGGTAAAAAGCGCATGAAGATGGTGGGTTCCGTGGTGATCCCGCAGAGCGCGTTTCTTGCAGTTCTGAAAAGCGACACGGAATAAAGTTTTACCTCTTCCCTGATTATGGAGACAGTCAGAAATAAATCCTGCTCCGGCCTTTATATCCATATACCGTTCTGCCGGAGGAAATGCGGATATTGCTCGTTTTTCTCAATTTCCGACCTTGACCTGGTTGCGGATTTCACGGCAGCGCTCTGCCGGGAAATGGACGCTTGCCCGGGCGGATTCGGCACATTTGACACCGTCTATTTCGGCGGAGGGACGCCCACTGTCCCGGGCATCGGGCAAATTGAAAAAATACTTAAAGCTATTCATGATAAATTCACTCTAAGTAATGATATTGAATGCACAATCGAAGCAAACCCGACAGGCCTTAACCCGGATTTCCTCTCCGCCCTTCTCGCAGCCGGATTTAACCGCATCAATATCGGTGTGCAGTCATTCGACAACCAAATGCTGGAATTCCTCGGCAGGCTGCACAATGCCGGCCGGGCTGCGCAGGCTGTCCTTGACGCCCGCCGTGCAGGCTTAATGAACGTGGGGCTGGACCTGATATACGGGGTGCCGGGACAGGACATGACCGGCTGGATGGACAGCCTGCGCAGGGCGGTCGACCTCGCTCCCGAACACCTGTCATGCTATCAGCTTACAGTCGAGCCGGGCACTCCTCTTGGAAAGCTCCTCGCCCGGGGCAAATTCTCCCTTCCCGCAGAGGAACTCCAGTATGAATTCTTGACTCGTAC
>CAZKYN010000009.1:0-25812 GCA_964556675.1 uncultured Syntrophaceae bacterium
TGGCCCCGCTTTTCGGGGACGGCGCGACGGCTGCCGTCCTCTCAACGACCGTGCCCTCGAAGCATTTTTTTGAATCCTGCAGTTGCGAATCCAGGCCTTCGCAATGGGATAAAGTGTCAATACCGCGGATGGGTTTTTTCAACCAGGACGGCAACGTGGTCCAGGGTTTCGCGATCCGCAAAGCGACGGAATTGGTCCGCAACCTGCAATCGATGTACGGTGTCAATTCCAACCGGTTCAAGTTTGTCGGCCACCAGGCCAACATGGGGATGCTTAACACGGTCTGTGAGCGCTGCAGCATCCCCGAATACAACCACTGGTACAATGTTGTCGAGTTCGGGAACACCGCCAGCGCCGGCGCGCCGGGCGTCCTGAGCCAGCGCTGGGACGACCTGTTCCCCGGCATCCATGTGGCCATTGCCCTGGTCGGGGCGGGCCTGACGTGGGTCCGGTTGATGCTGAGAACGGAAGAGGAAAAATGACGTATAAGGAATTCATGCAGAAAACGAGCTTCGGACTGAAAGACCTGATCGCCATGGCTTACGGCACCCTGGTGACGGACGCTCCGGAGTATTTCGACGCCCGCCTGCCGGCGCCGCCGCTGCTGATGGTGGACAGGATACTCCTGATGGAAGCCGAGGGCAGGGGAGGACGGATCATAGCCGAACAGGATGTAAGGCTTGACAGCTGGTATTTCCAGTGCCATATGCCGGGAGATCCGGTCCAGCCGGGGTGCCTCTCGGTGGACGGAATATGGCAGCTGCTCGGGTTCTATTGCGCCTGGCGCGGCGGCCTGGGGACAGGCAGGGCGCTGGGCTGCGGGGAAGTGACTTTCAACGGGCAGATCAGGCCCTATAATAAATGCGTGCGGTACGAGATTGACGTGAGGCGGTTCCAGCATCTGAAGGAATCCGGGGCGAGCATCATAATCGGCGACGGCAATATCTTTGTGGACGGGGAGCTCATTGCGACTGTAAAGCAGGCGCGCACGGGGGTGTTCAAGGGCATTTCGTACGCCGATTATCCCCGGCTGTCGCGCAATTCGCTGGGCGGCATCATGGAAAGGAGCAGGCAGCCATGACACGTCCGGTGGCGATAGTAACGGGGGCGGGAACGGGGATCGGCTCCGCATGCTGCCGCGCCCTGGCCGAAAACGGGTTCCGCATCGGCGTCCATTACCGCAACAGCGAGGCCGGCGCCAGGGGGCTGCTGGAAACAATCGGCGAGGGATTCCTTATCAGGGCGGACCTCGCGGACACCGCCCAGATCGACGCCATGGTGGCCGATATCAGGGAAAAAGCCGGCAGGGTCGATGTGCTGGTGAACAACGCGGGGCACTCCGTCAACGCGGACATCAATTCGATGCGCATAGAACAGTTCGACGACCAGCGGACTATGGCGCGGGGGGCCTGGTATCTCAGCAAAAGGGTGATCCGCCAGTTCATGCTGCGCCAGGGTTCCGGGAGGATAATCAATATCTCGAGCGTCGTCGGCCACACGGGCAATGCCGGCCAGGCGCCGTATACGATGGAAAAGGCGGCGCTCGACGCCATGACCAGGTCGCTCGCGATGGAATTGAAGGACAGGAACATCCTGGTCAACTCGGTGGCGCCCGGCTTCATCCAGACGGGCATGATGGAAGAGCTGCCCCGGGAGGTCAAGGACGGGATCCTCTCGCGGATTGCCCTGGGCCGGGTGGGAAGGCCCGAGGAGGTGGCCGAAGTGGTCGCCTTCCTGGCCGTTAAAGGCTCGTATATAACCGGATCGGTGATCCACGTGAACGGGGGGATGTATGGCGGCTGATCCGGCCCTGGTTGAAAAAATCCTTGCGGCTGTGCCGCAAAAACCGCCGTTCAGGTTCGTGGACACGATCCTGGAGATAGACGGGGACAGGGTCGTGGGAGAGTACAGGTATAGGCCCGACGAGCATTTCTATGCGGGCCATTTCCCCGGAAACCCGATCACCCCGGGCGTCATACTGATCGAGACAATGGCCCAGGTGTCGGTGGTCGCTTTCGGAGTTTACCAGCTGATGCAGGAAAAAAAATCCGAATCCCTCGGCCGGGTCACGACGCTTTTCTCCATGGTGGAAAACGTGGAATTCCTGCAGCCGGTCTATCCGGGGGAAAAGGTCATAGTCCGCGGGGAAAAGGTATATTTCCGCAGGTCGAGCCTGAAGGTGAATGTCACGATGGAAAAAGAGGACGGGACCGCTGTTTGTACGGGGACCCTAGTCGGAGTCAAAGGGTGAAGCTGTTGAAAACCAGTCAAATCAGGACGGCTTCATAAATGTTCAGTTCCGGGAATCGGGAGGATTTTGATTGAGGAAGAGAGTGGTTGTGACCGGAATGGGAGTGATGGCCCCGAACGGCCTTGGCCTGGTTCAGTTCGAGCATGCGCTGAGGCGGGGGACGTCGGGGATCCGCTATATACCCGAACTGAGGGAGTTGAGTTTTGCCTGCCAGGTTGGAGGGGTGCCGGAGAAAGGCAATGGGGACTCGAACGGCTATTTCAGCCAGGAGAAACTCCTCAGCATGAACGACAACATCACATATGCAGCCCTGGCCGCCATAGAGGCCTGGAAGGATGCCGGTTTCGAAGTGCCCGATGACGGCTCTGAGCCGGATTGGGATACAGGGGCCGTGATCGGTTCGGGTATAGGCGGCATGGACACCATCGTCAACAGGCTTGTGCCGACAGTCCAGCAGGGTAAGATCAGGAGACTGGGCAGCAACATTGTTGAACAAGTCATGAACAGCTCGACGAGCGCGTTCGTGGCCGGGCTGCTGGGATTGGGAAATCAGGTGACCTCAAACTCTTCGGCGTGCAGCACCGGAAATGAGGCGATAATTGATTCAGTATGCCGGATCAGGGCCGGGCTCAGTAAGCGTATGCTGGCCGGAGGGTCTGAAGGCCCCTCTCCGTTCATCTGGGCCGGTTTCGACGCAATGAAGGTGCTTTGCCGTAAATTCAACGAAAACCCCGAGGCGGCATCCCGCCCGATGAGCGCCACGGCTGCCGGGTTCGTCCCCGGTTCGGGATCGGGGGTTTTGGTCGTGGAGGAACTGGAAACCGCCCTGGAGAGAGGCGCCAGGATTTATGCCGAAATAATCGGATGCTCCGTCAATTGCGGCGGCCAGCGACAGGGGGGCACCATGACGGCGCCCAACCCCGTAGGAGTGGAGCGCTGTATCCGGGGGGCGGTAGCCGACGCCGGGGTCCATCCCCGGGAGATCGACGCCATTAACGGGCACCTCACCGCGACTTTCGCCGACCCGGTGGAGGTCCGCAACTGGGCAAGGGCCCTGGGAAGAGGGCCGGAGAGCTTCCCCTTTATCAATTCCACAAAATCGCTTATCGGCCACTGCCTCGGAGCCGCCGGAGCCATCGAGTGCGCCGCGGTCGCCCTGCAGATCAACAAGGGCTTCCTCCACCCGTCCGTGAATTGCGAGGATATCCATCCCGATATCGAGGAATTTTCGGACTGGATACCGCGGCAGTGTGTCGACATGCAGGACCTGCGGGTTGTCGCCAAGGCGGGATTCGGTTTCGGCGACGTCAACAGCTGCCTCATATTCAAAAAATTTGAAAATTGAATTTCAGATCCGGAATAAAATTTAAAAAAACCAAAGAAGAAGGAGAGTATTTAGCAACATGGATGAGAAGAAGATTTTCGAGGAGATGGTGAACATACTCAGGCCGTACACAAAGGACCAGTCCCTGCTGGACAAGGCCACAATGGACACTAATATCCTCAATGACCTCAAGGTCAACTCCGCCAGGCTCGTGGACGTCATCATCAAATGCGAGGACGTTTTCGGGATCATGATCGACGACGACGAGGCAGACAAGATCGGCACAATCGGAGATGCCGTAAACCTGATCAAAGGAAAGCTGTAATTCCCGTAAACGAAATGAAATTAAGAGACGACCCGGCCGCCTCGCTCAGACTGCAATACCGCCTGGGGAGGCTGGCGGTATTCATAACAGGCCTGATCAGCCTGCTGTGCATGCGCTTCCTCGGTTACAGGATCCGCAATCTCCGGCAGGTCAGGCAGGCATGCCGCAGGGAGTTCCGGGAGCACAAGGGGCCCTGGATTATCTGCGCCAATCATCTGACGATGATCGATTCCGTAATCCTTGCCTATGGCCTGCAGTCATTTTTCCGGTACATGGTCGATTTCCGGCTGCTCCCCTGGAACCTTCCCGAGCAGCAGAATTTCCAGCGCAACATATTCCTGGCGGCAATGTGCTATCTGAGCAAATGCATTCCCATCCACCGGGGCGGCGACCGGGATGAAATGAAGGCCAACCTCGAAAAGTGCTCCTGGGTGCTGGCCGAAAGCCAGAGCCTTATGATCTTTCCCGAGGGCGGCCGCTCCCGTACCGGAAGGATCGACCGGGAGCGCGTCTCCTATGGCGTGGGCAGGTTCATCAAGGATTTTGAGAGCTGCAGGGTGATGTGCATCTACCTGCGCGGCGACCGGCAGGACGGATACAGCACGATCCCGAAGTTCGGTGAGAAGTTTACGATGACTGTGGAAACGTTCATGCCGGAACGGCTGGGATTCAACGGCCTGCGCGCCCAGAGAGTCTACGCCGAACAGATAATGGACCGGCTTGCCCGGATGGAGGAGGAGTATTTTGCCTCATATAGGCAACGACATAGTGGATTTGACGGATCCCGCCAACATCGGGAAGAGCGAAGATGCGCGCTTCATTGAGCGCGTCTTCACGCCCGCCGAAAAAGGCCTGATATTCACGTCGGCTGATCCCGACAAGGCTCTGTGGTCCGTTTGGGCCGGCAAGGAAGCCGCCTTCAAAGCCGTGAGCAAATATTCTGAAGGAGGCGCGCCGAGTTCCTCCCCTCGCAAGTTTGAAGTATCCCTGGATTTCCCCCCAGAAGAGGGGAGTTCCATGGCAAGGACACGCACCGAATCGTTCCAGGGCTCCGCGTCCACTCCGGCCGGGACCATCCGGTTGAGAATAGTCCGGAACAGCACTTACGTGCACGCAGTCGCTGCAACGGGCGGCGTCGATGCGGCCGCTTCCGTTTCCTGGGCGGTCTGCAGCATCGACCTGAGAAGACGCGAAGTGACACCCCACGTGCAGTCAATGCTTGTGCGCCGCGCGGCAAAAATGAAGCTGGCCGGATACGTCGACGCCGATCCGCAGGAGCTGGAAATAGTGCGGCGGAAGCGCAACGGCAGCGGCCTTGGCCCCCCAATTCTGCTGGTGCGCGGCAGGGAATCCGGCATAGAAATAAGCCTGAGCCATGACGGGCTTTTCCTGGCTTACGCCTTCCATTTTGAATTGAAAAACACTTCAGGCCTGCTTTTAAAGGGACGGCGCCGTCGCGCTGATCTCCTGTCCGTATCTCCCGGAGCCTGAAGTCAGTAGCCCCGCTGACCCCTTTTCAGTGCGCCTTGCCTGCCTTTCCCGGCTTTGACGGGCTCATAACACAGCCGGGATGTGTTTAAACTCGTTTACCGCCGCTCCTCAGGGCGTATTGCAATACGCACCCACAGCTGTTACAACGCCTTTATGAAGAACACGAAAGACAAATATCCGTCCGTTTGCGGAATGTCCCCGGAGAATCACCGTAAAGTCGTCCGGGACATCTTTTCCTCGGTGACCCCGCGGTATGACTTTCTCAACCATCTGCTCAGCATGAGGCGCGATGTGGCCTGGCGCAGCGCGATGATCAAAAGGATGCGCTTTTCCCGGACGAACAGGCTCCTCGATATTGCAACCGGGACGGCCGATGTCGCGATCGGCGCGGCGCGAAGGTACCGGCACATAGAAGTGGTCGGACTCGACCCCTCGGCGGCTATGCTGGCAGCCGGAAGGGACAAGGTGGAAAAATCCGGCCTATCGCCGAGGGTCAGCCTTGTGGACGGGGACGCGTTGAAGCTGCCTTTCGGGGACAAGAGCTTCGATGTGGCCTGCATCGCTTTCGGAATGAGGAACATACCCGAGAAATCCGCCGCGCTCCGGGAAATGAGAAGGGTGGTGGCCCCGGGGGGCCGGGTCATGGTGCTGGAAATGGGACTGCCGAACCCGGGCATCTTCCGCAGCTTTTATGTCTTTTACCTGGGCAGGGTAATGCCTAAAATGGCCCGCCTGTTTGCGTCGAATCCAGCCGCTTATGAATACCTGGCCGATTCCATAATGAGCTTCCCCGGTCCGGAAGCGTTCAGGTCGATTATGGAGTCGGAGCGCCTTTCCGGCATCGAGATATTCGAGATGACTTTCGGGATAACCCGCCTTTTCACCGGCACAAGGCAATAAGGGCCTTACAGGACGGCCGAGACAAGCTCCAGTACCACTGTGCCGAACCTTTGCCGGCTTTCTATTTTGACCGGTATGCGCCTCGAGTCGGCGGTTATCCAGAGTTTCACATTAGGCTGGTCCTTGTCGAAGGCCTTCTTCATATCGAAATCCGGGACAACTACATAAGTATCGTAAGCCCTTTCATTGACAACGACCTTTTCCCGGCCTTTTACCACGGCCTTGGTGGAAATGAGCTTCTTCCCGTCCGTGATAGGTATCCGGATGGAAGCCCCTTCCCGGAGGTCGTGCATCCGCATTGCGAAAAACATCGAGAGCGGGTCGAAGGTGCCGGGGATTATCGCCACTGGCTTCTCCGGCTCTCCAAAGTTCACATACGTGGCGTGCATCTGATTCCAGTTGAAGTAGACTATAACCTCCCGGGGGTGGCTCCCCATCGCCCTCTTTTCGTACTGGACGGAGTGGGTGAAGTCCTGGTCCACGTAGGAATCCTGCCTCTCGCGGTGCTTGTAGATATAATCGACGGAGCTGTTGGTCTGGCTCGTCATGGCGAAATGGTAGAAGCGCCTGCCGTTCATGTACTCGTAAGGAAGCGTTTCGATGACAGCCTCGCCTGCTTCGATGAGCCCCCATCGTGCCTTGTAGACGAACTTTTCCCTGGTATTAAACGGCAGGGTTCTGGCGGAGGAATCGATCGTGGAGAGCATGACAATTGCCGCTAATACCGGGAATATGAGCAGGGGAAGGAATTTCAATCGCTTTTGAAACATTTCGTTACCCGGAAACCGCGCCCCTTATAGCATAAAGAGAAAGAAAATAAATCACATTTCATGGTACGAAAAATAACTGCATCACGCGAGCTAATTAAAGGTTGCATGAAAATCAGCGCCTTCCTGTTTTCAATATATTGCGGCGGTTTACCTATTCCATTCCATGCCTGTCGCAGCCACAGCTGTTCTGTCCAAGCCCATTGCCTTCGACGCGGCCGCGGCCCGGGCCGAAACCGGAATAACAGCCCCGGATCGCCATTACGGGCATCATTGCCGACACGGCTCCAATCAGCACAGGTTTTTTGATTAGAGTTTAAAAGGCTCTTTTTCGTCCTTCCGGTCCCATTGCTTCTTTCCGGGAGGAGTCTTGATCCCTGCTGAACCGCCCCGTTGAACCGTGTTCAGCAAGGGGTGTGCCAACTTAAGCGTGGCGAATCTACAGGCATTCCGGCTGAAATACTAAGGCTCCGGACGTTTTGGAGGAGATTATATGGATATAAAATACCCGTAGCGGGTAATAATTGAACGCCCATAACGACTCATAAGTAGACATCTGAAAAAATATAAAATAATATGGTGCCCCTTTACGGTCCGGACGAGCATAGACGATCAAAATTAAGGAAAACAATGGAGCATAAGGCCCTCAAAACAAAGGTTGCCCTGCTTTCGGTAGCATCAAACACGATTCTTGTGATTTTGAAAATCGCGATTGGGCTGGCAATAGGATCAGTCGCCGTGATCTCGGAAGCCATCCACTCCGGTATCGACCTTGTAGCGGCGGGGGTCGCCCTTTTTGCCGTCCGGAAGTCGGGCAAACCGGCCGATGAGGAGCACCCCTTTGGCCACGGCAAGATCGAAAACCTTTCCGGCACCTTTGAGGCCCTGCTCATATTCGTGGCTGCGATCTGGATATTATATGAAGCTGTTGAAAAGCTGGCTAACCCGGCCCCCATTGAAACGGCCGTCCTGGGAGTCGGGGTCATGCTGTTCTCAGCCATGGTGAACACGGTTGTTTCCCAGCAGCTGTTCAAAGTGGGGAAGCAGACGGATTCTATAGCCCTCCAGGCGGATGCCTGGCACTTGCGGACGGACGTTTACACGTCCGCCGGGATTATGGTGGGGCTCGCTATAATCTGGTGGGGCGGTCGCTTCCTCCCCGGCTATGACCTGGCATGGATTGACCCGCTGTGCGCTATTGCCGTGGCGGTTTTAATATCTAAAGCAGCTTATGATCTTACGAAGCAGTCGGCCCAGGACCTCATGGACGCAAGCCTGCCGGAAGAGGAGGCATCCCTGCGCGAACTTATCAGGTCCTACCACCCGGTTATCCGCGGGTTTAATTATCTCCGGACCCGGAAAGCCGGGCACCTGCGTTTCGTCGAATTCCACATCCAGGTCGATTCGCAGATGACCGTCGAAGAATCCCACAAACTGGCCCAGGAACTGTCGCGCAAGTTCAAGCAGGATTTCCCGGAATCCACCGTGACAATTCACATTGAGCCATGCAGGGGAGATTGTCCGGAAAAGTGCCTGAATGGGTGCTTGATGTCCGAAACAGAGCGAAGGGAACTCTCCCCGAAGTCAAAAAGCTGATCTGTCCGCTCAGGTCCGCTCAGGTATTACCGGGCGCTGCGCGCGCGGCGCCGCAGGGAATTCAGAAGGCCTTTCTGTCTGGCGAGGCCCGGTGCGCTATTCTGACCCGGGGAAACCAGCGACTCCGGCAGGGAGAAAATATCCCGGCGGGGGGGTCTTTTGGGCGGCGCGGGACGCGCATCCCTCCGGTCCTCTTCGCTCCCGGGGGGCGCCGGGACGCTGTAGTCAAAATCTTCCAGCATTTTCCTTTCCAGCTTTTCTCCAATCGCCTTTTCGATGCTCCAGACAAAACCCCTGTCCTGCATGGTTACGAAGCTGTAGGCGACCCCCGTCCGGTCGGCCCGGCCCGTGCGCCCGATGCGGTGGGTATATGCATCGACCGTGTCGGGCATGTCGTAATTGACCACGTGGGATATTTCCGAAACATCTATCCCCCTGGCAGCGATGTCGGTCGCCACCAGTATCCGGTATTTGCCCTTTCGGAAGCCGTTGAGCGCCTCCTGCCGTTTCCCCTGGGCCATATCGCCCTGGATGTTAGCGACGCTATATCCTGATTTCTTCATCTGCGACGCCAGCCGCACTGCCCGGGACCTGGTACGGGTGAATACCAGGACGGAATTCATTTCCTTGAGTTCAAGGAGCTTCATTAACAGCGGTGTCTTGAGGTGCTGCCCCACGGGATAGATGGCGTGGGAAACCGTGGGGACCGGCGCCGTTTCCCCTACCTGGATATTTACCGGGTCACGCAATATGGCCTTTGCCAGCTCGCGGATTTCGTCCGGCATGGTGGCAGAGAACAGGAGAGTCTGGCGATCCGACGGAAGGCTCCCGATTATCTTTCTGATATCCGGCAGGAAACCCATGTCGAACATCTCGTCCGCCTCGTCGAGGACGAGTATTTCGATTTGCGACAGGTCTATCTCGCCGCTTTCCATAAAATCCAGGAGCCGTCCCGGGCAGGCGACTGCAATTTCGGCCCCGTTCCGAAGCCGGTTCAGCTGCGATTTCCTTTTCACGCCGCCATACAATGTCACGCTCTTTAATCTGGTGGACCGGGCCATCTGTTTTATGAAACCGTGCGTCTGCTCGGCAAGTTCCCTTGTGGGCGCGATGACAAGGGCCCGGATCTGCCGGCGCGGACCTTCCATTAAGCGCTGCAGGATGGGCAGAATGAACGCGGCGGATTTTCCCGTTCCCGTATGGGCTATTCCCACGATGTCCCGCCCCTCCATTATAACCGGGATGGACTCCTCCTGTATCTGTGTCGGAGTTATATACTTGAGAGACTTTATTCCCGATTCGATCTGACGGTGAAAATTAAACGATTTGAAATCCATTAAAATCCTTTTTTAGTCTGTATTAAATTGCATCCGGTAACCTGTTGTCCCGGACTCCACTTGTTCTGATCTGTACAAAAAAAAACCCCAAGGCGCCTTTTTTTCAGGCTCTGGGGATTCATTATGACCAAAACCGATTTTCAAAATTGAGGTGATTTTAGGTGTTTACTGCAAGTAAGTCAAGGAAATTAATTCGTGCCGGATTAAATTGCCAAAAGGGGCATGAAAGATTAAAATCAGCGTGAAATGGTCAGGATCGTAATTCTGTTAATATTAATTGTGCTGCTCATGACCTCCGGAATCCGGGCGGATGCCGAAGTGGGTTACAGCGGACCGGGGAGCCGGCTGGAGGCTTTGCCGACGCCGGGTCAGCTCCAGCCCATACCGAGGCCCCCGCGGTTGAACCAGCCGAGGGTCCCGGCGCCGCCTCCCATGCCGTATCTGAACCGGGGAGCAATCAATCCCCGCACCGGCCAATTCTTCCCGCCCCAAGGGCAGGGAATCATGAACCCGAAGACGGGTGAATATTACCCTCCCATTGATGGCCATGGCTACTTCAATCCGAGGACGGGGGAATACTACCCAAGACTGAAATAAAAGGCCGCTGAAAAACGCCCATCTGCTGCGTTGCGCTGCAAACCGTATCGCTCAACGTATTAACCTATACGCCTCGCGATCCGGTCCGCGCCTATGCGCCCATATGGCCCGGCATTTTTGAACGGCCTTTATTAAGGGCCCCCTGCCAGACTGAAGGCTCTTAGTGTAAGCTCTTGCGGCATCAGCTCCGTCCTCATCTGCTCCGTCAGTTCCGGCATGCCCAGGTATTGACCGGAAGCCGCTGCAACGATATCAAACTTCCCGTCCGCGGCCACAGTTGCCGCCACTCCCGACGCCCAGAACATCGATCTGGTCGGCGTCTTCCTGAGCTTGTCCCCGCGCGCGAGCACTATGACCTTTTCGCCGGCGGCGACCGGCTTTAATAACGAATAGCTCATCCGGGTCGTCACACCGCCGCTTCCGGACATCATAAAACCCGCCCAGCCGATGGTCTCGTCGAGGAGCGCGAGGAAGGGCAGGGGGTGCAGGAAACCATCTCTCTGGAAAAGGTAAAAGGTTTCATTGTCTTCCGGCTCGAAACCGGCCAGGGACACGACTGCCTTCGCGGGCGAACCTTCCACAAACTGGAACTTCCTCTTCAATCCCGGGTCCCGGCGTTGGACACCGCAGACAAAGCAGTTCCTGTAATAGGGAAGGGCAAGTAGATTTTTTTCTATTTCGGACAGCCGCCCGGGCAGATACGAGCCCGGCTCGCCCGCTTCCATCGTCCCGGTAGAAATAACAGTGGTCAGATAGGGAGTATCCGCGCCTTTCGGAGTCATCCGGCCTGTCGCCCGGGATCCGTTCCGTGTCAAGTCGATCCGCACTGAGTCGCCGACCTGCAGCCGGGAGCCGCCCATCCTGTAATCGGCAGATAACGGGTAGGATACTTTTCCGAAATCCCGGCCCGCACCGTGACAAAATGCAAGTTCGACCATTGCGGCCATGCCGATCCCGCCGTGCGGTATTCCCACCCAGCCCTCGGTCCGCAGGCCCATCAGCATTTCTGTCCGGACGGTATCCCCGTCCTCCTGGACGGGCGCGCCGCCGAACAGGAAATCTGTGATAAAGTCGTTTTTCCCGGGCATTTATAAAATCCTGATCATTGATAAGCACGAGCTACATACTTCAATTACTCCCGAAAATCCAGCTTTCGAGAGAAAGATTTAAAGGAATCGGGGACATCCGGAATCTTTTCCTTCGGGATGTTGTGGAAGGAAATCCCCCTGGTCACAACGATCAGCAGGATGATGCCCAGGACGATAAAGGCGATCAGGCCCGCCGACACGAGATAGGCCGACCCGAGCCCCCAATTCTGCGAGACCCACCCCACGACGAAAACGGCCAGGGCGCCCACCCCGAAGATCAGGATCATGGCAAAACCGTAACCGGTGCTGCGCCACCGGCGAGGGGTGAATTTTGCTATGAGGCTGTTCTCAATGGGTTGCAGGCCCAGGGCGAAGAAGACGTAAGCGGCGGAGGCGAGCACGAGCCGCGCGTCGCTGAAAAACGCCATCATCAGGATGAAAGGCAGGCTCGCGGCGTTGAAAAGAATATACAAGCCCCGCAGCTCGCGCCTGTCCGCTATCTTTCCCGAGATGAACTGCCCGATTATCCCGAAGAAATACACGATCGAGGTCAGGGCGGCCGCCGCCAGGGTCGCCGTCCCCGCGAGCTTATGGACCCCGAGGCCCTGCACGTATTGCGCGAGGAATGCCGCTTTCAATTCCAGGTAAGCGGGGAGCGCGACGATGTTGATCCGGTAAGCCAGCCCGCCCAGCGTGACTATGGAAAAGAAAAGCAGCAGACGGCCCAGCGGGTGTCCCTGGCTGCTTGATGACGGGCGTGGGGCTGTTGCCTCATCGTCGTGATGGACCGGGGCTTCTTCTATTCTGACGCACAGTATGGCAGCACCCCAGGCAAGGCTGAAAACGCCGGCGGCCAGGTACGCCAGTTTCCACCCGGCGAGCCAGTTGAGGAAGGCGGCCAGGAACGGGCCGACCACGAGCCCTATGCTGCCTGCCACGCTGAATATGCCGAGGCTCGTCCCGACCTTGTTTGTCGAATGGGAAATCAGCCCCATCCCGGCGGGATGGGATATGCAGGCGAAGCACCCGATTGCCGCCAGGGAGAGCGTTATCATGGCGGGCGTGGACGAAAATGCCGCGATGAGCGCGCCGGCGCCGCCCCCCAGGAAACAGACCGCCAGTCCCAGGCGGTTGCTGAAGCGGTCGGAAAAAATTCCCCAGGGCAGGGCAAGCAGCCCGAACATCAGGTACATGGGAAACCCCATCTGCAGGACATCTTTCAGGTCCAGGTCCAGCGAAAGCATGAGCGGGACTGTCAGGGCGGGAAAGGCGATCTCGTAAAAGTGGAACAGGAAATGGGAAACCGATGTAAACAGGATGATCTTCTTTTCATTATTCATTGCAGGTCCCGCGGGTTATCTTCCCCTGAATACAAGGTGCTCCATGACCAGCGCCGTTATCACTCCCACCACGAACCCGTTGCCGAGGACCGGCCTCAGGACAGCGGGAAAAGTTGCAAGGACCCCGGCAGGGAGAAAGGCGATGACCGTGCCGAGGATCAGGGGCAGGCCGATTACCAGGCCTGTTTCAAAACTCACTGTCCCGCCCGGCTCGGTGATGATCGAAAGTCCGGCGACTACCTGCGCGCACAGGATATAGACCAGGACGCAGCCGATGACCGCCGGCGGCACGTTGCCGAGCAGCGATAAGAGAGCAGGTGAAAATGAGAGGATAAACAGCAGGACGGCCGTGGGCAGGAGGGCGCTCCGCGAGGCGCACCGCGTAGACATGATCACCCCGGGGCTCAGGGAAAAATTGACGGGGCCGATGACTCCCAGTAAACCGGCCGCCACATTGGCAAGCCCGGTGACCAGCATGCCCCGCGTGATCCGCTGCTGCTCCCCGCCGGGCTTCAGCAGCTCGTTCAGGGACTGGATGGAGCCCAGGTCGTTCACGGCCAGGGCAAGGTAGCAGAAAAGAAACGAGATGGTCACCCCCGCATCCAGAGAGAGGTGCATAGTGAAATCATGGAGGAATCCACCGGCAAGGGGAAATTCGCTGAACCTGAAAAGGATGCCGGACGGAAAAAGGCCGAAGTAAACTGCGCTCCCGGCAATCATCGCCCAGATGATCAGCGTCGATCTCCAGATATTTTTCAGGACGCTGTACAGGAAGAACATGGAAAAGATCATCGCCAGCGAGAAAACCAGGTTCGCGAGCGGGCCCGCCCCCGGTTGCGGAGAAGCGATCAGGCCCATGATCGTGGGCGTCATCGTGAACGCGATTAGCAGCAGGACCACGGAAACCACTCTCGCGGTGAAGAACCTTTTCAGATGTGCGAACAGGCCGGTGATGCTCAGCGCGAAAATCAGGACGCCTCCGAGCAGGATTGAGGAATAGATGCTGGCAGCGCCGAATCCCCGGCTGGCTATGATCCCGATGAGGAGCACGGTCGAGGGCCCGATTATGAGCGGCAGCCGATGGCCGGAGGTCAGCTCGACGAGCAGCGCCGCCGCCATCACGAAAGAGAGCTTCTGGAGATACGCGATTTCGTCCGCCTGGCTCTGCGCGTGAAGACCGGCAGCCACTTTGCCGATTATGATAATGACGGGAATTGTGACGGCGAACCATTGCAGGCCGTAAAGGGCCAGTTCCCCGGCGGGAGGGCGCTCATCGAGCCCGTATCTCAGCTGGAAGTTCAACTCTGTATCAGCCTGCGGTGCTGTTCGTAAAGGTCGTAAGAGGCTTTGAGCATTTCCTCGATGGGCAGCTCATAGGGGCAGCGCTCTTCGCATATGCCGCACTCGATGCAATTCTTGATGCTCTCCATCGCCGCCCTGGAGAATTCCACTGAAACGGCAGGGGACATCCGGGAGGCGATCACCTTATAGGCCATGGCCGGCGTGATCATCACCCCGTGCGGGCACGGCTGGCAGTATTCGCACCGGCGGCAGAACTGTTTCCCGAGCTCGACGCGGTACCTGTCCATGAGCTCCAGGTCCGCCTTCGTCACGACGTTGCCGCTGTCATAGAAAGAGACCACCTGGTCCACGGATTCAATGGAATCGCAGCCCGGTATCGGGACGATATCGGGGAATTGGCGCAGGAACTTGAAGGAGATCCCGGCGTTATCGATCATCCCGCCTGCAAACGGCTTCATTGCCAGGATACCCATGCGCCGGGTCAGCGCCGCCGCGCGCAGTTCGCCTTTCGCAGCGTGCTCGATAAAGTTGAACGGGACCTGGATGCTGCTGAAGAGCCCCGTGCCGACCAGTTTAATTGCCATTGGAATATTGTGGGAACTGACCCCGATGAACCTGACCTTCCCCCCGTCCCGGGCCTTCACAATCGCATCCAGCGCGCCGCCCGGGGCCGTTATGGCTTCCCAGTCCTTGTCCTGCGCAACCTGATGGAACTGATAAAGGTCGATGTAATCGGTCTCCAGCATCCGCAGGCTGTTTTCGAGGTGCTTGAGCGCGCCTTGCGCATCTCTCTTAAAAGTCTTCGTTGCTATGACGACCTTGTCCCTCCGGCCCCGGAAGGCGATGCCCATCTTCTGCTCGCTGTCGCGGTAAAGGTTGGCCGTGTCGTAGAAGGTTATCCCCCTTTCGAAGGCGCGCTGCAGGACTGCCACGGCAGCCTGGGTCTCCAGGCGAATGATTGGTATGCCTCCGAAACCCACCTCGGAAATTTTTAGACCTGTCGCGCCGAATTCCACATACCTCATTCACTTCCTCCAGCCCCGAAGGCAAGTACTCCTTGAAAAATATGCCCTGTTTGCATATGGATTTATAGCAAGGTATCAGCCGTTAATCAATGATTCAGGGAAAAGGGAGGATGGCATGGATTTATCAACTTTGCTGAAAAACCGCCGTTCCATAAGAGAATTCACGGATAAAGCACCGTCATTGGAAACAATCGGGGAAATCATCGGGGATACCTGCCTGGCGCCGACGGCGCGCAACGGCCAGCCCTGCAGCTTTGTGATCGTCAGGGACAGGGCGTTCATCAAAAGGCTCTCCGATGAGAGCAAGGGGAATCTCCTCCAGGACCTCGCGCGCCGGCCCGGGTCGTTTCTGAAGGATTATGAATCCATGCTGCGCGACGAGGACTTTAATGTATTCTATAATGCGCCGTGCGTCGTGTTTTTTGCCGGGCCGGAATCGGTCTCATCCCTTGAAGTGGATGTCGCGCTGACCGTTTCCTATTTCATGTTTTCGGCTGTTTCCAGGGGGCTCGGCACCTGCTGGATCGGACTCGGTTCGAATATCCGCAGCAGGCAGACTCTCGACCTGATGGGCGTCCCGGGAAATTTCCGGATCGTCGCACCCGTAATAATCGGCTACCCTGCATCCATTCCGCCTGCTTCGCAAAGGCATGCGCCGGACATTCTGAAAGTGATATGAAATGGTACCGCTTGGTTGCCTTGATAACCTGGCGTAAAATCCGTTTTGACCATTCGTATGGGCGGGTCTCAGACCCTCCCGTTGTGGTCGACAGCTATGCGGGCGGGTCTGAGATCCGCCCCTACAGGCCTGCGGGCTCAAACAGTTTGAGTGCCGCTGCACGCGGTCACTGAGCCTGTCGAAGCGTAAGAATGGTTTCCCGAAAAAATCTCAAATCGCTGCCGGCCATTTTTTAAACTGTCATTTAGGATCTTCTTAGAATCCCATTTTCCGGGAAAAGCGGATGGCCTTGAAATCGGCATATTCCTTGAGGGATTTGGTATTGACCGGCAGGCCTCTGGATATGCACCAGAAGGAAAAATCTTCGGGTTCTATCTGGGCGGGGACGGGAATGATCCCGGCAAATTCCATTTCATTGATTTCCTGCTCGGCGTCGAGCTGCCAGTCTTCGAAATTTGCCGGCATGTTCTCGGGGTCTTCGAGGATGGACAGGACATCCCTGTAGTTCTTTTCGTCCTTGAACATCACAAGCCCCGATGCGGTGGCCTCCATGCCTCACCCCTCCGTTCCTTTCCTATTTCCTTAGCAGATAAGCGGGCCCGAGGGCAATCAGCTTCCGGAGCGCGACCGGGTCGGGGCCGCACCCGCATTTTCCCCTTTACCAAACATGGGAAAAATGTATAGTGCAAATCCAATAGGCCGTGTTGAAAGGCGCAGGTCTGCGCAGCGCAAGAGGGGGCCGATATTTGAACGAGGTATTGATGCCGGAAAAAATCAGGAATGTCGCCGTTATCGGCGCAGGGGCCCTCGGGGCGGTTTACGCGAGCCTTCTTTACGAGATGGACAGGGATAGCGTGTGCTTCATAGCTTCGGGGGAACGCTATGAACGCCTCAGGAAATCAGGGGTCGTGGTAAACGACAAGAACTATCCCATCCGGGTCGTCAGGACTAATAAAGCTGAAAAAGCCGATAAGCCCGGTCCGGCTGATATGATCATTGTCGCTGTCAAATACCATCAACTTGATGAGGCGGTAAGGGATATTTCCGGATTGGTGGGGGAAAGCACAACCATCCTGTCCGTCATGAACGGCATCGAAAGTGAAGAGCGCCTCTCAGCGGCTTACGGGGCGGGCAAAGTCCTGTATGCAATTACTCTGGGCATCGATGCCCTGAGGGAAGGCAACAGGGTCCGGTACACGACCCAGGGCAGGATAATTTTCGGGGAGGCCGTGAACGGGCCCGAGCCGTCCCCCAAGGTCCGGCGCGTTACAGACGTGTTCGACAGGGCCGGCATAAACTACGAGGTGCCGGCCGACATGAAGGCCGTCATGTGGTTCAAATTCATGGTCAATGTGGGCATCAACCAGGCGTCCGCCGTCCTGCGCGCCAAATACGGTGTTTTTCAGTCATCTTCCGAGGCCCGGGAGTTGATGCGCTCGGCAATGCGCGAAGTCGTCGCGTTGGCAGGCAAGCTGAAGATCAATCTCTCCGGCGCCGATATCGAAAAGTTCGATCCGGTGCTGATGTCGTTGAGCCCCGACGGGAAGACCTCCATGCTCCAGGATGTCGAGGCCGGCAGGAAGACGGAAGTGGAAATGCTGGCGGGCAGGGTTGTGGAACTCGGGGAGATATACGGCGTGCCCACGCCCGTCAACAGGAAGCTTTTTCAAGAGATAAGGCAAATAGAAAAGCATTTTATAAAAAATCAATGATATCGCATTCTGTGAAAAGAGAGAGGCATATGAGAGCGACGGTGAAATTCACGATTGGAATGCTTATCATGCTGGCGCTGATCCCGGCGGCGGGCATTGCCGGCCAGTCCACAATCACCAGCGCCGGCGGATATGCGTGCATGGGCGACGACAAATCGAAAAAACAGACGGAGAGCGAGGCCCTGGCAAACGCCAGGCGCAACGCGGCTGAGAACGCCTCGACCTATATAACATCCGAGACCAGGGTGAAAAACCTTGAGCTGGAGAAAGACCTGCTCAATGCCTACGCTAAAGCCGAGGTCCGGGTCATCGAAGTGCTTGAAAAATCATGGTACAGGGACCCCGCCGCGGGCGACTGCTATAAAATGCAGATCAAGGCGGAGGTGATCCCCGACGAAGGAACACTGAAGCATGCCGTCAACGGCCGGGAAATGCTCGAGGACCCGTCGGCCCCGCTGCAAGTGAGGGTATGGACGGATAAGCAGCAGTACAGGAGCGCGGAGAAGATCAGGATTTTCATCAGGGGCAACAGGCCGTTTTTCGCCCGGATACTTTATAAAGACGTGAAGGGGTCCCTGCTGCAGCTCCTGCCCAACCCGCACCGGAAAGACAACTACTTCCAGGGCGGGGTCATTTATGAGCTGCCGGCGGGCACGGACGCGTACGACCTCGCGGTAACTCCCCCCTTCGGCCGGGAAAGCATAATCGTTTATGCCAGCACAGAGCCCCAGGGCGATGTGAACGTGGAGTCCGCGGGGTCCGTCTACCAGGTGATCTCAAAACCGGAAATCGCCGGCATGCAGACGCGGGGAATCAAATTTTCTAAAAAAGAAAAGAGCGCCTCGGGATTTTACGAGACGACGCTGGACGTGAACACTTCCAGGTGAATTAAAAAAACAACGCCCTCCCGCGGGTACGAGAGGGCGTTGCTGAACGATACCCCCGTTTAACTCTCGATAACGCTATAGCCTTCCCTGATGGAATATTTTATCAGCTCCGCCATGGTGCTGATGTCCAGTTTTATCATGATGTTGCGCCGGTGGGTCTCGACTGTCTTGATGCTGATATGCAGCAGCGATGATATCTCGCCCGCGTTCTTTCCCTCGGCAAGGAGCTGGATTATTTCCCTTTCCCTGTTCGAGAGAGTCTGAGCGGAGTTCCCGCCGTTTCCGGAAACCTTTTGCAGGTAATCCTTCACCACGATATCGGATATCCCGGGGCTCAGGTATGACTTGTTCTCGGCGACGCACCGGATGGCCTTGGCGAGTTCCTCGAAAGCGCAATCCTTGAGAAGATAGCCGGAGGACCCCGCCTCCAGCATGCCGGTCACGAACCTGCGGTCGGAATGCATGGAGAGCGCAATGACCTTGACTCCCCTGACCTCTTTTATGATCTGCCGGGTTGCCTCAATGCCGTTCATGTCCGGCATGGACACGTCCATGATGACTATATCGGGAAGCAGCTTCCTCGTGAGGGCCACGGCGGTCCTGCCGTTCTCCGCCTCGCCGATCACTTCCATTCCCTTCTGGCGGTCTATAAGTGTCTTCAGCCCGTCCCGCACTATCTTGTGGTCGTCAGCAATGATAATCTTAATTCCCATTCCCCTACCCCCTGGGCGCTTGAATCGTTATTCTCTCTCGTTCCCCTGCCGTGTTCGGAATCGATTTTGAGTTGTCCGCTGAAATGCATCAGCCTTTTCCCGGATGCTGAAGAGGCCGTAATTGCCGCTCAAATCCGCCCGGAACGCATCTTTCCTTTTCCATCCCTTTGCCTTACTCCTTCACCTCGATCCGGTCCCTTTCCGGGCAATACCGACGCAGCGCATGAGCGTGAGCGCGCGGGACCGCTTTTGCAGTGCGCCGTTTTAATAACCTGTTGCCGTGTATGAATCCTATCGGTCCGAGGCACAGCGCGTCGGCTGTTTGCCGGGTATTGTCGCCGGCAAGGAGCCGGCCGGCTGTTTTGGACACGAACTGGAGCATTCCAATGCGCCGCTCGATGCCGGCGCGGACCTCCTCCGGGGAAATCCCGTTCGCGGCGAGTTTCAGGGACGATGTTCCAATCCAGGTTTGCTTCATTTTAAAATTCGACTGTAATTTTCCAGATCCAATCAGGGTATGTGTTATAATCCACCCGCTTAAATTCTCCAATCAGGGAACCCCTGATTTTTGACTTCGAAAAACCTTAGAGCCTCAACCAAATATTTTGCGGGCCCGGCGCCTGAAATACGCTGTAGCATTGTAACGGCGCGGGTTTCGGCGAAGCGGGCCCTCTAAGGAATTGCGAAGCAAAAAATAATGCATCGCGGCAATCCTTATCAGGGAATCGCTGATGGATTCCTCCCCGGCGAAAATGTATCTAACTGGCAGTTGAAAAAGGCCCCTCTATTGCGCTTTGGATCTCACATGCTTAAGCGCCTGCAGGTACGCTCTGCCCGCTCGACCCTCGCACGTCCTGCGATTTGCTTCCCGGGCCTTTTTGAACAGCCCTGACCAAAACAGGTTTTTCCAAGAACGTGTTAAGGACACAACCCAGACCGTAAAAAGAAAGGAGCAACTATGGCCTTCATGCCCGGTCCTGTCTCGGCGGAACCCATGGATAACAACCCCCGTTATTCCTGGCAGGAAGTAAATTTCGAATTATTCCTGTATGACAGTGTGGACCAGATTTATATTCCCGAGCAGGTCTACTGGTCGATCGTACTGGAGACCTGAAAAAATTGGGCGCTTCCATCGAGCTCAGCCGTGCAGCCCCCAAATGAGAACTTGAAGATTTAAGAAAACAAAACGGGGGTACAGGCATTGAAGTTTTGCAGGGCGACAGCCCGGCAGTGCGCCTGCCGGGCTGTTTTTTATACAGGGCAAGGGAGAACAGGGAAAAGATTTTGTCTGCGCCGGACCATTGTTGAAAATGATATTGCATTGGGCAGGGCCCCCCTGATATGGAAAACCCGTCCGCACGGGGAGGCGGTTTGAGAGGGGTTGTCCATGGTTCAAGCGCTAAAGAATGTTCCGAATCCGTTGAAGGCGGCTTATATCAGGGCCAGATACGTCCTTACGGAAATGTTCGGCCTCGGCCCCGGCGCCGCAATAGCAGCCATTTTATTTTCAGCAGCCGTAATCATCACAGCAGTTTTCCTGTTTTTCCACTATGCCCCTTCAAGGACAATTGTCATCACCAGCGGCGTGGATGGGACGCCCTACCAGCGCATTGCGGAAAAGTACGCCAGGATACTGGCCCGACAGGGGGTGACCTTGAAAATACTTCCTTCGGGCGGGTCCAGGGAGAACCTCGACAGGCTCCTGGACAAATCATTCAAAGTGGATGTCGGGTTCGTGCAGACGGGCATAGCCAAAAACGACAACCTGGAAAGATTGATTTCTCTGGGGAGCATTTCCTATCAGCCTCTTTATCTCTTTTACCGCAGCGAAAAGCCGGTGGATCTCCTGTCCGGATTCCGGGGCAGGCGGCTGGCTGTAGGCGAAAAAGGCACAGGCGCCCATGTGCTGGCCCTGGAGATACTGGCCCTTAACGGCATATTGCCGGAGGGAGATACCAGGCTCCTGGAATTGAACGACGACGATACCCTCAAAGGCCTGCTGGACGGCTCCCTTGATGCGGCTTTCATGATGGGCGATTCGACTTCGGTGAAGATTATCCGCGACCTGCTGCACACGCAGGGCATAAGGCTGTTCGATTTCACCCAGGCCGACGCCTACTGCCGCCGGCTGGGGCACATGAGCAAGCTTGTGCTCCTGAAAGGGGTAGCCGATTTCGGCAACGATATTCCCGAAAGGGACATAAACCTGATCAGCCCCACTGTCGAGCTCATTGCCAGGGAGGACCTGCACCCGGCTCTTATCGATGTGCTGCTCGAAACTGCGGGCCAGGTCCACGCTCGCGCCGGGATATTCCAGAAAAGGCGCGAATTTCCGGCCGCCATCGAACACGAGTACCGCATCAGCGATGATGCCCAGCGCTATTACAAGTCGGGCAAGACTTTCCTTTACCGATACCTGCCCTTCTGGCTTGCCAGCTTCATTAACCGCATTCTCCTGGTTTTCGTACCCATGGTGCTGGTGCTGATTCCGGGTCTCAGGCTGATACCGGCGCTGTTCCGCTGGCGGATCAGGCTTTACATCCTGCGGTGGTACCGCGCCCTGCTGGCTATAGAGGCCGAGGTTTATCGGGGTGTGGCGCCCTCGCACAGGGATGAGCTGCTGAAAAAACTCGACACAATCGAAGATTCGGTGAACCGGATGAAAAAGCCCGCCCTGTTCGCCGACCAGTTCTATTCATTGCGATACCACATCGATTTTGTCCGCGAGCGCCTCAGGAACAATGGAAACGGCAAGCCTGAAGGGCCCGGCGGAATTTGACCAGCAGGCCGGACCAGGCCGGAAACAGCACTTCTAAGTCTTTTCGAGGCGAAAAATCAGAGTTTCCCTTATGGAACTCCCGGGCAGTTGTATTATAAATATGCAACACTTTCGCAGAATGGCAAAGCCCTCCCGCCCCCAGGAGAAGACCGGCATGAAGAAGGCGTTCCCTAAAAGCAGGAAACCCGGACCGGGCATCCTTGACGATTCTGAAGACACCTCTCAAAAATACCGGGACATCATCGAGAACCTGGAAGACATAATATTCGCAGTCGACCCCGCCGCCCGTGTCCAGTATATCAGCCCCAATGTCGAGAAATTTCTTGGCTATAAGCCTGAAGAGATTATCGGAGAGATACCGGTGAAATATATGCCGCCCGAAGAGGCGCGCCTGAAATACGTCTTCTTCGCCAATCTGGCGTCCCGGCACAAGAAAATCACATCACTGGAGCTTAAGGGAATCCACAAGGACGGCCGCATCGTCAGCCTGGAGGCCAACGCCGCCCCTTATTTTTCGCGGGACGGGGCATTCCTGGGTTACCGGGGAGTCTGCCGCGACATGACGGCGCGCCGGCGCATGGAGGACCGGCTGAAGGCCGGCAGGCAAAGGCTGAAGAAATCAGTGAAAGACCTCGAGTTGATGAACAGGATTGCCTCAATCCTCCTCACGGCTCCTGACGACCAAATGTATGCGGAAGTCCTTCAACAAGTAATCGATGTGACACAGAGCCGCATGGGAGTATTCGGCTGCATCGACGAAAACGGTGATGTCGTTGCGTCCACCCTCACCCGGGATGTCCGGGAGAGGCGCCGCATTGAGGACAAGCCTGTCCGCTTCCCCCGGAAGGCCTGGACGGACACCGTCTGGGTCCGGGCCTTCCTTCGAAAGAAGACGGTCATTTCCAATAAAAGCGGCACGGTCCTCCCGGGCCACATCCCTGTCGATCGGGCGATGGTTACCCCCATCGTGTTCCAGGACAGGGCTATCGGCTACCTGAAGGTGGCGAACAGGCCCTATGATTATAACGTGAACGACCAGGCGCTTCTGGAGCGGATAGCCGGTTTTATTGCGCCTGCCCTGGATGCCCGTCTTCAGAGGGATTTTGAGGGCAGGAAAAGGAAAGCGGCCGAAGAGGCCCTGAAAAAAAGCCAGCAGGACCTCAAACATGCTCAGGAAGTTTCCCACACGGGGAGCTGGCAACTGGACTTGATTAAAAACGAGCTTTCCTGGTCCGAAGAGGCATATAAAATTTTCGATGTGCCTGAAGGGACGCCCCTGGATTACGAGTTCTTCCTCTCCAGGGTGCACCCGGACGACCGGGAGCGTATGCAAACGAAGTGGAGGGAAGCTGTTCCCGGAGAAATATACGATATCGAATTTAGAATACTTGCCGGAAGTTCGGTCAAATGGGTCCGGGGCAGGACGGAGTTGGAATTCGAGGCCGATGGGAGAGCGCGGGGCGGTTTCGGGACGATCCAGGACATCAGCGCCGGCAAAAAAATTGAAGAGTCCCTGCGGGAAAGCGAGGAAAGGTTCCGGTCGCTGTTCCACAAGGGTGCGGTGCCGATGGCGATAACTGCGACGGACAGCCGGCTCATAGCCGTCAACCCTGCATATTGCGAGATGGTGGGCTATTCGGACGTGGAGCTTAAAAATATGAGTTTTTATGACATAACCCACCCCGACGACCATGCGGAGAATAAGGTCGGCATTGATGCGGTCGTGAACGGCGAGCGGGATTCGTTCCGCATGGAAAAGCGCTATATAAGGAAGGACGGCGTCGTGATCTGGATCGACATGAGCACGGCTTCCGTGCGGGACGCATCCGGAAAAGTGCTTTACATCGTCACGCACGCCCCGGAAATAACCGTGCGCAAGCATGCCGAGCAGGAACTGATCGAAAGCCAGAGACGCTTCTCCCGGTCCTTTTATGCCAGCCCGCTGCCCACCGTTATCAGCACCATAGATGAGGGACGTCTCATTGATTTCAACGAGCGTTGGCTTAAAACGCTTGGGTATACGAGGGAAGAAATGATCGGCCGCACCGTTTCCGATCTGTCGCTGCGGGACTTCGAACAGCGCCGGCCCTTGATAAACAAACTGAAGCGGAAAGGCTTCCTGAAAGACGAACTCATCCAGGTACGCACAAAATCCGGGCAGGTACGGGACGTGCTTTGGTCTGCAGAGGTCATCAACTTTTCCGGCGATCAAGTCATGCTCTCGCAGTTCCATGACCTGACCGAACGCAAACGGATGGAGCAGGACCTGCGCGATGCGAAAGAAAAGCTTGAGACCAAGGTGCAGGAGCGGACCGCCCAGCTCACGGACACCAACAGGTCCCTGCTTGCCGAAGTCCAGGAGCGGAAGCTCTCGGAAAAGAGGTTGCGCTCCGCGCAGAAAAACCTCAGGGCCATGGCTGCGGAGATAGTGCTGGCGGAGGAGCGCTCGCGCCAGAGCATCGCCACTGACCTCCATGACACGGTGGTGCAGACCCTGGGCGCGGCCAAGCTGCGGACCGAGCTGCTGCGTGAGCATGTGCCGGAGCAGGGGATGAAGTACCTCAACGAACTGCGGAATATGCTGTCGCAGTCAATTACGGAGGCGCGCCTCATAATGGCCGAAATGAGCCCCCCGGTCCTGTACGAGCTGGGTTTCAGCCCGGCGGTGGAGTGGCTGGCAGAACAAGTAGGCGCCCAGCATGACCTGGACATCACCGTTAAGGCCGACGACCATGAACCTTCGATGCACGAGGTCCAGGTATTGCTATTCCAGGCAGCTCGCGAACTGCTGATGAATGTCGTCAAGCACTCCAAGGCCGGAAAAGCCCTGGTCTCGATAAAGGGCGACAAGAAAAATATCCGGGTAACAGTCAGGGACGACGGCAAAGGCTTCGACGGAAATGTGTCCTTTCGGACGGACAGCAGCAGCGGTTTCGGGCTGTTCAGCATCCGGGAGAGACTCAAGCACCTTGGCGGGCGCCTCGTAATAAAGTCCCGGCCCGGCCGGGGGACCAGCGTATCCATAACCGCGCCGAGGCATACGCCCAATTATCCCAACATGCAATAAATTTACGAACTGCAAACACCGCCCTGAAAAAAGGCGTCTTTTGCCGTCCTTCAAAATGATATATAAGCTGTTCGGCGAGACCGGACAATATACTTTTGGGGTAAGCCGGGATTGCGAATAGAATAGTTTCGGACGAGGGGCGCCATGAAGATCCCGGAAAATATCATTATTAACGAAGTCAGCCTGCGGGATGGACTGCAAAACGAGCCTGCGGTTGTGCCGACCGGAGATAAACTGCAGCTTGCGCAGGCCCTGGCCGGATGCGGGATAACCAGGATCGAGCTGTCGTCTTTTGTTAACCCTAAACTGGTCCCCCAGATGGCCGATGCCGACGACCTGTGGGGGCGCGTGGAGCGGCGCGAGGGTGTCCTGTATTCGGCCCTGGTGTTGAACGAGCGCGGGCTTGACAGGGCCATCAGGGCCGGCGTGCCTTTTGTCGGGATCTATGTTTCGGCCAGCGAGGCCCACAGCCGCAGGAACAGCAATATGTCGATTGCCGAGGCCAGGGCGGAATCCGTCAAACTGCTGCGAAAAGCGAAAGCTGCGGGCCTCATGGTAAGGGCCGGCGTTATGAACGCCTTCGGCTGCGCTTACGAGGGCCATGTCGCCCTCTCCCGGGTCCTGGATATAAT
>CAZKYN010000010.1:0-25578 GCA_964556675.1 uncultured Syntrophaceae bacterium
ATCCCTCATGGGCGCCAGGAACATTTCCAACCCTCATGTGAACGTCAACGACCTTGCCCGGGAGGTCGCATTTGAGAATTTCACTCCCGGCCATCTCGGCACTCCCCGGTACGGGATCGGGTCCGTCGAATTCCAGTCCGCCATTATCGAAAATAACAAGGTCCGGGTGAGCGGGACTGTGAGTTCCGTCACGACCCTGGTGCGCTTTTTCGGTATCGACCTTGTGGCCACGAGCTCCCTGGGGACGGCGCAGAAAAACGAAGTCGAGATAATGCTCGACCTGGACCGTTCCGGGTCCATGGAGGGGCGGCCTATAGCCGATTTGAAAGCCGCGGCGATCACCTTTCTGGGTTTCTTCGAGGAAACCCAGGACAGGGACAAGGTGGGGCTGATTTCTTTCGCAACGAGCGTAAGGGTGGACCGGCCGCTGGGCACAAACTTCGTGGCCCCGATGCGGACGGCTATCAACGCGATGGCTGCGGTGGGGGCCACCAATGCGGAAGACTCCCTGGCCCAGGCGGGCGGCGCCTCCAGCTTTACGGACCAGAGCGGCGTCCCGGGGGACAGGCGTTTGCAGCAATACCTGATCTTCTTCTCCGACGGCAACCCGACGGCGTTCAGGGGGAATTTCCGCTACAACGGGAATGACTATGACGCGGTCGTCTGCGGCACGGGTCAGACATGCGCCACGGTGTACAACCAGCTCGGCAGGACCAATACGGAGACGTGGCTGGATATAGACCCCTCCGAGACGGGCGACGGCCGGACGCGCGGACAGACGCGCTGCAGCCGCTGGCCCAATACGAAATGGTATGTCCTGGACCAGTACCCCATCCGGGGCTATACGTCCGAGTCCTGCCATATCCCGACATCGAGGCTGGCCCCTTATATCTGCGCGACCGCAAGGCAGATGGCGATAGCCCATGCGCAGGAACTCAAGGGCAGGAACATCAAGATCTACACCATCGGGCTGGGAGGGGTCGACAGGAACTTCCTTGCAGCCGTAGCAAGCGGTCCGGAGTATGAATATTACACGCCGAGTTCGAGCCAGCTGGAAGCCATTTTCCAGAAGATAGCGAAGGATATCAAGCTGCGCCTTGTCGAATAAACAATGAGAGGAGCCCGCACATGACCGGCACTGAAAAAATCTACACTTTCCGGGTGGAAGTCGGAAGCGATGCATTCAGCAAGGAACTCAGGTCCATAATTTCCGCATCCGGCGGGTTCCGCTACCTGGGACCGGAAAGCTCGGAAAACTGCGACTTGCTGATCTATGAGATCTCCGAACAACAGGAAAAGGGTTTCCGGCATATCGAAACTGTCCAGCAATCCGGACAGGCCATGGAGATTTTCCTGACATCCCGGCAGTTGAGCCCGGAGCTCCTGATAGCGGCGATGCGCTCGGGGATAAAAGAATTCATCCCGCAGCCCGTCAACATGGAAGACATCCTGAAAGCAGTCTCGAAATTCAAAGAGCGTTCGGCCGCCCGGGCCGTGTCGCAGGGCGCCGCCCTGAGCGGGCCCGCGGGCAAAATGTACTACGTAATCGGCAGCAAGGGCGGGGTCGGGACAACAACGGTGGCCGTCAACCTGGCGACGAGCCTGATCGAGATGGAAGGAGTTAATTCAGTGCTCCTGGCCGACATGAGCCCCACGTTCGGCGATCTTCCCGTCTTCATGGGCATGGAGCCCCCTGTATTCAGCTGGCTCGAAATCATCAAGAACATTTCCCGGGTGGACGCGCTGTACCTGATGAGCATCCTTTACAAGCACCCGTCGGGACTGCACGTGCTGCCGGCCCCATCCGTGCCGTATGACGGGCAGGTTTCGGCTGAAACAATAGACACACTCTTCCGGCTCCTGAGGTCGATATTCGACTATATCGTCGTGGACAGCGGCAGAATCTTCGATTCGGCGTCCCGGACCGTCATGAAGTTCGCCGACAAGGTCCTGGTCGTGAGCAACTTGAGCCTGCCCTGCATTATAAATGTTAAACGGCTCGGCGCCGCCGTCCAGAAGTTCGGGATACCTGATAACGGCATCGAAATCATTGCCAACCGCTACCAGAAGAATTCGCGCATTTCCATCGAAGATGCGCAGGAGACCCTCAATAAGAAGATCCAGTGGACCGTCCCCAATGATTTTGCAATCACCATCAACGCCATAAACCAGGGGAAGCCCATTACTTCGCTGGCTTACAATTCCAGCATCAGCAGGAGCCTCAGATCGATCGCCGCCCAGCTGACGGGCAGGGGCGAGAAAAAGAAGGAGAAGAGCGGCCTGTTTGGTTTGAGGTAATACCCCCGAAAAGGAACTGAAAGGACCGGCAACATGGAATTTGCCTCTCAAAAGGATTTTTCGGCCAGCCATGAATACGATCAGTTGAAAGCCGACATCCATCAACGTCTTGTCGACAGCATCGACCTGTCCATTATCGAGGGCCTTGACAGGGAGAGACTGCAGCGCGAGATTCGCAAGGCCATCGAAAACATTATTTCCGGAGAGGCAATCAGCGTCCCCCTCAACTTCTGGGAACGGGAGCAGATCTGCCGGGAGGTCCAGGACGAGGTGCTCGGCCTTGGTCCGATCGAGCCGCTGATGCACGACCCCACGATCACTGACATCCTGGTGAACACCTCCAAGTCCATCTATGTCGAAAGGTTCGGAAAACTGCAGCTGACCCGGGCCAGGTTCAAGGACGACGCCCATCTGAAAAAGATCATCGACAGGATCGTCTCGGGCGTGGGCCGCCGGATCGATGAATTGTGCCCCATGGTGGACGCCAGGCTGCCGGACGGCTCCCGCGTGAACGCCATCATCCCGCCCCTGGCCATCGCCGGCCCCATGCTGTCCATCAGGCGCTTCGCGGCCGATCCGCTGGAGCTTGCGGACCTGATCACGCTTAAAACACTGACCCCCGAAATAGGCGAACTGCTCAAAGGCATCGTCATGGCCCGGCTGAACATAATCATTTCGGGCGGGACGGGCTCCGGGAAAACGACCCTGCTCAATGTGCTTTCCCGGTTCATCCCGGGAGGCGATCGGATAGTCACAATAGAGGATTCCGCCGAGCTGCAGCTCAAACAGGAGCATGTCGTGAGGCTGGAGACCAGGCCGGCGAACATCGAGGGCAGAGGCGAGATTACTCAGCGTGACCTGGTGCGCAACAGCCTGAGGATGCGCCCGGACCGGATAATCCTCGGGGAGGTCAGATCGGCCGAGGTCATCGACATGCTGCAGGCCATGAACACCGGCCATGACGGCTCGCTGACGACCATCCACGCCAACTCGCCGCGGGACGCCCTGCTGCGGCTTGAGACTCTTGTAGCCATGTCGGGCCTGAATATTCCCAACGACGCCGTGCGCCGGTACATCAGCTCGGCCATCAATATCGTGGTCCAGTGCGCGCGGCTCGTGGACGGCAGCCGCAAACTGGTGAGCTTCCAGGAAATCACCGGGATGGAAGGACAGATTATAACCATGCAGGAAATCTTTTCCTTCGAGCAGACCGGAATGGACGCGCGGGGCGGGATAAAGGGCAGGTTCAGCATCTCGGGCGTTATGCCGAGGTTCATCGAGAGGTTCCGGGCGCTCGGCGTGCCCGTGCCCGATATCTTCTATTCCCGAAACGTCCTTGAGATCTGAGGCGCCCATGGAACATGTGCTTATCAGTTTCATGATTTTCGTCGCCCTGGTGCTCTCGTTCCAGGCGGCAGCGTTTGCCCTGAAAAGGTTTTGGGACCCGGAGACGCGCAAGTTGAAAAGCCAGCTTAAGCGACTCTCGGCGGAGGCGGGGTATGCGGGCGGGATCGATATCAGCCGCAAAAAGAGGACGCTCAGCAGCATCCCCCGCTTCCAGGAGCTCCTGGAAAAAGCGCCCCTGGTCCGGAGAATCGATATCATCCTTCAGCAGGCCGATTCCCGGCAGCCGGCGGGGGTCTTCATCCTGCTGTCGCTGGTCCTGGTCCTGGGTTGCGTGTTGGCCGTGTACGCCGTGATGGGCAGTTTTATTGCCGCCCTGCCGGCGGCTCTTGTTTGCGGTGCAACGCCTTTCCTTTTCATCCTGATGAAAAAAAAGGCCCGGATGCAGAAATTTGAAAGGCAGCTGCCGGAAGCCCTGGGTCTTATGGCGAAGGCCCTGAAGGCGGGGCATGCCTTTTCGGTAGGGATGCACATGGCCGCCCAGGAGTTCGATGATCCCCTGGGCGTCGAATTCGAGCTTGTGATCAATGAAGTCAACCTGGGCATCGGGATCGATGAAGCCCTGAAAAACATGACGGCGCGCGTGGACTGTCCCGATCTGAGGTTCTTTGCCGTTTCGGTGATCATCCAGAAGGAGACGGGCGGCAACCTTGCCGAGATCCTCGAGAACATCAGCTACCTGATCCGGGAGAGGTTCAAGCTGCGCAGCAAGATCATGACCCTGACGGCGGAATCGCGGATCTCGTCTTGC
The DNA here is from genome assembly GCA_964556675.1 of uncultured Syntrophaceae bacterium. GTDB lineage: Bacteria > Desulfobacterota > Syntrophia > Syntrophales > UBA4778 > JBDKTK01. The sequence goes on from CAZKYN010000010.1 coordinate 4,454, forward strand.
GTGCTGGTCGCCCTGCCCCTGCTCGTGGCCGCCGCGCTGCTGTACCTCAATCCCCGGTATCTGCGGGTCCTGGGGACCGATCCCATCGGACAGGTCCTTGTCGCGACGGCCATTATCATGATGGCGGCGGGGCTGATCCTGATGCGTTTCATGATGTCTGTAAAAGTCTGAGGAGCCTTTGTCGCCATGATGATAATCATATTGTCCCTTTTCTTCCTCCTGGTTCTGCTGATCGTGTCCGGAATAATGCTGTCGGTCGGGCGCACCCTGGACCGAAGGCAACTCGTGGCGAAGATGAAGGAGGAAAGGGCCATGCCTCTTGAGGAGATCACCAGCGGGCTTCCCTTCGTCGACCGGTATAAAAAGCACATCCTGAACCTGTTGAGGCGCTTCGGAAGATTATCGAAGCCCCGGCGGGAAGAGGAGGTCTCGCGGCTGGAGAAAGTGTTCACTGCGGCGGGATTCAGGAAAAGGAACATCGTGCTGGTCTACCTGGGCGCAAAGGCATTCCTGGCGCTCTTTTTCCCGGCTGTTTTCCTGGCGATCAAGTTGCTTTCGGGGGCATACATTGCACCCGCGTTCATCGTGTTTCTTTTCGTGTTCTTCGCCCTGGCGGGGTTTTATCTGCCCGACGCCTGGCTGCAGTTTGCCTTGAGGAACAGAAGGCAGAGCATACTGAAGGGCTTCCCCGACGCCCTTGACCTGCTTATCGTCTGCGTCGAGTCGGGGATGAGCCTTGATTCCGCCATAACGCGCGTCGGGGAGGAAATGAAGCTGAGCAACAAGGATATCAGCGATGAGTTCAAGCTGCTCACCCTGGAGATGCGGGCGGGAAAGACCCGGCGCGAGGCGTTGAGGAACTTCAGCGCCCGCAGCGGGCTGGAAGAGGTGAACAACCTCGTGACCCTGCTCATTCAGACCGATAAATTCGGGACAAGCGTCGCTCAGGCGCTCAGGGTCCATTCCGATGCGATCAGGGTGCGCAGGTATCACAAGGCCGAGGAACTGGCGGCCAAAATGCCCGTGAAGCTGCTTTTCCCTCTTGTCATCTGCATCTTCCCTTCGCTGTTCCTGGTCATCATGGGGCCGGCTCTCATCCAGGTGTTCAGGTTGTGGAAAGGCTGAAAAAGGGCGGCTCTAAATTTCAAGGGCGGTGAACAATGAACAGGACCATTTGTGCCGCGCTGACGGCACTGCTCGTGGCGGGAATCTGTGCGGGATGTTCGCTCCGGGACTGGAAACCCGGTGAATCCGGTCCTGATGCGCGGATGTCGGATTTCTTTGCCGGGGTCAAACGCATTCAGGGCAATCCAGGTTCCCATTTCCTGCTGGCATGCTATTACCAGGACCGGGGCAGGCACAGGGATGCCGTGGAGGAATTTACGAAGGTGATTGCCATGGATCCGAAAAACGCCGAGGCGTACAACAGGATGGGCGTCTCCTACGACAGCCTGGGGGAATTCGACCCTGCCGCAGCGTGCTACCAGAAGGCGCTGCAGCTGGACCCCTCGCTCTATCACGTGCACAACAACATCGGTTACTCGCAGATACTCCGGGGCGACTTCGAAACGGCTTCCGCCGCCCTTGCGAAGGCGCTGTCCGCCAATGGCGGAAACAAGATAATCCACAACAACCTGGGACTGGCTTACGCCGGAATGCATAGAATGGACCTCGCCATGCCGGAATTCGAGAAGGGAATGGGAAAGGCCGCGGCCCTCCGGTACATTGCCCGGATGTCAGAGCCGCCCGGCCCCCCGGCCCTGACTGAAATTACCCCGGCGGAAAAGGATTTCACGGAGCTGCTTGATTCCCTCTCAAACCTCCCGGACAAGCCGAAAGAAAGTCCCGCATCCGTTAATCCTTCCGGGCCGCATATTCAGGAGAAGGGCGGTCCCGGCAGGAACGCCTTGGGCGGGGGCATTGAATTATCGAACGGCAACGGCATCAGGTTGATGGCCAGGGATGTGGGAAGGTATCTGAAAGGGAAAGGCTTCAAAGTGGTGCGTTTCACCAACGCGAAGCGCTTCAACCATAGCAGGGCGAGCATCGTCTACCGGGAAGGGTATGGGGATGAGGCGCGCCGGCTTGCCGAAGAGCTGCCCTGCAGCTGCGATTTAAAGACAGCCGAAAACTTCAGCAGGCCCAATGTCAATATAAAGGTCCTCATCGGCAAAGAAATGGCGCCATACAGGAAGCATTTTAAAGGAGGCGGCAGGTGGTCATGAGACATCCAGCCCGTTCGTTTTATTTATTGCTGCTGGTTGCTGTGATTTTCGGAGGGTGCGCTTCCGGCAAGCAGCAGGGGGAGGCCCGGGACCGGGAATACCGGAGGGTGATGGAGCTCCAGAAGCAGAAGGCGGAAATGGTTTCTGAAGAGGAGATCAGCAGGAAGATCCCCGATATGAAGGCCGGAGACCATGAAATACAGGGGGACGGCTATTCCAGGCAGGGCAACATGCTTATGGCCTACATGCAGTATGTGAAAGCGCTGCAGATGGACCCTGACCGCTCCGATGTTCATTACAAGATAGGCCGGCTCTTTTTGAAAAAAGGAATGGCCGAGGAGGCCCTTGGCGTATTCGAAAAGATCCTGGCAACCGACCCTCGCAATGCCCTTGCATACGAGGGCAAGGGGGTCGCATACCTGATCCGCGGCAATGCCGGCAAGGCAAAGGAAAATTTCCTGAAGACCCTGGAACTGGACCCGAAGTCCTGGCGGGCCCGCGGCTGCCTGGGAATAATTCTTGACGGCGAAAAGAAATTCGCCGAGGCGGCGCAACAGTACTCGCAGGCTATCGAGATCAACCCGGGATCAACCGTGCTCTACAACAACCTGGGAATGTCCTGCTACCTGAACAGGGATTACGACAGGGCAGCCTCGGCATTGATCAGGGCATTGAAAATCGACCCCTCCAACACGCGTGCTTACAACAACCTGGGCCTGGTCTTGTGCAAGACCGGGAAATATCATGATGCGATTGCCGTCTTCAAAAAGGGCGTCGGAGATGAAGCGGGCGCATATAACAATATCGGCTACCTCTATATGCTCGAAGGAAAATACAATGCCGCGGCGGAGGCCTTCTGGAAGGCGATCGAGCTCAAACCGTCCTTTTATGTAAAGGCAAGCGAAAATATGAAGAGGGCAAAGCTGGAGGGTAGTAAATAGGACTCTCCGGCTCCCGCACTAATAATTCATAATAATGAATTGACAACACGCCGGGACTGCGCGCCTGCAGTCCCCTTTACACCCGTCAGCTTCAATGCTTACAGCCGGGCAAGCCGCGGCAAGCTCGTCCAGTGCCCTCGCGGCCTGCGCCTTTTCGCCGCTGCAAAATCGGCAATTCCCGGATATCCTTCGAATGCCAAAAGCAGGATAATTGCCTAGGAGTAAGGAGGTGCAGGACATGGCAAAAGTTTTAAAGTGCCGTGATTTGGGCGTTGCATGTGACTTTGCAGCGAGGGGAGAAACGGACGAAGAAGTCCTCAAGCAGATGAGGGTACATGCGCTGGATGAGCATAATATAGCATCGTCGCCGGCCCTCGAGGCGGAGTGGAGGAAGGCAATCCACAGCGCTTCGCCGGAAGAGGAGATCCGGGCAAACTGGCCGAAAATATTTGAAGGTGAGTGGAGAGAGACATTCCACGAAGTCCCCTGATCCACCTGTCGCGTTTTTATAGAAAAACCCCGACGTAATTCGGCGTCGTCAGACTTCTACCTGCGTCAAATGTACACAGGATTTGGCGCGCATTGTTTGCGCTTCAGGTCCTGCGGCCGTGTGGCGGTTTCTACAAGGAAAAAAACTCGAAGGCAAAGCATTTGCCTGTCCGTGTGCGGGCAGGAATACGTCGGGGGTCTCCTCCCCGGCCCTGAGGGTTAAAAAAAAGGCCGCTACCGGGAATGCCTTAAGGAAATGAGGCTGCTCCCGATAAAAAAAAGACTTCAAAGTTATTATCCTGAAGAAAAAACGGCGGCATAAGGTTGTATTCGTATTCTACGCGAATAACGAATCTCGCTTCATTGGTCAGGGAAGCGGTCCTTCGCAGAAGGCACTCGGGCAGGATCGGGGTCAAACACCTTCTGGAACACACCCGCCGGATAGAACGGCTGCTTTTTGAGTATTACGGGATTGAACTCAAAGAGCGTGATGTCCTCGATATCGGTGTGGGCCAGTTCCTTATCCAGATGCAGTACTTTGCCCTGAACAATAAGGTGACAGGGATTGACTCGAACGTCATTGTGCAAGGCCTGGAGCCCGCCTTGTATGCAAAAATGCTCTTCCTTAACGGGCCCGTCCGGGTGGCGAAAACGGTAATCCGAAAATTGCTCGGAATCGACCGGCAGGCCGTTCGCGACCTGAAAGCCGGGCTGGGCGTGAACTCCCTCCCGAAGCTTCCGGTCAGCCTGATGGACGCCTGCAACCTCAGCTTTGAGGATTCGAGCTTTGATTTCATCCACTGCCATGCGGTGCTGCACCATGTGAAGAAACCGGCGTCCGCCCTGGCGGGCATGTCCCGCGTCCTGAGGCCGAAGGGGGCCCTGTACGCCCAGGTGCATCTTTACTCCAGCGAGACAGGATGCCTCGATCCCCGGGTATTCTCCGAATACGCAACAGCCGCGTTACCACCCTGGGCCCATCTGCGGCCGCGATATGCGGGCCTCGTGAACTCCAATGCTTATCTCAACAAATTGAGACTCTCCGAGTGGCTCGATCTCTTCAGCGCTTTTTTTCCGGGCGCGGTGATCATCCCCGGGTTATCGGAACGGCCCGGAGCGGCCCGGGAAGCGGCGGCATTGTCTGCTTCGGGAGAAATCGAAGGGTTCAGCGTGAAAGAGATGCTGACCCATGACATCACAGTGCTGTGGCGCAAGCCGTGAAGCTGGAAGCCTCGGACAGAGGGGTCAAATCTTCTTAGCCACTTTCCGGAAATGCTCTCCGAAGATCATCATGGTCATGGCGACGGGAAAGGCGCTGGGGCGGAACAGGACGGTGTTCCAGAACATCTTCCAGTAATACACCTGGGATGCGCCGTTTCCGAAAACACCGTTATAAACGAGGGATTTGAGCAAGGCGCTGATATGCCTTATCCGGAGCCTTTCCCGGCGCGCCGGCCTGTAGCATTCCAGAAAGCGGCACACGCGCTCGTAATAAAGGGCGGGGCTGTACAGAGATTTGACAAGCTGCCGGTAACCGTCAATCAGCTTTTGCCGGTCCATTGCCGGGATAAAGTTTATGGCCGCCTCGGTATTGTTGCCTTGGGGGTGCGTTTCCAAAGCCAGCCGGCCTTCCTCTTTCAGCCGGTTCCAAAGTCTCGTGTTGGGCAGGGCATTGAGCAGCCCGACCATCGCCGTTACGACCCCGGTATCCTGGATAAACCGCATTTGCCGGGAGAATATCCTTTCGTCGTCGTGGTCGAACCCGACTATGTAGCCGCCCATTACCTGAAGGCCGCGCGACTGGAGCTTCCTTATCTGGGCAGGGATATCGCCCCTGCAATTCTGCGTCTTCGAGCAGCCCTTGAGGCTCTCTTCGCTGGGGGTTTCCAGTCCTATGAACACCTTGTCGAAGCCGGCATCCACAATGAGGTTTAAAAGCTCGTCGTCGTCGGCCAGGTCGATGGAGGCCTCCGTAAAAAATGAGAAGGGATAATCATGCTCTTCCATCCAGGCTATTACATGGGGGAGCATCTGTTTGATTGCTTTTCTGTTGCCGATGAAATTGTCGTCCACTATGAAGAGGCTCCCGCGCCAGCCCCGGTCGTAAAGGGCCTGCAGCTCACCGATGAACTGCGCAGGGGACTTGACGCGCGGCCGGCGCCCGAATGTCGCCGATATGTCGCAGAACTCGCAATTATAAGGGCAGCCGCGCGAGTACTGAAGCGACATCGAGGCGTAATCGCGGAAACTTATAAGGTCCCACCGCGGCGGCGGGGTGTGTTCAAGACAGGGGAACTTATCCGTAAAGTATACTTTCCGGGGCGTCCCGCTGCGGAGGTCTGCCAGGAATTCCGGGAGCGTAATTTCCGCCTCGTTCAAGACCAGGTGGTCCGTTTTCGATTCATATTCTTCGGCCAACCCGTTGAAAAGCGGCCCGCCGGCAATGACCTTTTTCCCCAGCCTGCGGCATTGCTCAATGACCTGGTCGGCGAACGCCTTCTGGACCAGCATTGCGCTCACCATGACGTAATCCGCCCATTGCAGGTCGCTCTCGCGCAGGGCCGCCACATTCAGGTCGGCGACCTTCATTTCCCATTCGGAAGGAAGCAGGGCGGCGACTGTCAGCAGCCCCAGAGGCGGGTAGGCCGCCTTCTTGGAGACGTATTTAAGAACGTGCTTGAAACTCCAGAAAGTGGCCGGGTATTGCGGGTAGACCATCAGGATGCGCATTCGTCTCTCCTTTACCAGCAAAAATATACTGGGGAATCGGCAATCCCGCCATTGACCAAAGGCTTAAATTTCGAGTTGTATCTTCTGAAATGCTTTATTCAGGCATGAGGGGGCGTATGTGAATACGCCCCCGGGGCAGGACGCCTCAATCGGAGTTTTTATAAAATTTGATGCTTTTCTTTTGACGGGTATGCGTCTGGACGGGCAGGAATGCCTTTGAAAAGATGTAACCCGCCATATCTCTGCCATGAATATCCCCTTTGACCTGATCAAAGCGCCAGTGGATGCCCAAATAGATGCGGCTCAGCTCGAGTTCCTCTTCTGCGGCTGAGAGAGCTTCATAGCGGCGCGGGATAACGGGACGGACTTTCCCCGTGTTGTCGCGGGTGAGGCCGTTATATTCGTCGGATATGAAAGTGAAAGCAATCTTATCGGTCCTGAAAAATAACCGCAGCGTTTCGAATACTAACCCGCCGAACGAAGCATGGCCGGAAGCATATGAGGGGAAAGGCGGCGTGAAGTTGGGTCCGCTGAGGTTGCTGGCGGGCGCGCCGAGCGGAGTCCAGTTCGGGTCCCCTTTGGTCCAGGGATTGCCGTCCCCAAAACCGGTAGGCCCCGTCCCCGGGTCAGCTTCGCGGACCCCCGTGACCGGACGCCAGAACTGGTAAAAGTATTTGGTCTTCCAGCACGCGATGGCCGTATCGGCCATGCCGGCATTGACCAGGGCCAGGAGCCTCGACAATTCCATATAATCCAATCCCTGCCTGGCGGCGATCTGCACGACAATCTGGTTCATCATCCTCGGCGGGGCGCCCAGGCCGGGGGTCCCGTCGTAGCCCCAATAGATTCCGATTATAGTTTGTTCTCTGGTCCTTATGGTCGGCGTCGTCACGCCGTCGCCTCCCAGTTTCTTAACCTCGTTGAATGCTTCCGCATATTCCCTGCTCCGGAGGGAGGGCGGCGGGCTGATATCATAGGCGCTCAGGGAACCGTGAATAAAAGGTTTAACATGGCCCCAGTAAGCCCCGAGCGCGAGCGGACTCATGCTTACAGGATCGGGGCGCCACTTGCCCGGCAGGGGGCTGGGAAAGAAGTCCTCTCCGACGACCGGTTCTTCATAATCGGAGCCGTCATTTGACCTCAGGGCCAGGATGGCCTGCGCCGCGCGGCTCCCGATCCGGATGCCCGCCGTTTTTGCGGGGCCGTTCGGGATGCGCTGAAGATCTCTGGTCAGGATGCCGTTAATTGCCGGGGCCTGGGAAGGGTAGAGCGCAACGAGGGTGTCGTGCGAGGCTTGAGCTATCGCCGCATCCGGGGAGGCGCCTTCGGGCGCGCGTTCGATTCCGGTATAGCTCTCGTACTCAGGCTTGATGGCGTTGAGTGAGTCATATACGGCGATCTGGACGATCGCAAAAGCCCGGGAAGTCCGGTGAGGTCCCAACTGCTCTCCGAAAATTCCCTGCCCGCTCAACTCGGCAGGGATATGGTCGACGGCATTAGTGTTCAGCATGACCTCGTTCCAGTACAGCAGACGTCCGACGGGATCAGGCCCTTCAGGCTCTTTCCACCTCTGGAGTATCGGGGGCAGAGGCGGTTGAGGCTGGAATGGCGGACCTAACGCCTGCCGGAAGTCCTTGAACCCTACATGGCCCGAAACGGCGGTCCCCGGAATGCTCATCGCGGCAATACAGGTCAGTACGATCAAAACTCTTAATTTGGCATTAAAGCTCATGGTTTTCCTCTCCTTTTAAGAAGGTATATTGGGTCTCTCTTTGCGGATCGTTTTTCAGGAGAATTCGTCGGTTTGCAGGAAAAATTGCGAAAATCTCTTCACGAGATCAGGCCTGACCGGAAAGGCTATGAACGATATGGATGAAATTGTACATACCTTCAAGGTAAGTTCCATAGTCTTAAATCGGAACTTCACGATGGAAAATACTGATTTTGTGAATTGCGGGATGGTACTGCCGATAAGTCCGGGACCCGTTCAGGGCGGGTAAAAAGATGAGGGCAGGGGCGCTTTGGAAGCGCCCCTGGGCAAAGTTAAATATTTTCCGATTTGAGCACGGGGATAGCCTGTTTGACAGGGGAACCGGATTTAGCTTTCACCCTTGCCGGCCGCTCCTTTTTCAGCAGCAGGGCTGCCGGGTTTTTCCGGTAAAGGGATTGCGGCTCGTAAGACCACCCCTCGGCAAGCCTCTTCTCCTCCCGCCTCAGGGCGGACAGGGCATAGCGGCCGATAAGGGGCGCGAGCGCCCTGGTCAGCAAGCCGAATTCCGCATAGATATCGTTCAGGAGGTCGTCGGCCATCCGGGCGATCCTGCTGTCCGGCCTGTCCAATTCATACCACCTGCGCGTCGCCCAGACGGCGCCGGCATATGTCGACCGCAGCGGGAAAACTTCCCAGGCGACCCGGTCCCGGACGCGCCGCTCGGCGCCCTTGTACCGCTGCCGGCTGTTGAGCAATACCCTGATCAGACGCAGCAGGCTGGGGCCGTTGACCCGGAAATCGCGCTCGAAGGCGTCGACAAGATACTTTTCCTCCACGCCGCCCTTTATGTGTCCGTGCTTGTAGTTGAAGCGGTACTGGCCGTGCACGTCCGCGGCAGGCATTTCCGCTTCCGCCAGCAGGGTCCCGTCCTGCTTGTGCTTTTCGAAAAGGGGCGTGCCCGCAACGGGAGTGTAAAGCATGAACTGGTGAAAAACCGATTCGTGGCTGACGGCGTAATCTATAATCGCCTCCATGTTCTCCGGCGTGTGGTTTTCAAGCCCGATTATGGAAGAGCCGAGGACGCGGATGCCGTGCGACTGCAGCTCCCGGACGAGCGCGCGCGTGTCGACGCCCCGGAGCTTGTCATATGCGCTCTCTTCGCCCTCCAGGCCGAGCCAGACCCAGCCTATTCCCAGCCGGATAAGCTGGTCCATCGTATACGATTGAATCACGCGGGCGGAGCTGAATACGTAAATCGACCAGCTCTTGTTGTGCTCCTCCATGAGCTCCAGCAGCCGCAGGGCCCTCTTCCTGTGCAGGAGAAAGTTTTCGTCCAGGGTGAAAAACGACCGGACGCCGAGCTTGCTTTCCAGCCGGCACATGACTTCAAAGAGTTCTTCTCCGGTCTCGAAGAAGTTTACGTGGCGGCCCTTGCCGCCGAAGAGAGCCGAAGTGCTGCAAAAGTTGCAGCCCACCGGGCAGCCCACGGAGGGGATCAGGATGGCAGCGGTCCGGCTCGACTTATCGCCCAGGTCGATGCCCATGATCCTGCCCCCGAAACCGGATATCGGCATCGGATGTTTGATCGGGGCGCTGTCGTCCTGGCCCAGGTACCTCTGGAACCACCGGATGCCCTCTCCCCGGACGATGATGTCGGCGTCGATCAGTTTATCCAGCCCTTCCTTGTTGCTGATGTGGCCGCCGACGACGATGGTTGCAGCGGGCTGGCGGCGGCGGATCAGTTCGCACATTTTCCTGACCTTGCCGACGTTGGGCACGATCGCGCTGATGCCGACGACGTCATACCTGTCAGAGGATATTTCCTGTTCGAACCTTTCCAGGGTGGGGAAATCCAGGAGCGTGCAGGGGGCGTCGATATTCTCCTGGATCATCATGAGCCCGAAGGAGTTATGGAACATGCGCAGGGAAAAGCCGCCCTGTACACGGGTGACCTGGTTCTGGTATAACTCCATCGGGTTGATCTTCCGGCTGCCGTATTCATCGTCCCGGGCGTAAGGCCCGAAGACGCTGGTCAGAAGGACTCGGGCCCGCGACCCTAGAGGATGCAGCGGGTGAGGGGATTGAGCCTTTTCAGGGCGGGAATCAATGAGCATTAGTTTTTCCTTTCTGTGCGATTGTTACTGCCGATGAATATTTATGAATGCGATAGCACCCTAAAGAAAAAGATAGCAGAAGGGAAGTTGCAATCCGGCGTTTTACAATACTTTTACAATCCGTCAGAGGTGAGAGGCTTGCAGCGGGAAAAATGTCATATCAGCCATACAGCCGCGGGGCGCTATGAACCGCGCTAAGTGGCTTATCCACCCCATCTCGATCTTCACGCTTTCCACGATCGCGCTGGCGGTCTCGCTGTTCCTTTACATTTACTGGTACGTGACCGTAAGCGCATCGCTCAAATCGATTATCTCCCGCTACCAGCTCGATCCCAACCAGTTCTTCGAGGCCCAGACCTGGGTTGTCATTCTCGTTTTGTCCCTGCTCGTCAGCGTGATCCTGATCGGCATCCTGATAATTTTCAATTACAACCTGAAGTCCGTCCAGCTCTACAGAATGCAGCACACCTTCATAAACAATTTCACCCACGAGCTGAAGACGCCGGTGACCTCGATCAAGATCTTCCTGGAGACCTTTGCCAGACACGACATCCCGCGGGAAGAGCAGCTCAAATATATCGGGTTCATGCTCCAGGACGTGGAAAGGCTCTCCAATAACATCAACAGCATCCTGAACGTGGCGCGGATGGAGAGCAGGGTCTATGAAGGTGAATTAAAGCAGGTCAGGATCGTGGAATTTATCCGGGATTTCCTGGCCGCCAACTCCCACGTGTTCAGCGATTCGGACATTGCTGTTGAAGGCACCTCAGGCAATGCCTACATTGCCGAGATCAATGTCCCGCTGTTCGAGATCCTGCTGATGAACCTCCTCACAAATGCGATCAAGTACAACAACTCGGAAAGGCCGCACATCGATATCGTCTTCAGCGCGGAAGAGAAGATGCTTTTGATACAATTCCGGGACAACGGAATAGGGATAGAAAAAAACGAGAGGAAGAAGATATTCAGGAAATTCTACCAGGGTCCGCGGCGCGGCGACAGCGTCCCCGCCGGCGGGAGCGGCATCGGGCTTTTCGTTGTCCAGCAGATCGCCCGGCTGCACCGCGGCAAGATCACCGCCGACAGCCCCGGGCCCGGCAGGGGCTCGGTGTTCAACCTGAGCATTCCCCTGAAAAAGGTTGAAAAAAGGCAGCCATGAAGGAGACCGAAAAAAAACGCATTCTCGTTATAGAAGACGACAAGCACATCGCCCAGGGGATCAGGTTGAGCCTGTCACTGCAGGGATACGAGGTTGAGATGGCCGGCAGCGGCACGCTCGGCTTGAGGAAGTGGAAGGAGTGGAACCCGCACCTGATAGTCCTCGACATCATGCTTCCGGGGCTCGACGGACTTTCCGTCCTGCGCCACATACGCATCGAAGACGAAAAACTCCCCATCCTGATCATCTCGGCAAAGGGCAGCGCCGACGACAAGGTCAAAGGCTTTTCCTACGGGGTGGACGATTACCTCGCGAAGCCGTTCAACCTCGACGAGTTCCTGATGAGGATCGAGCGTCTGCTGAAGCGCTCGGCATGGAGCAGCGGCAGCCTCGGCGGCGCCGCAGCGGAAAACGGCGCTCCGGAACTCTCGACCTATTCCTTCGGGGCCAACAGGATAGATTTCGTGAAAATGACGGCACAGGCGCGGTCGGGGACCATTAACCTGACTGAGCAGGAAGTGAAACTGCTGAAGATGCTGATCGCCAACCGGGGCAAGCCCCTGTCGAGAAAGACCCTGCTGGAAGTCGGATGGGGCTATACCGGGGAGACGACCACCCGTACCGTCGACAATTTCATCGTGCGCCTGAGGAAATACTTCGAGGAAGATCCCGAGGCCCCGGTGTATTTCAAAAGCGTAAGGTCTGTGGGGTACGTGTTCGAGCACGATTGATCCGGGCAAGCCGGACGGCGTGACTTTCAGCAACAATAAATCTGAAGAGGGCTTTAATGACAGCAATCCCAGCCGACCTCCCGCTGCGCATTCTCGAAGGTTCGCCCGATGCAGTCCTGATAACCGACCGCAACGGCACAGTCCTGTTCTGGAACGATGCCGCCCGGCGCATATTTGGATTTTCCGAATCAGAAGCCCTGGGGCAATCCCTTGACATAATAATCCCGGACCAGTTCCGGGTCAGGCATTGGACGGCCTGGAGGGAGGCCATGGAAACGGGCGTGACCCGCTATGACGACGGCAGACTGCTGGCCGTGCCTGCTCTTCACAAGGACGGCCGGCGGTTGTCAATCGAGTTTTCAATCCAGCTCCTGAAGGGGCCTGACGGCCGCATCCGGCATGTCGCCGCTGTTATTCGGGATGTAACACAGCGTTACCTCAGGGAAAAGGAGTCCAGGGCCGGGCGGGTATCGCAGCAGACTTTTTAAAGCCCGTATTGCCGTCCTTTGAGGACTCGTGGTATGGATACGAAGCTGAAACGCTGGGCCGGGAATTACCTTGAACAGCAATCTCATACGGGAGAAAGGAAACGGAAATGCAGCTCTCATATATTGACCACGGCGATGTGAGGATCTATTTCCCGGAAGGCAGGCTGGACCATGCGCAATCGCCGGCCGTCGAAAGCAAGCTGAACTCGGCATTGAACGCTGGGATATCCAGGCTGATTTTCGATTTGAGCAAACTGGATTACCTGAGCTCGAGCGGACTGAGGATATTCATTTCCGTTTTAAAACAGATACAGGAGAAAAAGGGCAGGGTCGTGTTCTGCTCGCTTTCGCCCTCAGTCGCCAACCTGATCGAATTGGCGGCCCTGCAGAATGACCTGACCATTTACCCGACCCTGTTTGAGGCCCTGCTGTCTTTTGAGCAGGGGAAGGGGAAATAATTTTCAACCTTTCACAAAAGTGCAGAAAATAAAAAAGGCGGTTTTGGAAACCGCCTTTTTTATTGCTTACGCCTGCCCGGTCAGCGCATTATCAATAGGCCACAACTACGGCGCCCCTTGGAGTGTTTCCGGCTGCAATCGCTGGACCCAGAGGGGCAAGGGTGCCGTTATCTTGGACGGCATACTGGTATATCTTATTATCATCGATGTTTGTCACGTAGGCGTACTTGCCCGTGGGGTCGACTGTCACGGAGGTTACATTATCGGTTGCGACAACCGTCAAGGTGCCGTTGTCGGCGAGGGTTCCATCCGGGTTTATTGTATATTGAGATACAGTTCCGGCGGTATAATTTGTAACATATACGTATTTGCCCGTGGGGTCGACACAGATGAACCGCGGAGAGGTGCCGGTAGCAACTGCCGGCCCATTGGCGGTGAGTGTGCCATCGACGTTGATTGTGTACTGGGAAACACCGCCTCCCTGGTTTACAACATAGGCGTATTTGCCTGAAGGGTCGATCACGACTAATTGCGGCAGGGCGCCGGTATCAACTAACGGATCGGCAAGGAGGGTGCCGTCAGGTTGAATATCGAATTTTGCGACTTTGTTGGGAATGGAAAGAGTCACATAAACGTACTTCCCCGAAGGGTCGACCGCAACCGAAGTGGGAAAGGCCCCTCCCGCCAGGGTTGCCCCATTGGGTGCGAGTGTGCCGTCTACGCTGCTGACCGTATATTGAGAGATGTTGTCACCTCCGGCATTGGTTACATAGGCGTATCGGCCCGTCGGATCGATGGCGATGCAGTTCGGGCTTGTCCCGGTATTTGCATTGACCGGGCCGGAGAGCGCCCCGGTAGTGGTGTTGATAGTAAATTTCGATACTGTTGCAGCCGTTTCATTTACAACATAAACGTACTTGCTTGCGGGGTCGACAGCGATAAATCGGGCCCCGTTTCCGGCATTAACGGCGCCATTGGCCGAGAGTGCGCCGGCTGTGAGCGTATACTGTGAAACCTCATTAAGAGCAGCGGAATTTACCACATAGGCGAATTTCGCGACCGGTATCGCAGGAGGAGTGCCCCCTCCGGAAGCCGGGGCTCCGCCCCCTCCTCCGCCTCCGCCTCCGCAGGACAGTGTGAATAAGGTCAGCAATGCGATCGTCATTATGCCCCGGGCAGATGCTCTGTTCATAAAATCTCCTCTCAGACGCTGGATTTTTGGCTATACACTAACGAGACGCCGACCCCTGAAAACGCTCGGGAAAACTTCAAGTGTAGCAAACAGATGAAAATATGCTTAATATATTAAAAGTATTTGCAGCGAATTTGATACAAACAACTGCTAAAATCAAGAAATAAATAAGCCTGCCTTGAATTGTTTGCCCGGGGCCCGAAAACCGGAAAATTTGATGAATTTTAAAAGTTATAGCCCAGGGCAAAGTGAAACACCACGTCGGGGGCGGTCTTGACGATAAAATCTTCGGAAATGCCGACTTCGAGGGCGAGTTTGTCCGAGAAAAAAATTGAGCCGCCCGCGATGACCTGGGCCGATGCGGAGCTGATCTCGTCAAGGCCGCTGTCCTTGTAAAACGCGGTCTGCGCATCCAGCTGGACCTTCAGGGCCAGCCAGGCAAGCGGTTTCCAGCCCGCGCCGATGCTTCCGAACGCGGCGGAATTGCGCTGGAGGCCGGGCATCACATCTCCGTCCGTCATACCCAGGGCCCCTGCGCCGCCGAAGACCTCCCAGAGCCCCGTCCGGGTCTGGAACCCCTGGCTGCCTGTGAGCCATAGCGCAAAATCGGTCCCCCCGCTGCCGCGCAGCTGGTCGGCATCGCCGGTGGGCAGCTTGAGAGCGGCGCGCAGGGCGATTGCGCGGGGGTGTCCGCCTTCGCTCCGGTAAAGCTGGAGTCCCGCGTTCAGGCGGATGTCCCCGATACCGGAATTGCACTTATTGACCCGAAAGATAGTCGAACCGTTGCGCTCATATTGGAAAAGCAAGCGCCCGTTGGGAGCCTCGTCGCGCCCGCCGTTGGGGAACCCGAAAGTCCGGTGGTAGTCCTGGATAAACGAATCCAGGAAACCGCCGTTCTGGAAGATATAGGGAAGCTCGAAGCCGGCCTCGAACCGCTCGCCGAGCCCGTAGCGGCCTGTGAGGTTCAAAAGGCAGGTTTCTCCGTCGATGATTATGCGCTCGCCTCCGGAGCTGTTGTCGGCGTAATTGTTTGCGAGGTCGAAGACAAGGGCCAGTTCCTTCCCGCCCTGTTTGAGGACTCTCGACTCGCCGATCGCCGGCAAACCGAATATCTGGATGACGGGGTTTTGATTATATGTGCGGAACGGCGCTATTTCCGACGAATAAGCGCGGGTTGCGAAACAGAGCAGGACAACAACAGCGGTGATTGCTGTTTTCATAGTCTCGCAAATACAGGATCGCGGATGAAAATAAAAGGTCAAAAAGGGTTGGAAGCAAAAAAATTTACGGGCAAAGCAGATAATCATGAATTGGAGGCCGAACCGATCGTGGGATCGCCTCTGTTTAATGTCAACCATCTTTAAAAAGCGAGGTTGACAATAAAGCTTCGAGCTGGTACTTAGTCCGCTCCAAGAACAATTTTGAAAAGTCGGGCAATGAAGAAAGAAACTCTGTCAACCAGGGGCATGGTCTTCACCTCCCTGTTCGCTGCGCTTACGGCCCTCGGGGCCATGATCTCCATCCCTCTGCAGCCGGTCCCCATTGTGCTTTCGAATCTCTTCATGAACTTGGCGGCCGCGCTCCTTGGGGGCCCGCTGGGAGCCATTAGCCAGGTTATCTACATCTTTATGGGATGCCTCGGACTGCCGGTGTTCTCGGGCGGCAAGGCGGGGATAGGCGTCCTCCTGGGGCCTACGGGAGGCTATCTCATCGGCTATGTCCTTGGCGCTTACCTGATCGGGAGGCTGGTCAAGCTTAAAAAAGCGCCGGGGTTTTCCTGGATTGCTTTCTCAATGACGGCGGGACTGCTGGTCGTCTACTCCGCAGGCGTCCTGCAATTACTCGCGGTCGCGAAGCTGCCGCTGGGCAAGGCCCTTGTGCTCGGCGTTCTGCCGTTTGTGCCCGGCGATGTGGTGAAAATCGTCGTGGCCTCCCTTGTCACAGTGAAGATGCGCGACAGGATACGGCTTTAATCAATAAAATCGAAACCAAACCGGGGTCGGCAATGGATGAATTGGATAAGCTTGATTGTCTTATATTGAGCATGAAACAGAACATCTTGGGGGGCGGCGGGATACGCACTGCCGAGGCGCTGGAACTTGCCGCGGCAGGCCTGAAGAAGCCGTTCCTTCTGATGTCCGCAGCATCCGAGATACGCGGGCATTTCAAGGGGAATACGGTGTCCCTGTGCGGAATCGTGAACGCTAAATCCGGCCGCTGCGGCGAAGACTGCCGGTTCTGCGCCCAATCCGCCCACTGGAAAACCGATGCGCAGGTTTATCCCCTGATGTCGGCTGAAAAGATAATAGAGCTGGCCGAACAGGCCGGGAACGCAGGCGCCCGCATGTTCGGCATAGTTACCAGCGGGACCCGCATCTCCAGCGGCAGGGAATGGAAAGAGATCTTCAGGGCGGTCGAGGGCATCCGGACGAAGGGGGTCCTCCCCTGCGCATCGCTGGGCATGATTGACGGGAGAAGGGCCGCCGAACTGAAGGAGGCCGGCCTCTTCAGATATCACCACAACCTCGAGACATCGAAAAGTTACTTCAGCGAGATCTGCACGACCCATGACTATGAAGACGATGTAATGACAGTCATGGCCGCCAGGGGAGCCGGGCTGAGCGTCTGCTCCGGGGGGATCATCGGCCTCGGGGAAAGCATGGCGCAAAGGCTGGAGATGGCATTCCTGCTCCGGGAACTCAAAGTGGAATCAGTCCCCGTGAATATCCTCAACCCGGTTGCCGGGACGCCCCTGATGAATGCCGGAGCTTTGGCTCCCATTGAGACCCTCGTAACGCTGGCGCTCTTCCGATTCATCCTGCCCGACAGGGACATCAAGCTTTGCGGCGGCAAGGAGAAGAACCTGAGGCAGCTGCTGCCCCTGGGACTGATCGCAGGCTGCAACTCTTTGATGACGGGGAATTATCTGACGACCCTGGGGCGGGAAACCGCCCTCGATATCGAAATGATCCGGGACCTCGGATTGGAAGTATCTACGGAGTAAAAATTCATATAACCGGCAAAAGCAAAATAAAAAAGCGGCTCGATCCGCTTTTATAGTGTGAAAAGCCGTGAGCAGAAAGGAGCCTTAAGGCGCTTTATTTACGGCCCGATCTCAGTCTCGGCAGTTTCCCCCCTGTGTCTTTGAGTTTTCCTCTTTTCTGTTTGCCATACCTGAAGTGTCGCGTTTTCTGACTTGCCGAAATTGAATCCCGGGCTGAAAATGAGGTTTTCAACCGGTAACCGCGGATTTTGTGACCGCCGTCACTAAACGTTGCTAAACCGCGTTGCTTTCGCAAATTTTCCGCACTATCGTTGCCTCCATCAGCGCTTTACGAGTTCGTTGATTTATTCGTTCGAAAGGAGGCTTCAGAGTGGTTGGCGGAACTTTTCAATTGTTCAATACAGACGACAAGGACGTCACTTTTCATATGTATGGAAAAGATATACATCCGTTTTCAAAGTTCACGCTCGCGTGTCGATGGCATTCGAGTTTTATGCTCACACCTCAGTCAAGGCTTTTGATGGACAGTATTCTGGATAACTTAACCGCGCAAACCGGAATCCCTCTTCTTTTGTGCCCTTTTGAGTCCCGCTTGGAGATGACTAATGAAACAAGAATTTGAAATTATAAACAAGAACCTCGAATCAACCAAATTCCACCTGATCGGCTCATATTTCATACCCGCCGAAACCTTTTATCTTGCGGTAGACTGGTATTATTCAGACCGCCTCACTCCGGACAGCAAGGCAGAAATGGAAAGCATTATTGAAAACCATAATGACATATTATTTCTAAAGACAATTGATCAGAGGAGCGGCAAGCCGACGCAGCTCTGAAACGGATCATCCCGGGGGAATTGCGCCGGGGGCTAGGATGACGGGCTGGCGAAAAAATTGGAACGCAAAACCGAGAGCTGTGCGGCTAAAACTGAAATACCTAATTCGGGCAGGAGGCCGTGCATGACAATCCTCCTTTCCCTTCCGGCCGTGTGCCTGGCCAAAAAATTAAAAACTCCTCGATCCTTACCCCGGTAATGACTTGATAACTCCGGGGAGCACGATTGGGGCTGACGTTTGCGAAGCTGCCATCCTGAAAATAAATGGTCAAACGAAAAGCTGCGGATCTGACCGTTTTTGAATTACGGGTTTGGCGGTAAAGCATACTACGCCGGCGATTCCGGCAGCTGCACCCTGATCGCCGCAAATCCAGTCCTCACGAAATCAAGGGCCTGCCGAATTTGTGTTATCTTATGCCTGGGCATGCGGGTGATACGTGAAGGGCGGGCCTTTTCAGAATCCCGCAAATAAAATTTATTTACATTCATCAATAAAGCACAAGTTATGGCGGATACCCGGAATCCTCAGGGCTGTATTGATAGTTTTGATCCGGCTGCTGAAAATACGTCAATGCCACTGTGCAGGGGCTTTTTGTTCAGGCGGGGGGAGGAACTTGGCAAGAGAGGATAATGCAGTTAATTTCGATTTCAGGCGAGCGGAAATAAAAAAAACACGGGCATTGGCGGTACCCGTGTTTTGGGAGGTAAGGATTCATCTCGCAGAAGATAGTTTCCTTAGGGGGGAGGTTTTAACTAAATGGACTTGTTTAAACAATCGGATTCTATCCGAAAGCGCCATAGGTGTTCATCCTATGAAAGAATATCCCGGACGTGCTCCCGAATGTTTTTGGTGGGCTCGGAGCGGAAGCATGAGCGAAGCTCTAGTTGTGTTACATAGGAATGGGTGCATTGAGTCAGCGCAAGCAAATAGAAAGCCGCAGGAAAATTCGATATTGCTACTGAGTCGCCAAAATATTACACATTCGATTTCGAGGATTTGATATTACTCGCGCCTGAAGGATGGACCGAAGATTTACAGCACGAAGCGTCCGGAAAAATCCGGCCTTGACGGTTGATCAGCAATGGCTTAATCGAGATGCTTTAGAATCTGAGGCTCGTGATGCTGTGGAATTGATGTTTAAAGCCTTCTATTTAAGTCCGGGGACTTAATCTCAGGGGAAGAATACTTGGGAACCTCAAATAACAATCAGCAGACTTGAGGCACAAGAACCCATACTCAATGAATTAAACTAGAGCCAAAAGTACCACCCATAAAAAAAGAGCTACGAAGTGATTCGTAACTCTTTGTTTTATTTGGCGTCCCCACCGAGATTCGAACTCGGGTTGTCGACGTGAAAGGCCGATGTCCTAGGCCTCTAGACGATGGGGACGCACATTATGTGAATTGCCTAAGCGAGAAAAAGGGCTTATATCCGCCACAGCCCGAAAAGTCAAGCTGCAAATCAATCGAAGACGACCGGCTCCCGGAGGATGTTTTCCCGGGCCTTTTGCGCCAGGGCCGCCGTGTCCGGGTAGGTGTCCCTGAGCGAGTAGAGCTGTCTGAGGTGGTCGGCCGTCCTGGAGATCAGCATGACAAGGTCGCCTTCGGCAATGCCGCTGCGCTCTATAAGTTCATTCCATTCACACCCGCGCGCCCATTCGTATACGACCTTGGAGGTCCACAGCGGCAGCGGGTTTATCGGGAACCCCGAGGCCTGCATCCTTTCGGCCATCGGCTCCGTCACGGAGATCATGCGCTTATAGGCGTCATAAAGCTCGGGGGGCAGCTCGCGTCTGTTGACGTAAATTTCCTCGTTGCGGTCCGTGACAAAGGGCGCGACGAGCGCCGCCAGGAGCGCGTCGTTCTCCCGCGGGAAAACGCCCTTTCGGAGGCACTCGGCGATGAGCAGAGGCTGGTCGAGGCGGAGGTTGGAGGCCCATTTGCCGTCCTCGGTCAGGCGGTTATCGGCATCGACGAAACCCTCCATCTTCAGGAACGCGACATGGCGCTTGAAGTCCCGCCACAGGGCGGGGCCCCCGATGCGGCGGTCCGAGTCCGATTCCTTCTTGCGGACCGATTTCTGATAGGCTGCGAGCGAACGCTCGAAGATATCGCGCACGTCCTCGGGGCGATACGCGAGCAGCAGGTTGAGCACCATCGAGAAGTCGTTGCGGATGCGGCTTGTGATCTCTTCCGGCTTCATGGAAAGGAGCTTGCGGACGTAATTGAGGTCCATGTTCCTTCCCGGGATATTAAGGAGGAAGCCGATCTTGTCCTTGCCGCGCCTTCCCGACCTGCCGGTCATCTGGTGAAAGCCGGTAGCATTCAGGGGCAGGAACTCGTGCCCGTTGAACTGGTCGGAATTGAAGAGCACGATCGTGCGGGCCGGGAAATTCACGCCCGCTGCAACGGTCGATGTCGCAAAGATGGCATCGAGGTGGCCTTTCTTCATCATTTCCTCAACCAGGAATTTCCATGCCGGGAGCTGCCCTCCATGGTGCGCCGCAACCCGGCAGTTTCGCAGGGCCGGCAATTGCCGGTGCTCTTCCAGGAAGGGGGCCTTTTCAAGCAGCTCGTGGAGATCGCGGTCAAAGTCCTCGTCGGGGTCGAAATCACCCGGGCGGCACTCCCGCAGGGCCGCGTTGCAGTCGGACCGCGATTTCAGGAAAAAGATCGCGGGCAGGAGATTGAATTCCCTCAGGACAGAAATTATGTCCGAAAAGGAGGGCGTCTTCAAGGCTTTAGAGCGCCGGCCGGGGCGGTGCGAGTTCTTCTGGATATATGCCTCCACCTTGCCGTAAAGCCTCTGCCTGACAAGGAAGGGCATCATTTTTCCGGTCGGGTGCAGGAACAGCGGATAAAGCGGGACGGGCCGCCGGGTCTCTTCCACAACGATGCACTCCTTATCGCGGATTGAGCTGAGCCAGGACGCTATCTCGTAGCCGTTGCCGATCGTGGCGGACAGCATCAGGAGGTTTATCCGGGAGGGGAGGTAGATCATGATTTCCTCCCAGACGACGCCCCGCTCCAGGTCCCCCAGGAAATGG